>CAZLLV010000376.1:0-14523 GCA_964560325.1 uncultured Thermoanaerobaculia bacterium | reverse complement strand
GACGTCCGGCCGGGAGAGGAGCTCGTCGACCAGCGGCTTGGCCACCAGCCCGGCGCCGAGGGCGAGGACGCGCTTCACGCCGGCACTTCCTGTCGGGTCGGGGCGAGGAAGCGTTCGAGGTAGCGGTAGCGCGGGGTCAGCTCGCCGCGGTGGGTGACCAGGGCCTCCAGGATCGCGGCCGGCAGCGACAGGTGCTCGAAGTCGCACCGGAAGTCGGCCGCGATCAGGCCGCCGAGGAAGGGGAAGAGCGAGTCGCCGAAGTGCTCGGACGCCTCGCGCGGCAGCTCGGCCGGCAGGTTGTCGACCGCGAGCACCACCGGGCCGCGCCCCTCGACGCCGGGTGTGTCGCGCCGGGTGGCCGGGTCGACGACGTAGACCGGGTCGCCCGGGTCGGTGCCGCGCACCGTCGCTTCGATCGAGCCGGCCACGTCGCAGGAGAGGTCGGCGATCACGCGCAGGCGGGGTGTGCCGCCGTCCTTCCCCCCGTCTTGCCAGAGCGCGTCCAGGTCTTCCCAGCCGACCAGCCGCGGGTCCCCCGGCTCCCAGTAGATGCCGTTGACCAGCACCGTCAGGTGCGGCAGGTGGCGCTCGAAGCGGCGGCGCGCCTCGCGCCGGAAGACGACCTTGTAGAGGGTGCGGTGGGAGAGCTCGCGCTGGGCGCCGAGGTCGGGAAGGTCCTCCGGGTGGACCTCGACCACCGGCAGCCGGCCGAGCACCTCCTGGGCGCCCTGCGAGACGTTGCCGCCGCCGGTGAAGCCGATCACCAGCGGGTGGATCTCCGGCGGCAGGCCGTTCTCGCGGATCTCCCGGCCGACGGTACCGGCGAGCGTCTCGAGCGCGTCCTCCAGGCGGTCGTAGGCGAGAGCCTGGCGCACGCCGGCGAAGGGGGTGTCGATGCCCTCGGCGGCGAGGCGCCGGCCGAGCGTCCAGAGGGCGTCGATCATCCCGGCGTGGCCGGCCTGCTTGCCGAAGAAGAGGAGGCGCTTGCCGTAACGGTCGACGATCGGCTCGTAGTCGATCAGGCTGGCGCCGGTCTCGAGCGCGCGGCGCAGGATCGGCAGCCCGCCCTCCTGCCCCTTGATGACGTGGAAGAAGGCGAGATGCGGGCGCTCGGGCACGATCTCGGGCGGCGGCACCTCCTTGATGCCGAGGATCACCCGGCACTCGGAGAGATCCTCGCCCAGCGCGGCGCCGGCGGCCCGGTACTCTTCGTCGCCGAAGACCCGCAGCTCGGACGGCTGCACGAGCACGTTGCGCCCCTGGTCGCGCACGAGCTCCTCGACGTGGAGCGGGGTGAGCGGCGCGCGGCGTTCCCAGCGGTTCTTGGTCTCCCTACGGATGCCCAGGTCGTACATCGGTTTCCTCCACGGAGGACACGGAGATGGTTCGGAGAGGCGCGGCGCGGTGCCGAAGCGGCGGATCGGTGGCGGAGAGGGGATGTTAGCAGGCCCAGCGCCGGCACCACTCGTACATGGCGACCGCCGAGGACGCGCCGGCGTTGATCGAGCGGGTGGAGCCGTGCTGCGGGATGTGGAGGACCGAGCGCACGAGCCCCCGCGCGTCCTCGGACAGGCCCGGTCCCTCCTGGCCGAAGAGGAGCACGCAGGCGCGCGGCAGATCCTCATCATCCGCCTCGGCGAGCGAGCGCGAGCCAGCGAGGTTGTCGATGCCGACCACCGGCAGGTCTTCGGCCCGGGCCCAGGCGGCGAGGTCGTCGAGTGTCTCGTGGTGGACGACGTGCTGGTAGACCTCGGTCATCATCGCCCCGCGCCGGTTCCACTTGCGCGCGCCGACGATGCGTACCGAGCGGGCGAGGAAGGCGTTGGCGTTCCTCACCACGGCGCCGATGTTCGGGTCGTGGAACCAGTTCTCGATCGCGACGTGGAAGGGGTGGCGCCGGCGGTCGAGGTCCGCCTGGATCGCCTCGACGCGCCAGTAGCGGTAGCGGTCGACGACGTTCCGGCGGTCCCCCCCGGCCAGCAGCTCCGGGTCGAGCCGCGGGTCGACCGGCCACGGCTCCGGGTGCGGCCCCACCCCGACCTCCCGCTCCTCCCAGCGTGATCTGCGGGTCATGGCGAACTACCAGATCGTCTCGATGAGCGGGTACTCCCGCAGGCGGCGGTCGGCGGTCACCAGGCGGAGCTCCCGGAGCTCCGCGGTGGCGGCGAGGATCCGGTCGGCCGGGTCGGCGTGCAGGGGCGGGGGAAGCTCGACAGAGCGCAGCGCGATCTCGTTGTCCACCGGGACGAACTCGAAGAGCGGTAGCGCCTCGGTCCGATCGATCCACTCGCGCACGTCGATCGACAGGTGGAGCCGGTCCTTCGCCACCAGCAGGGCGATCTCCCAGACGCTGATCGAGGAGAGCCGCAGGGTCTCTCCGGCCTCGATCGCGGCGCGGATGGCTCCGTCGGCCGCTTCGGACAGAGCGTCCGGCTCCGACACCCAGCGGACCCAGACGTGCGTGTCGAGGAGCAGCATCAATCTTCTTGCAAGGCTTCCCAGTCGCCGACCGCCACCGGCTCGGTCGGGTCGTCGTACCGGAGGACGGTGCCGCGCAAGGACGCGAGCACTTCGGCGGGATCGAACGCGTACGGAACGATCTTCGCCACCGGCCGCCCCCGATCGGTGATCACCACCTCCTCGCCGGTCTTCTCGACCTGGCGGAAGTACTCGAGGGCGCGGGGCTTGAAGCGGGACTTGGAGATGGTCGTCGTCATGGCGGATCCTCGTGTGGTCACCATACCATGGTCATGAGTCGGATGGGGCGGAGCGAAGCCTTGGCGGTAATCGGGCGGATGTGGTGTATGCTGGGCCGCGATGCCGGAAGCTCCTCCCAGCCTTCGCGTGGTCCACGGCCGCGGCGCTTCGTCGAACCCGCTCAACCGGTTCGAGACGATCGAGGTCGACTTCGAGGAAGCTCCGTGGGGGCCGTCGGAGGACGGGCCGGGACGGGTGGAAACGAAGTACCTGCGCGATACGTCGCGCTCGGTGATCGCGACCAACGACAGCCCGGACGTCGGCTTCGACGCTTCGGTCAACCCCTACCGCGGCTGCGAGCACGGCTGCATCTACTGCTACGCACGGCCGAGCCACGAGTACCTCGGCTTCTCCGCCGGGCTCGACTTCGAGAGCCGCATCCTGGTCAAGGAGGACGCGCCCGAGCTGCTCGCCCGCGAGCTCGGCTCGCCGCGCTGGAAGCCGCAGGTGCTGGCGCTCTCGGGCGTGACCGACCCGTACCAGCCGATCGAGCGCAAGCTGGAGCTGACCCGCCGCTGCCTGGAGGTGCTCGTGGAGCACCGGAACCCAGTGGCGGTGATCACCAAGAGCGCGCTGGTGGCGCGCGACGCGGACCTGCTCGGCGAGCTGGCGTCGCACGGCGCGGCGGCGGTCTCGCTCTCGATCACCACCCTCGATCCGAACCTGGCGCGCCGGATGGAGCCGCGGGCCGCCCACCCGCGCGAGCGGCTGAAGGCGGTCGAGCGGCTGGCACAGGCCGGCGTGCCGGTCGGGGTGATGGTGGCGCCGGTGGTGCCGGCGATCACCGACCACGAGATCCCGCGCATCCTGGAGGCGGCGGCCGCGGCCGGGGCGCGCCGGGCGGCGTACGTGATGCTGCGCCTGCCGGGTGCCGTCGCGCCGCTCTTCGAGCGCTGGCTGGAGGAGCACTTTCCGGACCGCAAGGAGAAGGTGCTCAACCGGGTGCGAGACCTGCGCGGCGGCAAGCTCTACGACTCGCGCTTCGGCGACCGGATGCGCGGCGAGGGTCCGTTCGCGGAGCAGGTGCGGGCGATGTTCGCGACCTGGAAGCGGCGCTACGGCCTCGATGCCCCGCGGGCGGAGCTCTCGACCGCGGCCTTCCGCCGGCCGGGCGGGGAGCAGCTGGGGTTGTTTTGACGAATCGGCGAATCGGGCGAATCAATTCGCCACGCGCCGCGTACCAACCGTCATGAACGCCGAGACCCTCGCTTCGTCGTCCGCGGCCGGTGGGCCGCAGGTGGCCGAGGCGACCCTCGTCCAGCTCGCCCGGAGCGGCGACGCCGAGGCGCGCGAGGAGCTCGCCCGCCGGGTGCGTGGGCCGGCCTACGTGCTCGCGCTCCAGCTCCTCGGGGACCCCGACGACGCGCGCGACGTGGCGCAGGACGCGCTCCTGCGCCTGTTCCAGACCTTCTCGCGCTTCGATCCGGAGCGGCCGCTGCGCCCCTGGCTCGCCCGCATCGTGAGGAACCGCGTCTACGACGTCCGCCGCCGCCGCCGTGCGCGCCCGGCGGTCTCGCTCGACGCGCTGATCGAAGACGGCTTCCCCGAGTCGACCACGCCGGAGCTCGGTCCCGACGACCGTCTCACCCGCCGGCAGCTCCAGCGGAGGATCTGGACCGCGCTCCACGAGCTGACCGACGCCCACCGAGAGATCCTCGTGCTGCGCGACTACCAGGATCTGTCGTACGCGGAGATCGCGGCGGTGCTCCAGATCCCGCTCGGGACCGTCATGTCCCGGCTCCACGCCGCCCGCCGCTCGCTGCGGCGCGAGCTCTCGGGCGGCTCCGGAGGTGCACCGTGACCGACCGCTGTCCGGCCGCCTTCGACGACGCTCTGCTCTCCGGCTACATCGACCGGGAGCTGACGCAGGCGGGCGCCCAGCGCGTGCGCCTCCACCTCGAGGACTGCGCGGCCTGCCGGGCCATCCTGGACGAGCTCTCCGGCCTGCGCTCGGCGAGCCGTTCGACCCCCTTCGTGCCGGTGCCCGACGACCAGTGGGACGAGCGCCCGCGCGGCACGCTCTCCCTCGTCGCCCGCCGGCTCGGCTGGGGGATCGTCGTCGCCTGGCTGGTGGTTCTGGCCGGGCTCGGCGTCTGGGAGCTCCTGGTGGCGCCCGGGTCGCTGGGCGTCAAGCTCCTCGCCGCGGCCGCCGTCGGCGGGCCGGCGCTCCTCGGCGTGTCGGTCCTGGTCGACCGGCTCCGTGCCCTCCCGACCGACCGCTACCGGAGCGTCCTCAAGTGATCGTCACCACCACCTCGGAGATCGCCGGCAAGCGCGTCGTCCGCACTCTCGGCCTGGTCCGCGGCAACACCATCCGCACCCGCCACGTCGGGCGCGACATCATGGCCGCCCTGCGCAACCTGGTGGGCGGGGAGGTCTCGGAGTACACCAAGCTCTTCGCCGAGGCGCGCGAGCAGGCTCTCGACCGGATGGCGGAGGAGGCCGAGGGCCTGGGCGCCAACGCAGTCCTGATGATCCGCTTCTCGACCGCCGAGGTCATGAGCGGCGCCGCCGAGCTGATGGTCTACGGCACCGCCGTCGTGGTCGAGGACGAGTAGCCCCCCGCGCCACCCGCCCGCCGCCGCCGCACCGCGTCACGAGATCGTCTCCCGCTTCGGGGGCCGTTTCCAGTATCATGCCCGGGACTTCCGAGTGTAGGCGTCGAGCGTGCCACGAGTCCATTGACTGCGAGATAACGTGAATGGGCGCCGTAGTTTATGGCGGTGAAACGTGTCGAGCGTTCGACGCACTGCCCGGTAGAAGTGCGGAGTAGCACCCGGTAGACGATCAGACGGTGGACAGGTCGGGGGGCCGTCCGATCGCCTTCTCTCGCGAGGGCCCGGCAGTGGTGTCGGCTCCCCGCGGCGAGGGGCCCGCGGTCGGAATCTCGGGAGCATCCGCTGTTCGCCATGAAACGATGTTTCGCGAATTCCGAAACGGCTCGGCCTTTGAGGGGATCGCGGAGCAGGGATCGTTGAACCCCCCGGCCCGCGCTGGAGCGGGCCACCTGAGCGACAAGGAGTGAATGGCATGGACGTCATCGAGATCAAGACCAAGGTCAAGGAGATCATCGCCAACGTGACCAGCATCGACCCGGAGTCGATCGGGGACGGCGCATCGTTCACCCAGGAGTTGGGGCTCGACTCCTTGTCGCTGCTCGAGATCGGCGTCGACGTCGATTACGAGTTCAAGCTCGAGCTGCCGGAGGAGCGGATGCGCGGGCTCGACTCGGTCGACCAGACGGTGGCGCTGGTGCAGGACCGGCTGGCCGAGCAGGGCCGGCTCCACGCCGAGGTGGCGTGACGGTGAAGCGCGGCATCGCCGTCACCGGGCTCGGGGTGGTCTCCTCGATCGGCTCCGGCCGGCACGCGCTCTGGGAGTCGCTGCTCGCCGGCCGGAGCGGGATCGGGCCGGTGCGCTCGTTCGACACGTCGCGCTATCCGGTGCACGTGGGCGGCGAGATCGCGGGCTTCCGGCCGGAGGAGCACCTCCGGACGCTGGCGCCGGAGGAGGTGGGGCGGGCGTCGCAGCTCGCCGCCGCCGCCGCCCGGCTGGCGCTCGCCGACGCCGGTCTCGACCCCGACGACCGGTCGGCGCTCGACCCCGGCCGGGCCGGGGTCGCGATGGGCACCACCTCGGGGGAGCCGCGCGAGGTGGAGGCGTTCGACGACCGGGTGGTCGAGGGGGAGCTCGCGCGGGTGGGGCCGGAGTTCATGGACCTCTACCCGTGCCACTCGATCGCTTCGGCGGTGGCGGCCGAGGTCGGCTTCGGCGGGGTCAACGCGATGATCCCGACCGCCTGCGCGGCCGGCAACTACGCCATCGCCTACGCGGCGGACGCCCTCGCCGCCGGCCGTGCCGACCTGATGCTCGCCGGCGGGGCCGACTCGTTCTCCCGCATCACCTACACCGGGTTCGCGCGCCTGGGCGCCATCGCACCCGAGATCTGCCAGCCGTTCGACCGCGGCCGGCAGGGAATGATCCCGGGCGAGGGTGCGGCGGTGCTGGTGCTCGAGCCGCTCGACCGGGCGCTCGCGCGCGGCGCCACGGTCTACGCCGAGGTGGCGGGCTACGGTCTGTCGTGCGATGCCCACCACATGACGGCGGCGCACCCGGAGGGCGCGGGCGCGGCGCGGGCGATGGAGCGGGCGCTGCGCTCGGCCGGGCTCGCCCCGGACGACGTGTCGTGGGTGAGCGCGCACGGCACCGGCACGCCGACCAACGACCGGCTGGAGGCGATCGCCGCCCACCGGCTGTTCGGCGACCGGGCGCGGCGGCTGCCGATGTCGTCGATCAAGTCGATGCTCGGCCACACGATGGGCGCGGCGTCGGCGATCGAGTCGGTCGCCTGCGCCCTCGCGATCGCCACCGGTAAGGTGCCGCCGACCATCAACTTCCACGAGCCGGACCCGGACTTCGAGGTCGACTGCGTGCCGAACGAGGCGCGCGAGATGCCGGTGCGGGTGGCGATGAACAACGCCTACGCCTTCGGCGGCAACAACGCGTCGGTGCTCTTCCGGGAGGTGCGGCCTTGATTGGGGAGGGGAGCCGCCCCGCGATCGTCGTCACCGGCGTCGGCCTCGTCTCGCCGCTCGGCGACTCGCCGGAGCGTCTGCACGAGGCGCTCTGCCGCGGCGAGAGCGGCCTGGCGCCGATCGAAGAGATCGAGACCGGCGACGTCGAGGCGCCGCCGGCCGGCCAGGTGCGCGGCTTCGACCCGTCGGCCTACCTCGGGCGCGGCAACGTCCGGCCGCTCGACCGTACCGGACGGATGGCGGTGGTGGCGGCGTCGCTGGCGCTCGCCGCCGGCGGCGAGGAGCGGCCGGTGCAGGAGGACCCGCGCGAGGCGGTGCCGCCGCGCGAGCGCGAGATCGGCCTGGTCCTGGGGACGATGTTCGGGAGTGTCCGGACGATCGCCGAGTTCGACCGCCGGGCGCTCACCGCCGGCCCCAACTACGTCAAGCCGTTCGACTTCGCCAACAGCGTGATCAACGCGGCGGCCGGGCAGGTCGCGATCTGGCACGACCTGCGCGGCGTCAACGCGACCGTCTCCGGCGGCACCGTCGCCGGGCTCCAGGCGCTCGGCCAGGCGGCCGACCTGGTGGCGGGCGGGGAAGCCGAGACGCTGCTCGCCGGGGGCGCCGACGAGGTCTCGTTCGAGGCGATCGTCGGCTTCGCCCGCTGCGGCTTGCTGGCGGGATCGAACGGTCGCGGAGGGGAGCCCCGGCCGGTCCCGTTCGACGCCCGGCGCAACGGCTTCGCCCCCGCCGAGGGCGCGGCGCTCCTGGTGCTGGAGAGCGAGGAGACGGCCGCCGCGCGGAGTCGGCGGATCCTCGGCCGAGTGCTCGGTCACGGCGCCGCCTTCGACCCGTCGCGCGGACGCGACCCGGCGGCCGGGACCGATGCGGTCGCGCGGGCGGTCGAGGCGGCGCTCGCCGCCGCCGGGCTCGCGCCGGACGAGGTCGACTGTCTGTCGGCGTCGGGCAGCGGCAGCGTGGCGCTCGACCCGCGCGAGGCGGCGGGGGTGGCGCGGGCGCTCGGCGAGCGGGCGCAGAGCCTGCCGGTCACCGCCGTCAAGTCGATGCTCGGGGAGGCGCTCGGCGCTTCCGGCGCCTTCCAGGCGGTGGCGCTGCTCGGAGCGTTCGGCAGCGGGCGGCTGCCGGGCGTCGCCGGTCTCGACGATCTGGAGGAGGGGTTCCCGCTGCCGGGGATCCTCCGCGAGACGGCGGCGGTGCGCGCCGAGGTCGGGCTCGCCACCGCCGTCGACCGTCACGGCGGGGCGTACGCGCTCCTGCTCGGAGCGGCCTGAGGTTCTTCGATTACTCTGAGTTCGCCGGGGGAGAGGGGCTGGAGATGACGAAGTCGCGCGCGAAGCGAGAGGTGGCTCTGGTGCCCCGCATGGAGCAGCAGGGCTATTCGGACGAGGCCGTGGCGCGCCGCCGCGCCTGGGTCGAGGAGACGACCGGCGCCCGGCTCGACCACGTCGGTCGCTCGACCCTGCCCGGCGAGGCGCTCCGCGGCAACATCGAGAACCCGGTCGGCGCCATCCAGGTGCCGGTCGGCGTGGCGGGGCCGCTGCGGGTGAACGGCGAGCACGCCGACGGGGTCTTCTACGTCCCGCTCGCCACCACCGAGGGCACCCTCGTGCGCTCGTACGAGCGAGGCATGGTGGCGCTCACCCGCGCCGGCGGCGCGACCGTGCGGATCTGGCAGGACGAGAACGTCATCTCGCCGGTCTTCGTCTTCGCCGGTGTCGCCGAGGCGCGGGATTTCGCGCGCCGGCTGCCGGAGCTCGAGCCGAAGCTGCGGGAGATCGCCGAGTCGACCACCGAGCACGGCCGGCTCCTCCGACTGGAGCCGCACCCGGTGGGGCGGCGGGTGATCGTCGATTTTCGCTTCTCGACCGGCGACGCGCACGGCATGAACATGGTCTCGCGCGCCGCCGACCTCGCCTGTCGCTGGCTCGCCGAGCACCTCCGATCCGAGGGCGGAGGCCCGGAGCGCTTCCTCCTGTTCAGCGGCCGCGAGGCGGAGAAGCGCACGGCCGGCGTACTCCTCGCCGGCGGCAAGGGCAAAAAGGTGACCGCCGGTGCCCACCTGCCTCGGCGGGTCGTCCGGACGGTCCTCGGCACCACGCCGGAGGCGCTCGCCGCCCTCTTTCACGACACGGCGCTCGGCCATTTCCAGGGCGGCGCCCTCGGCCACAACGCGCACGCCGCGAACGGCCTGACCGGGCTCTTCATCGCCACCGGCCAGGACGTCGCGAACATCGCCAACTCGGCGATCGCGATCACCGAGATGGAGCTCGCGTCCGATGGCGGCCTCCACGCCTCGGTGACCCTGCCGGCGCTGGTGGTGGCGACGGTCGGCGGCGGCACCGAGCTGCCGACCTTCCGGGAGTGCCTGTCGATGCTCGGCTGCCACGGCACCGGCGACGCGCCGAAGCTGGCCGAGATCGCGACCGCCATGGTGCTCGCCGGCGAGCTGTCGTTCAGCGCCGCGCTCGCCACCGCCGAGTCGGTGGCGGCGCACGAAACCTACGGCCGCAACCGGCCGCAGGAGCCGTCGCCGGACGGGGCGGAGGAGGCCGGGTGAAGCGCCTCTTCCGGGGACTGCGGGACCGCGCGCCGCGCGAGTTGTACGACGCGGTGGTCGTCGGCTCCGGCGTCGGCGGCCTGGTCGCCGCCAACCTGCTCGCGCGCGAGGGGCTTTCGGTGCTCATGGTCGAGCAGCACTACATGACCGGCGGCTACTGCTCCACCTTCCGGCGCGGCGGCATCACCTTCGACGCCTCGACCCACTTCTATCCGCTCCTCGGCAACCCGGCGACGCTGCCCGGCCGCCTGCTCGGCGAGCTGGGGGTGGAGACCGAGTGGGTGCGCATGGACCCGGTCGACACCTTCCACCTGCCGGACGGCTCCCGCTTCCATGTGCCGGCCGATCTCGCGACCTACCGCGCCCGGCTCGACCAGGAGTTCCCCGACGAGCGGGCGGCGATCGAGCGCTTCTTCGGCGAGGCGCGCGAGGCCTACCTGCTCGGCCTGCTCGCCTACTTCCGGGGGCGCGAGACGCGCCGCTTCCGCGAGCTCGAGCCGCTGACGCTCTCGGAGGTTCTCGACCGGAGCTTCGCGAGCGAGCGGCTGAAGCTGGTCCTGACCGCCGACTGCCCGCACTGGGGCTCGCCGCCGTCACGCACCTCGTTCGTCTTCGACTCGATGCTGCGCCTGTCGTACTTCCTGGGCAACTACTACCCGAAGGGCGGCTCGCAGGCGTTCGCCGACGATCTCGCGCGCTGCTTCGAGGAGCGGGGCGGCCACATCGCGATGTCGACCCGGGTCGAGCGAATCGTGGTCGAGGAGGGGGCGGTCCGCGGGGTCGAGCTCGAGACGACGCGCGGGCCGCACCGCGGGCGGCGGACGGTGCACGCCGGGGCGGTGGTCTCGAACGCCGACCTGGCGGAGACCTACGAGCGCCTGCTCGGTCCCGCGCACGTGCCGCCGGAGGACCGGGCTGCGGTGCGGGCGATGCGTCCGAGCTTCCCCTGCTTCCTCACCCACGTCGGGCTCGAGGGCGTGCCGATCGAGCAGCTGGAGGAGGTCCAGGGGTACCACTGGGCTCATTGGGATCCGGACCGGGTCGGCCGCGACGGGCTGATCTGTAAGATCTTCTCGCCGTCCGTCTACGACCCGGAGATCGCCCCGGAGGGGCGGCAGGCGGTGATCCTCCAGAAGGTGCTCGACATGGACTGGCACGCCCCCGGCCACGACTCGGCGGGCGAGCCGTTCGACTGGGACGGGCACAAGCGGCGGATCGAGCGCTTCGTCCTCGATCACTTCGAATCGGTCCTGCCGGGCGTCTCCGACCGCATCACCGTCTGCCTGTCGGCCTCCGCGCGCACCGCCCGGCGGTTCACGCGCAACCGGGCGGGCGCGATGCTCGGCTGGGAGATGTCGCCCGATCAGCTCGGCGCCCGCCGGCCGGGAGTGGAAGGCCCGGTCGACGGGCTCTACCTGGTGGGTCACTGGACCCGCCCCGGGGGAGGGATCACCCCGGTCATCGTCTCCGCCATTCAGGGAGCCGAGGCCCTCCTCGGCGCCACGGGAGCGGCCCCCGAGATCGCGCCGCGGGAGATGTTCGCTCATGGACTCTGAAACCCGCCAAGACGTGGTGATCCTCGGAGCCGGCCTCGCCGGCCTGTCGCTCGCCCGGCACCTGCTGCTCGAGACCGAAAAGAGCGTGCTCCTGGTGGAGCGCCGCGACGAGATTCCGCCGAAGAAGCAGAAGGTCGGCGAGTCGCTCGTCCAGCTCGCCGGGAACTACTTCTCGAAGGTGCTGGGGCTCGAGGAGTACCTATTCCGCAGCCACTACCTGAAGTACAACCTCCGCTTCTACTGGCCGACGGCGGCGACGGCCGCGGACGGCCCGGGCGACCGC
Organism: uncultured Thermoanaerobaculia bacterium; assembly: GCA_964560325.1. Taxonomy (GTDB): domain Bacteria; phylum Acidobacteriota; class Thermoanaerobaculia; order Multivoradales; family DATKCC01; genus CAZLLV01. The sequence goes on along the minus strand of CAZLLV010000376.1, from coordinate 2,832 downwards.
TTCGAGGACTACTCGCAGAGCTTCATCCGCCCGTTCTCGAACGTCGCGAGCTACCAGCTCGACCGAAACGAGATCGAGCGCGAGCTGCTGCGCCGGAACCTCGAGAGCCCGCGCTTCCGGTTCGTCCTCGGGGCGAAAGCGCTCGACGTCGAGCTGGCGGAGTCGGGCGGCGATGGCGCGCTGGCCGAGGGGCCCCACCGGGTGGCGTTCGAGGTGCCCGGAGTGGACGGCCCGGAGCGGCGGGAGGTCGCCGCCGGCTGGGTGGTCGACACGACCGGCCGCGGCCGCTTCCTCGCCAAGCGGCGCGGCATGGCGCGGCCGAACGAGATCCACCACGGCTCGTTCTTCTGGTGGGTCGACGGCCTCGTCGACATCGAGAAGCTGACCGACTCGACGCCGCGCGAGATCCGGCTCAACCCGGCGCGGCGGAAGACCGGCCACCTACCGTACTGGCTCGCCACCAACCACTTCTGCGGCGAGGGCTACTGGTTCTGGGTCATCCCGCTCCAGGGCAAGACGAGCCTCGGCATCGTCTTCGACAACCGGCTGATCGACCCGTCGGACGTCTTCTCCGTGGAGAAAGCGACCGAGTGGGTCTGCCGCGAGCACCCGATCTTCGCCCGCGACCTGCCGCACCGCGAGGTGCTCGACTTCGGCGGCTTCCGCAGCTACTCGCACGATTGCACGCAGACGATCAGCGCCGACCGCTGGGCGCTCGCCGGCGAGGCGGGCCGCTTCACCGATCCGCTCTACAGTCCGGGGAGCGACCTGATCTCGATTTACAACACGCTGATCGTCAAGGCGATCGAGAGCTCGGACCAGGGCGATGGAGGGGAGGAGCTCGCGAGCCGCTGCCGGTCGGCCGAGCAGATCATGCGGGCGGTCTACCAGGCGTACGTGCCGAGCTACGCCGTCTCGTACGACACGCTCGGCGACCAGGAGACGTTCAGCCTCAAGTACACCTGGGAGCTCGCGACCTACTTCGGGATGTACGTTTTCCCGTTCCTGAACGACCTGTTCGCCGAGCGGCGTTTCGCGCTGCCGTTCCTGCGGCTCTTCTCGCGCCTCGGGCCGGTCAACCGCTCGCTCCAGACGCTGCTCTCCGACTACTACGGGTGGAAGAAGGCGAACCGGCCGGAGTAGATCCGCCCGGCCGCGCCGCGCTTCTTCGACTTCACCGAGCTCACCACCCTGCGCGAGGCGGAGAAGACCTTCTACGAGATCGGCGTCGGCCTGAACGAGGCGCGGCGCATCCTGACCCGGCAGGTCGAGAACCTGGAGGAGCTGGCGCGCTTCATCGCCGCCCACGCCGCGTCGGTGGTGCTGGGCGATCCGCGGGTGGCGGTCTCCCGGCGGTTCGTGGAGGCGATCGACCCGGCCGACTTCCGGTTCGAGCCGGAAGCGTGGGCGGAGCGGTGGGCCGCGTGCCGGGAGGCGGCCGCGACGCCGGGCGAAGGCGACGACCGCTGGGAGTGGTCGGTCGACCCGGCGGTGCTGGCGCGGTTCCGGGCGGCGCCGGCCGAGCCCGTGCCGGCGCCGGAGGCGATGCTCGAGGCGGTCGGGTCGTGAGCGGAGCGGCCGGCGCGACGCCGGACTGGGCACCGCTCCTCGAGCGGGTCTTCGACCGCGTGCCCGACGAAGCGTCGTACCGGATCGAGCCGTCCGCGGGCGCCGTGCCGGAGTGGCTGCGCGGCACCTACTACCTGAACGGTCCGGCGCGCTTCCGGCGCGGCGAACGGGCGTACGGCCACTGGCTCGACGGCGACGGCATGGTCTGCTCGCTCCGGTTCGGCCCCGATGAGGACGAGGCGGGCGGGGTCCGCTTCACCAGCCGCTTCGTGCGGAGCGAGAAGCTGGTCCAGGAAGAGGAGGCGGGGTGCGCGCTCTTCCGCTGCTTCGGCACCGGCTTCGAAGGCGACCGTCTGCTGCGCGGCATCGCGCTCGCCTCGCCGGTCAACGTCAGCGTCTACCCGTACGCCGGGAAGCTCCTCGCCTTCGGCGAGCAGGGGTTGCCGTGGGAGCTCGACCCGGAGACGCTCGAGACGGTGGGCGAGCACACCTTCGGCGGGCGGCTCAACGCGGTGTCGCCCTTCTCGGCCCATCCCGGCTTCGACCACGTCGAGGAGAAGCGCTCGGGCGAGATGGTCAACTTCGGCGTCTCGTTCTCCGCCGAGCGGCCGACCCTCAACCTCTACCGGTTCGACGGCTTGGGGTGCCTCCTCTACCGGAAGCGGGTGCCGCTCCCGTACCCGGCGTCGATCCATGACTTCGGCCTCTCGCCGCGCTACGCGGTCTTCTACGTCAACCCGTACCTGCTCGACATGCGGCCGCTGATGGAGGCGGGGGCGACGGTGCTCGACTGCCTGTCGTGGCGGCCGGAGCTTGGCAGCTCGCTGCTGGTCGTCGAGCGGGAGAGCGGCGAGGTGGCGGCGACGGTGCCGATCGGCGCGCGCTACTGCCTGCACCACGTGAACGCGTTCGAGCCGGAAGGGCCGGGAGCCGAGCCGGGCCGGCTGGTGGTCGACGTGCTGGAGCTCGAGGAGCCGGTCTACCCCGACTACACGCCGGTGCCGGACCTCTTCGTCGACGTGGCGCCGGCGCACCCGGTGCGCTACGTGCTGGACCTGTCGGCGGGCGAGAGCGGCGCGGTGGTCGAGCGGCGGGAGGCGCCGTACCGGCTGGCGGCGGACTTTCCGGCGATCGATCCGCGGCGGGCGGGGGAGCCGACCGACCGCTTCTGGATGCTGGCGATCTCGCGCACGGAGGAGCGGGGACGGAAGTTCCTCGACCGGCTGGTGGCGATCGATTTCGCGCTCGATCGGGAGGATGGCG
>CAZLLV010000375.1:0-2510 GCA_964560325.1 uncultured Thermoanaerobaculia bacterium | reverse complement strand
CCGGGCCACGCCCTCGTGTACCGGCAGAAGATGCAGGACCGGTTCAAGATCCCCGACGCGACCCCGTTCACCTGGTCGCAGCTCCTCAACAAATTCCCGTACGACTACCACGCGGTGTGGGGAGGTTCCGGCGATATCGCCAACCCCAACGCGGACATGGGCGGCGGAGTGGGCCGGTGGCTGTTCCACTGCCACATCCTGCACCACGCCCAGGGGGGCATGATGACCGACCTGTGCATCGCGCCGGCTTCGGACCCGGACGCGGCGGCGTGCAAGATCGACGTCGACCAGGACATCTACAACCCGATTCCCTGACGGTGAGAGCCGGGCCCGGCGATCGGCGCCGGACCCGGCTCGCCGGTCGATCTTCCGAGGGCGGTCCTGCAAGGGCCGCCCTCTCCTGCTGCTAAAAATCTCTTGAAGGAGTACCGCTCGTGACGCACCGACCTCCTGGCGCCCCGGTCCTCGCCCTCCTCTTCCTCCTCCTCCTCTCCGGTCTCGGTGGCGTCTCGCCGGCTGTGGCGGCCGCGGCCTCGGACGACGCCGCGGGCTCCGGAGCCGACGTGCCGGCCGGCGCCACCACCCCGGCGCGCGGTGCCGCGCCGGAGGAGCCCGACCGTGCGTGGCTCCAGACGCTGGCGGCGCTGCGGAACGGCCAGGGCTCGGCGGACCGGCGGACGTCGTCCCCGCCGCCGGAGCTCGTCGGCGACCTCTTCCGCGAGATCTGGCGCTCGCCGGTGGTCGTCGACGAGGTCTGGAGCGTAGCGTTCAGCCCCGACGGTACCCGCCTGGCCACGGGCTCGGACGATGGGCGCGTCCGCCTCTGGGACGTCGCCTCGGGCGAGGAGGCCGCCCGCCTCGAGGGTCACACGAACCGGGTCTCGATCGTGGTCTTCAGCCCCGACGGGAAGCGCCTCGCCTCGGGCTCCTACGACGCGACGATCCGGCTGTGGGACCTCGCCTCCGGCAAGGAGGTCGCCCGCCTCGAGGGCCACGAGGGGAGCATTCAGACCGTGGCGTTCAGCCCCGACGGCGCGTCCCTGGCTTCCGGCGGCTCCGACGACACCCTCCGCCACTGGGACCTCGCCTCGGGCCAGGAGACGGACCGTTTCGGAGGCCACGAGGGAGCGGTCATGAGCGTAGCGTTCAGCCCGGACGGCGCGCGCCTGGTCTCGGCGTCTATGGACAAGACGGTCCGGCTGTGGAAGGTCGCCACGCGCGAGGAGGCCACGCTCCTTCAGAGCAAGGGCGACGTGCCCCGGGTGTGGAACGTGGCGTTCAGCCCTGACGGCAAGTACGTGGCCGGGGGCTCGGAGGACGGCAGCGTCCGGCTTTGGCACGCCGCAACGGGCGGGGAGATCGCGAACCTCCAGGGTCACGCGAAGCGCGTCTGGAGCGTGGCGTTCAGCCCCGACGGCGCGGTCCTGGCGTCGGGCTCGCTCGACCGGACCATCCGGTTGTGGGACCTCGCCGCGGGCCTCGAGATCGGCCGCCTCGAGGGCCACGGCGACCTGGTCCGGAGCGTCGCGTTCAGCCCCGACGGCGGCCGGCTGGCCTCGTCCTCGAACGACAAGAGCGTGCGGCTGTGGGACGTCGCCTCGGGCGAGGAGATCGCCCGGCTCCAAGGGCACTCGGACAAGGTCACCTCGGTGACGTTCAGCCCCGACGGCGGCCGGCTGGCGTCGAGCTCGTGGGACCGGAGCCTGCGGGTGTGGGACACCGCCTCCGGCCTGGAGCTGGCCCAGATCTACGGCCACACGTCGCCGGTGAGAAGCGTCGCGTTCAGCCCCGTCGGCACCCACCGGGCCTCGGTCTCGGACGACAAGACCGTGCGGTTGTGGGACGCCGTCTCCGGAGACGAGATCGAGCGCTTCGAGCGCCACGTCCACCGGGTCTGGAGCGTGGCGTTCAGCCCCGACGGCAGGTACCTGGCGTCCGCCTCGTCCGACAGCAGCGTCCGGTTGTGGGACCTCGCCGGCGGCGACGAGGTCGCGGAGCTGAGGTCGTCCGACGAGCCCCAGCCCGGCTCGGGGAAGGGCAAAGGGGGCCGGCCCAGCCTGCGCGACCAGGTGGCGATGGATCTCCGAGTGGGCATGGCGCCCGGGTTCCTCTCCGTCGCGTTCAGCCCCGACGGCACCCGCGTGGTCGCGGGCTCCGCGCACCAGACCGTCTCGGTGTGGGACGTCGCGTCCGGCGAAGAGGTCGCACACCTCGTCGGCCACGGCAGCCGGGTGTGGGGCGCGGCGTTCAGCCCCGACGGCACCCGCGTCGCCTCGAGCTCGGACGACCGGACCATCCGCATCTGGGACGTCGCCGCGAGCAAAGAGGTCGCCCGCCTCGACACCGAGGCCACGATCTGGGACGTGGCGTTCAGCCCCGACGGCACGCGCCTGGCCGGGGCCTCGCACGACGGAGCCGTCTACTTGTGGGACGTCACCGCGGGTGAGGTGATCGCGCGCATGGAAGGCCACGCGAGCCCGGTCCGCAGCGTGGCGTTCAGCCCCGACGGC
>CAZLLV010000374.1:0-2736 GCA_964560325.1 uncultured Thermoanaerobaculia bacterium | reverse complement strand
TCTCCGACCACTCGGAAGCGGCGGCGCGGGCGGGCGTGGGCGCCGCCAGAGAGGCCGCGAGGAGGAGGGCGCTGGAGAGGAGGAGGGTGAGGAGCCGGCCGCGCATGGAGAGGATGATAGTCGGTCAGCAGTCGATCAGCTCTGGGGCGTGCCGAGCCAGTCCGCCCGGTGCGCCTTCTGCGCCTCGGTCGCCTCCGGATCGACCTCCAGCGTCCAGCTCTCCTCCGGCTTCTCGCCGAAGGTGACGGGCAGCTCGACCAGCCGTTCGCGCCGGGCGACCAGAAGCGTCGACTCCTGCCCGGCGTCGAACGCCTCCAGGCGCTCGTCGAGGCCGCGCGGCGGCACCCGGAAGCCGCCGATCGCGAGGATCTCGTCGTCGGCCGAGAGCCCGGCCGCCGCGGCGGGCGTGCCGCGCGGCACGCGGGTCACCATCAGCCTCCCGTCCTCGATCGAGGTGTCGGCGCCCAGCCAGGCGGCGGGCGGCTCGTCCGCACCGCCCTCTCCGTCTTCGTCTTCCTCCTCCTCGTCGTCCTCGCCCGCGAAGCGCAGGCCGAGCCAGTCGAGGGCGTGGGAGTAGTCGAGCTCTTCGACGGTCGTCAGGCCCGGCCCGAGGAGCGCGTCGAGGTCGGCGCCCGCGGCCTCCTCGAGCACCGCCACCAGATCCTCGCGACGGAAGCCGGTCCGCTCCTCCGGGCCGCCGGCCGCGAAGCGCTCCCAGGCGGTGCGCAGGGCGTCGTCGAGGCTCCGCTCGCCGCCGCTCGCGCGACGGATCTCGGCGTCGAGCAGGAAGGAGAGGACGGCGCCCTTGGTGTAGTAGGAGATCGCGGTGTTGGCGGTGTTCTCGTCCGGCCGGTACGCCTTGATCCAGGCGTCGAACGAGGCGAGCTCGACCGGCTGGACGAGGCGGCCGGGGGTCGTCTGAAGGCGCTCGACGTTCTTCGACAGGCGCTCCAGGTACTCGTCGCGCGTCGAGAGGCCGGCGCGGTGCACCAGCAGATCGTCGTAGTACGAGGTGACGCCTTCGGCCACCCAGAGCTCCCGGCTGTAGACCTCGCGCTCGTAGTCGAAGCTCGCGAGCTCGGCCGGGTAGAGCCGCTTGACGTTCCAGGCGTGGAAGATCTCGTGCGAGACGAGGCCGAGCCAGTCGAGGAAGCCCTCGCGGGTGCCGGTCTTCCAGCGGCTGGTCATCAGGACGGTCGAGGTCGTGTGCTCGAGACCGCCTCCGGCCTCGACGATCAGGTTGAGGACGTCGTAGTGCGGGTAGGGGAGCGCGCCCCAGAGGTCGCGCTGGACCTCCACGATCTTGCGCACCCCGTCGAGCGAGCGCGCGTCGTCCCACACCCCCTCGCCGCCGTGGTGGAGCAGCCGGTGCGGCACGCCGTCGACCTCGAAGCGGTCGACCCGGCCGGTGCCGACGTAGAGCGGGGAGTCGACCAGCGTGTCGTAGTCGGGGGCGACGAGCAGGGCGTCGGGGCTCTCGGTGCCGGGGGCGAGGGGGGAGACGAGCGTCCCCCACGCTTCCGGCGCGACGACGCGGACGGCGAAGGCGCCGGCGAGCGGGCCGTCCGCGTCGGCGGGCACGATGAACGTCGGCGCGCCGTTGAGCAGCGCGAAGTCGTCGGTCACGAAGCTCGTCCGCACCGAGAGCTCGTGGGCGTAGAGGGTGTAGCGGAGGGTGACCGGCCCGTCGATCCCGTCCGGCAGCTCGACCCGCCAGCGGTTCTTGGCGGTCTTCGCGACCGGCAGCGCCTCGCCGTCCGGCCCGGCCGCCGCCACCCCCTCGACGTTGCGGGCGAACTCGCGGATCAGGTAGGAGCCGGGCGTCCAGGTCGCCATCATCAGCTCCAGGTCGGAGCCGTCGCCGGGCGCGGGGAGCACGGCCTCGACCTCGACGAGGTGGCTCGCGGGGGCTGGGATGCGGAGGGTGTAGCGGTTGGTCGGAATCATCGGGTCGTCCGCGTGGGCGGCCGCGCCGAGGACGATCCCGGCGAGGGCGGCGAGCACGAAGGCGAGCGCTCCGGGGGTCCGTTTCGGCCGGCGCATAGCGCCGGAACGATACCGGAGAGGGGCGGGAGGGCCAAGCCCGGGCCACCTCGCGGGGCGGGCGGCGTGTACACTCCGCCGCCGAAACCGTGCTGGAGGAGAGACCATGACCGATTCCGTCGAGAGCGCCAACCTCGCCATCCGCGACGCCTCGCCCGCCCTCTACGAGGCGCTGTCGCCGCTCGGGCGGCGGGCGTTCTTCCCGCAGGACATTCCGTTCCAGGCGGCCGAGGCGCGCGGCAAGGCGTACAACGGCACGATCGGCCAGATCACCGACGGCGCCGGCGGCGCCGTGCCGCTGCCGTCGATGGCGGAGGCGCTCTCCGGCCTGCCGGCGGCGGCGCGCAACCGGGCGTTGCTCTACTCGCCGATCGAGGGCGTGGCGGAGGTGCGGCGGCTCTGGCGGGAGTGGCAACGGCGCGACCTCGGGGAGGGTGGCGCCGGCCTGCTGTCGACGGTGCCGACGGTGACCGTGGGGCTGACCCACGGGCTGTCGATCGCCGCCGACCTGTTCGGGGGCCAGGTCGAGGACCGAGCCCGGGCGGTGGCGGTGCCGACCCCGTTCTGGGGCAACTACCGGCAGGCGTTCGCGCTGCGCACCGGCGCCCGCATGGTGAGCGCCCCGGCGTACCGCGACGGCCGCTGGGACCCGCGGGCGATCGAGTCGGCGCTCGGCGGGGCCGGGCTCGCCGA
>CAZLLV010000373.1:0-3427 GCA_964560325.1 uncultured Thermoanaerobaculia bacterium | reverse complement strand
GCCGGATGTCCGGCTTGTCGATCCCCATGCCGAAGGCATTGGTCGCGACCACCACCGGGATCTCGCCGGCCATGAAGCCGTCCTGGGTCTCCTCGCGCCGCGCGCGGGCGAGGCGCCCGTGGTAGACGGGCACGCCGAGGTGCTCGGCGAGCTCCTCGGCGTGGCGGACGGTCGCGGTGTACACGATGCCCGAGCCGCCGCCCGAGCCGCGGCTCGCCGTGAGCGCTGCGACGGCCTCGGCCGCCTTCGGCCGCTTCTCCTCGTCGCCGTCGACCAGCTCGACCTCGAGGCGCAGGTTCGGCCGGTAGATGCCGGTGTCGACCACGTCGAGGTCGGGCGAGCGCAGGTGCTCGCGCAGGTCGTCGACCACCTCGGGGCCGGCGGTGGCGGTGAGCGCGAGGTGCGGCGGCCGGCCGCGCCGGTCGAGCGCGCGGCCGATCTCCAGGTAGTCGGGCCGGAAGTCGTGGCCCCAGCGCGAGACGCAGTGCGCCTCGTCGATCACCACGAAGTCGATCGTCGTCCCGGCGAGCAGCTCGAGGAACTCCTCCTTCGCCAGCCGCTCCGGCGTGACGAACAGGAACTCGACCCGGCCGGCCGCGAGCTCGGCGAGCGCCTCCCGCTCGTCGGCGGCCGAGAGCGTGCTGTCGAGCCGGCGCGCCGCGTGGCCCATCGCGAGGAGCTTGTCGGCCTGGTCCTTCATCAGGGAGATCAGGGGCGAGACGATGACCGTCGTGCCCTCGAGCTCGAGCCCGGGGAGCTGGTAGCAGAGCGACTTGCCGGCGCCGGTCGGCATCACGGCGAGCGTGTCCTGCCCGGCGAGGACCGAGCGGATCACCTCCTCCTGGCCGTGGCGCAGGCGCTCGAAGCCGAACTCCTCGTGGAGGGTCCGGCGGAGGTCGTCGGGTGGGTGGAGGTCGGGGGGGTTCACGAAGGGGGGAAGAGCAAGGCGGGTGCCAGCCCGGGCCGGGGCCGGCACCCGCGGAGAGTCAAGCTTCTTGGTCCTTCTGCACCGCGGCCCGCGGGTCGGCCTTGCCGAGATCCGCCTTGCCGCCGCGCGGCTTGGCGTTCTCGACCGTGAAGGTGCCCTTGCCGTCGAACGACTCGCCCTCGGTCCAGCGGCCCTCCGGTGCCGGGACGCCGTCGATGCCGGTCGCGAAGAAGGAGTAGCTCACCTCTTCGAGCTCGTCCTCGCGCGGGAAGTTGTCCGGGATCGGGTGCGCGTCCGGTCCGCCGAGCTCCTCCCAGGCCGCCAGCCACTGGTTCTGGTGCATCGAGTCCCGCGCCACCAGGAAGCTCAGCATGTCCTTCATGCCGGGGTCGTCGGTCATCCGGTAAAGCTGACACGCGAGCATCCGCCCGGTCGATTCGGCGACCGCGTTGCCGAGCATGTCGGCCGCGATGTTGCCCGAGGCGTAGACGTGGCTCGCGTTGAACGGCACGCCGGAGGCGTCGACCGGCATCGCCGCCAGGCAGGTGGAGATCGCATGCTGCACGTTCATGCCGCCCAGCTTGGCGTAGACGATCGGGTCCTTCGCCGCCTTCTCCATCTCGAGCGGCGCTCCTTCCAGGTTGAGGGCGACGGCGGTGGCGAGCATCTCGATGTGCGCCATCTCCTCGGTGCCGGTGTGGAGCAGCATGTCGCGGTACTTGGCCGGACCGCGGGCGCCCCACGCCTGAAACAGGTACTGGAGGCAGACCCGGATCTCGCCCTGAACGCCCCCGATCGCCTGTTGGAGCGCGTTGGCGAACACCGGATTCGGCTTCTCGACCTTGACCTCGTACTGCAGCATTCCTCCATCGTGATAGAACATTTGCTGCACAACCTTTCATCGAAGGTGAGCCGAAGCTCGTTATCGTCCCCCTGCAAGTCGTGGCGGTCGGATCGTCGGGAGTCAACGAGCGGTGGCGGAAGCCCCGATACCGACCGTCTCCAGGTTCTCGCGCGCCGCCCGGTCGCCCAGCTCGCGCAGGAAGCCGGGCATCCACGCCTTCGGCTGGCGCCAGCCGGGCACCGCCTCGCCCGTGCCGCCCGTGCCGTCGGTGCCGGAGGCCGGCAGGAGCCGTGCGGCCACGCCCATCGCGTGCCGGGTCAACCCGGGGGCGAGGCCCTCGGCGCGCACGCCGAGGGTCGAGAACACGTTGAAGGTGGCATAGGGATCGCCGCGCCGGCAGGCGGCGACGACCTTCGCGGCGGCGCGACCGGCGTCCATCGCGAGGACCGGAGCGACCGCCGAAGCGGAGAACCAGCTCGCCTCCTTCGCCCGGTCGCCCTTGAACTCGGCATGCAGGTGCGAGCCGGTGCGCATGAGGCCGGGGCAGACGGTCGTCACCTTCACGCCGGACGAGACGAGCTCCGCCCGCAGCACGTCCGACAGGCTGACGAGCGCCGCCTTGCTGGCGCTGTACGGCCCGAGGTGGGGGACCGCGATCCGGCCGCCGACCGACGTCACGTTGACGATCCGCCCGGCGTCCGAGCGTTCGAGGTGGGGGAGAGCGGCGCGGATCAATCGCAGCGGCCCCCAGAAGTGGACCGCCATCTGCTTCTCGAAGTCCTCGAGGTCCATCGCGGCGAGCGGCCCGACGGTGATGACGCCGGCGTTGTTGATCAGCACGTCGAGGCGGCCGAAGCGGCGGACCGCCGCGTCGACGATCACCGCGGCGTCCTCCGGCACCGTGACGTCGGCGCGGATCGGGAGCACCTCGCCGCCGGCGGCGGTGAGCAGGCGCTCGGCGGCCTCGAGCTCGTCCGGGTCGCGCGCCGCGATCACCACGCGCGCGCCGTGGCGGACCAGCTCGTCGGCGATGCGCAGGCCGAGGCCCCGGCTGCCGCCGGTGACCACGGCCACGCGCCCGTCGAGATCGATCCGCCGCAGGTGGCGAAGCAGCCGGGGAGCGGCGAGCCCGGCGAAGATCGCCGCCGCGCCGGTCGCCGCCGCGACGGCGGCCAGCCGTCCGGGCTTCACGAGACCCTCCCGGCGTGGCCGTTCGAGCCGTTGCTGCCGTTGCCGTGCGGCCGCAGCACGACCTTGATGCAGTCGTCCTGCTTGTCCCGGAAGGTCCGGTAGGCGCCCGGCGCGTCGTCCAGGTCGAGCCGGTGGGTGATCAGGCGACCGGGGTCGATCTCGCCCGCGTCGATGCGGTCGAGGAGCGGGCCCAGGTACTTGTGCATGTGGGTCTGGCCCATCTTGAAGGTCAGCCCCTTGCTGAAGGCGGCGCCTATGTTCACCTTGTCGATCACGCCGCCGTAGACGCCCGGGATCGACAGCGTGCCGCCCTTGCGGCAGCAGAGGATGGCCTGGCGGAGCGCGTGGGCGCGGTCGGTCGTGAGCATCACCGCCGACTTGACCTTGTCATACACGGCGTCGAGCGCGCCGGCTCCGTGGGCCTTAGCTCCGACGGCATCGATACAGCGGTCCGGCCCGCGGCC
>CAZLLV010000372.1:0-4892 GCA_964560325.1 uncultured Thermoanaerobaculia bacterium | reverse complement strand
CGCGCCGGCGACGAGCGGCGGAAGCGCCGGGACGGTGGCGAGGAGCGCGTCGAGGCGCTCGGCCGCGGAGCCGCGCGGGAGCGCGTCGTAGCGCGCCTTGGAGACCACGGCGCCGACGCTCGTCACCCGCTCGTCGAGCGGAATCAGCCAGGCCCAGGCTTCGCCCTCGAGCGAAACCAGCCGCAGGTCCCCGTCGTGGCCCTCGGGCGGGGGTGCCACGCCCTCGTACCAGGCGTGGAGGCCGACCTTCTCGAGGTCGGGGTCGACGGTCCGGAGCCGGAGACGCTTGGCGAGGAAGCCGTCGCGGCCGGAGGCGTCGATCAGGAAGCGGCAGCGGACCGTCAGCTCCTCGCCGCCGCGGGTCACCCGGACGGTCGCGCCGGCCTCGTCGAGCTCGACGTCGCGGGCGCGGCACTCCGGCCAGACCTCGGCGCCGGCCTCGCACGCGTGATCGAGGAGGATCCTGTCGAAGCGGTCGCGCCGCACCTCGAAGGTCGAGTCGTCCTCGACCCCGAGCGCGTCGGCGAAGCGGGCGAAGCGCTGGTGCTCGCCGTCGGGAGCGATCAGGAAGGCACCGTGCTTGACCGGGAACCCGGCCGCCTTCACCCGCTCGTAGACGCCGATCGCGCGCAGCCAGCGGCCGGTCTCCGGGATCAGCGACTCGCCGACGTGGAAGCGCGGGAACCGTTGCCGTTCGATCACCAGCACGCGGTGGCCGCGCCGGGCGAGGAAGGCGGCGCTCGCGGCGCCCGCCGGCCCGCCGCCGACCACCAGGCAGTCGACCGGGGACGTGGGCAGAGAGGCGGCCGGACGCACCTCGTTCCGAGGGCCCGCGTCTGCGGACCGAAAGGTCCCGGCTTCAGACGTCATGACGGTGTGAATCGGGGAGTCTCTGTAGGCGTCGATGGGAGGAGTCCGGTCGGCTATAATCTGGTGCGGCCCCGATCCGGACAGCGCCGTGAGTATACAAGACCCGGTCACGCCGGCTCGACCCCGGCTGGCCTGAAAGTGAGAGAGTGAAACAGCAGACGATGTATCGCGATCCGATCCTCGAAGCCTACGACGCACAGCTCGCGCGGCACCCCGACCGGGTGCTGGTCGCCTCGCTCTCCCGAGCCGCGACCGTGGCGGAGGTGGAGGCGCTCGCCCGCGTCGCCGGCGAGCACCTGGACGCGCCCGGGCTCGCGCCCGGTTCGCTGGTCGGGCTCGCGGCGCCCGACGGCCCGGCGTTCCTCGCGTCGTTCGTGGCCTTGCGCCGCCGCGGGCTGGTGCCGGTGCTCCTCGAGTCGAAGTCGCCGCCGGCCGAGCGCGACCGGGTCGCCGACGGGCTCGGCTGCGCCTGGACCTTCGCCTGCGCCCGCCGCTGGCCGCGGGCCGCTTCCGACTGGCACCTGAGTGGCCGCGGGCCGCGCGCCTCGGGCGGCCCGGTCCGGTGGCTCGACCCCGCGACGGCGGCGGTCAAGCTCACCTCCGGCTCGACCGGCCGGCCGCGTGGCGTGGTGACGCCGGCCGCCGCGCTGTTCGCCGACGACGCCGCTCTCGCCCGCACCATGGGCCTCGCCGACGACGAGCGGATCCTGGGGGCGATCCCGATGTCGCACTCCTACGGCCTGTCGAGCGTCGTACTGCCGGCGCTCGTCCGCGGCTCGCTGGTGATCGTGCCGGAGGAGGGGAGCGGACCGTTCGGCCCGCTGCGCGCCGCCCACGCCCTGAGCGCGACCTTCTTCCCGACCGTGCCGGCCTTCCTGCGCGCGGTCCTCGCGAGCGACCGGCCGCCCTGCCTGCCGGAGAGCCTCCGGCTCACGATCAGCGCCGGCGCTCCGTTGCCGCCGGAGACCGCGCGGCGCTTTCGCGAGGTGCACGGCCGGCCGGTCCACGTCTTCTACGGCTCCTCGGAGACCGGCGGCATCTGCTACGACCGCGACGGGGACGCCGCCGAGCGGGGGAGCGTCGGGAGCCCGGTCGACGGGGTGACGCTGCGCCTCCTGCCCCTCGACGAGGCCGACGGCTGCCCGGCGGACTTCGCCGTCCTGGGCACGGACGCCGCCTGCGGCGTGGTCGCCGTGGAGTCCGCCGCGGTCGCCGCCGGCTACCTGCCGGCCGATCCGCAGCGGCTCTCCGGCGGTCACTTTCGGAGCGGTGACGTCGCCCGCTGGCAGGGCGGCGAGCTGGTGCTCTCTGGCCGGACCGACGACCTGATCAACGTCCGGGGCAAGAAGGTGAACCCGCGCGAGGTCGAGGGGGTGCTCTCCGGCCTCGCCGGGGTGCGCGAGGTGCTCGCCCTCGGCTCGGCCGACGCCGGACGCGCCGAGCAGACCCTGCGGGTGGTCGTGGCGTGCGACCCGGGGCGCCTCTCGGCGGGTCAGGTGCTCACCTGGTGCCGCGAACGCCTCGCCGAGCACAAGGTGCCGCGGAGCGTCGTGCTGGTGGACGACCTCCCCCGCAACGCGCGCGGCAAGATCGACCACGAGTCGGCCCGGACCCTGCGGCCGCAGCGCGCGTCCCGGGTGCTCCGCTCGGGCTTGCAGGCTCCTTGAGCCGCCCCTGGCGCTGGCCGCCGCTCCTCACCGGCTCGGCCGCCCTGCACGCCGTCGCCGCTCCGCTGATGATCGCGGTGCCCGGCCTGCGCGCGGCGACGGCCGCGGTGCTGATCGCCGACCACGCCCTCCTGATGGCCACCGGCATGCTCCCGCGCTCGCGCGCTCTCGGTCCGAACCTGAGGCGCCTGCCGGAGACCGGTGTGCCGAGCGTGGCCCTCACCTTCGACGACGGGCCGGACCCGGAGGTCACGCCGCGGGTGCTCGACCTCCTCGACCGGCACGGCGCTCGTGCGACCTTCTTCTGCATCGGGGAGCGCGTGGAGCGGTACGCGGACCTCGCGGGCGAGATCGCGCTCCGGGGGCACCGGATCGAGAACCACACGCACCGCCATCTGAACCGCTTCGCGATGCTCGGCCCCGGAGGCATCGCGCGCGAGATCGACCGCGCCCAGGAGGCGATCGCCGCCGTCACCGGGCGCGCGCCGGAGCTCGTCCGCCCGCCCGCCGGCATCCGCAGCCCACTGCTCGAGCCGGCGCTCGCGAAGCGCGGGCTCTGGCTCGCCTCCTGGACGCGCCGCGGCTACGACACGGTGCGCTCCCGGCCCGAGGGGGTGCTCCGCGCCCTGGTCCGGAACCTCGCGCCCGGCGACGTGCTGCTGATGCACGACGGCCGGGCGGCGCGGACGGCGGGGGGGGAGCCGGTCGTGCTCGCCGTGCTGCCCCGCCTCCTCGACCGGCTGGCGAGCGACGGCCTGGCGGCGGTGCCGCTGCCTTCGCCGGATAGACTCCCGGCGGAATGACCGAACGGAGAAACGCCCTCGTCACCGGCGGCTCGGGAGGGATCGGCGCCGCCTGCGCCCGCGTCCTCGCGGAGCGCGGCTTCGCCGTCTCGATCACCTACCGGACCGGCCGCGACCGGGCCGAGGCCCTGGCCGCGGAGATCGGCGGCCGGGCGTACGAGATGGACCTCGGGGTGCGCGACTCCGTGGTCGCCACGGCGCGCCGGATCGAGGAGGAGAACGGCGCCGTCCAGGCGCTCGTGCACACCGCCGGGATGATCAAGGACAACCTCCTTCCGTTCCTCCTGGAGCGCGACTGGGACGCGGTCCACGACGTCAACCTGAAGGGGCCGTTCCTGCTCACCAAGGCGCTCGTCAAGGGCATGCTCGCCGCGCGCTGGGGACGGATCGTCTACGTGGCGAGCGCGAGCGGCATCATCGGCCAGGTCGGCCAGACCCACTACAGCGCCGCCAAGGGGGGGCTGATCGCTTTCGCCAAGGCGCTCGCGCGCGAGGTGGCGCGCTACGAGGTGACGGTGAACACCATCGCCCCCGGGCTGATCGACACCGAGATCCTCGCCGCGGTGCCGGAGGAGTCGCTCCGGAAGCTCCTGGACGCCGTACCGCTCGCCCGCATGGGACGGCCGGAGGAGGTGGCGGCGCTGGTCGGCTACCTGACCTCCGAGGA
The DNA here is from genome assembly GCA_964560325.1 of uncultured Thermoanaerobaculia bacterium. GTDB lineage: Bacteria > Acidobacteriota > Thermoanaerobaculia > Multivoradales > DATKCC01 > CAZLLV01. The sequence continues at coordinate 885 of CAZLLV010000372.1, read as the reverse complement.
GGCTGGGTACATGACCGGACAGACGTTGAGGATCGACGGCGGCCTCATCATGGCTTGAGCGTCGCCCGGACGTGTTACCATGCGCCGGCCATGGCGGAGGCAGCGACCCACAACGAGCTCAAGTCCCGCATCAAGCGGCTCATCGTGGACCGCTTGAAGCTGGAGACCGATCCTTCCGAGATCGCCGACGACCAGCCGCTCTTCGGCGAAGGTCTCGGCCTCGACTCGATCGACGCGCTCGAGCTCGTCCTCGGGCTGGAACAGGAGTTCGGCGTCAAGATCGAGGACGAGGAGGTGGGCGGCGAAGCGCTCGCCTCGGTCGACGCGCTGGCCGAGTTCGTGCGCGAGAAGAGCGCCGCCGGCGAACCCGCGTAGGACACACCTCGTTCCGTCACCGCCGGTCTCGAATGGCCGAGCTACCTCACGCCTACCCGTTCCGATTCGTCGAGCCGCGCGGCGGCTCCGGGGACCCGCCGGGCGCGCGGCCGATCGTCGTGCCGAGCTCCGGTGCGGCGCTGCCCGGGCCTCGGGCCGGAGGCACGCCGTCTCCGGGCGGCTACCCGCTGTCGCTCGCCATCGAAGCGATGGCGCAGTCGGTGCTCGCCGCGCCCCCGACCGAAGCGAGCGAAGGCGGGAAGGAGGGCTCCGGGGGCCGCGCCCACCTCGCCGGCATCGAAGCTGCACGACTCCTCGCCGAGATCCGGCCCGGCGATCGTCTGGAAGGCCGTTCCGAGCTGCAAGGCCGCTTCGGCCCCGCGCTCAAGGTGCGTTGCGAGCTGACGCGGGACGGCGAGCCGGTGGCCGAGGCCACGCTGCTGCTGACGATGACGGACTGACCGGATGCTTCGGGGCCCCTGGCGGGGCGTCAAGAGGGGGGGGAGGGGG
>CAZLLV010000371.1:0-3418 GCA_964560325.1 uncultured Thermoanaerobaculia bacterium | reverse complement strand
CGGCCGAGCCGGCCGAGGAACTCCGCGTACTCCAGGCGCACGTACGTGGCGCCGGGGTCGTGCTCGAGCGCCCGCTCGAAGGCCGCCTGCGCGCCCCGGTAGTCGCCCTCGTCCATCATCATCTTGGCGATCGTGAACTCGAAGGCCGCCTCGGCGGAGGCGGCTCCGGAGGCGGCCGGGGGTGCCGGTGTCGCGGCGTCCTGGCCGAAGGCCGGCGCCGGGCCGAGCGCGGGGGAGAGCAGTGCGAGCAGCGTGCAGAGGGGGGCGAGGAGGGGGCGGTTCGGGCGGGGGCGGCTCATCGCGTCAGATTATCTCCTTCCTTGGGCCTGACAACCGGCCGCCGCCTCGCGGTCTTCCCGTGCCGCCGCCCCACGGCCCCCGTCACGCTCCGGCGACCGGCCGGGTGTATAATGCGCCGGCCCGTCGTAACTCCGTGTTCCGCAGTGAGTTACGGAGCGTCTTCGGCCGAGCCCGCGCACGGCTTCCCGACGAGCGGTAAACACGGGCGAAAGACGACATGCCGAAACTCGGACAGATCCTCGTTCAGCGCGGGTGGGCCTCGCCGAAGGAGGTGGAGAGCGCCCTGCGCATGCAGCTCACCACCGGCGGACGGCTCGGCACCTGCCTGCTGGAGAGCAACTCGCTCACCGAGGACCGGCTGCTCGACGCGCTGTCGCGCCAGCACCGCCTTCCGCCGGCCTCCACCGAGGATCTGCGCGAGATCCCGGACGAGGCGATCTCGATCCTGCCGGCGAAGCTCGCCATCCGCTGCCAGGCGGTGCCGTTCCGCGTCTTCGGCACGCAGGTCCACGTCGCGATGCGCGATCCGCGCGACCTCAACTGCCACGACGAGATCGCCTTCGCGGTCGGCAAGAAGATCCAGGCGTACGTGGCGAGCGAGGTGCGGATCGCCCAGGCCCTCGACCGGTTCTACGGCGAGGAGTGTCCGTCGCGGCTCGCCACGCTCGCCGAGCGGCTCGACCGGGCCCGCTACCTCTGGCGGGAGCGGCAGCAGCCGGTGGCGGCCGCCGCCGGGGGGGCCCCCGATCTGGCCGAATTGCCGTCGCTGCCGCCCCTGGAGAGCGTCGAGACGGCGCTCTTCGGCGACGCCGCTCCGCCGCCGGCCCCACCCCCTTCCGAGCCGGCCCGCCCCGCCGAGCCCGCGCCGCGCGCCGAGGCCCCAGCCGCCGCGCCTCCGAAGCCCCGGCTCGCCGAGCGCCCCGCCTCCGTCTCGCTCAGCCGCGAGGAGGTCGACGCCCTCCGGCCCGCGGCCGACGCGACCGAAGACGACACCAGGCCGGTGCCGCCCGACGCGCCGCCGCTGCCGATCTCCTTCGTGGAGGCCGAGGCGCGGCTCGAGCGAGCCCAGGACCCGGACGAGGTCGCCCGCCTGCTGATCGCCTTCCTGGGCCAGATGTTCGAGCGGGTGGCGCTCTTCAAGATCGTGCGTGGACGGGTGGCGGGCTGGCTCGGCCGCGGCAGCACGCTCGACGAAGCCTGCCTCGCCGAATTCTCGGCCGGCCTCGACGAACCGTCGGTCTTCCTCAACCTGCGCGAGGGCGGCGGCTTCTTCCTCGGCCCGCTCGGCCCGATGCCGGTCCACCGCGAGCTCGCGCGCTGCTGGGGCGGCACGCTGCCGAGCGAGTGCCTGGTGGTGCCGGTGCGCATCCGCGACCGGCTGGTGACCGCCGTTTACCTCGACCGGATGCCCGAGAAGCTCGGCCGGCTCGACCTCGAAGCCATGCAGTCGCTGGCCGCCGCCGCGGCGCGCGCCTACGAACGTTGTATCTTTCGGAAGAAAAAGGACTAAGCGCGTTGACACCTCATCGAACGCTCAGTACACTGACGCGGTTTCCGGAGCGTCCATGATCAAAGCGGATATCGTCGACCGAGTGTCCGAGGCGTCGGACGTACCCCGAGTGAAGGCCGCGCTCGCGGTGGACACGATCCTCCAGGCCATGAAGGACGCGCTCTCCGAAGGCAAGCGGATCGAGCTGCGCGGCTTCGGCGTGTTCCAGGTGCGCGACCGGAAGAAGGGCGTCGGACGCAACCCGAAGACCGGCGTCGAGGTCGCGATCTCCCCCGGCAAGACCGTCCGCTTCAAGCCCGGTAAAGAGCTGAAGGATATTTGACCGAGCTCGGTCCCCCTCGTCCGCCGGAGCCGGAGCTCTTCGGCTCCGATCGAGCGTTCCGGACGTTCCTGTACCCGCCGCCACGCGTCGAGCGGCCGGCGCCGCCGCGCTGGGGGTTGGCGCTCGGGTTGCTCGCGCTCACCTTCTTCACCACCACCACGCTCGGCGCGGTCTGGATGCTGATCGCGAGCACCGAGCAGGTCGCCGACCTCGGCAACCTCCTCTTCCCGGCCGCCTTCCCGGTGCTCGTCGCGCCGGCGGCGGTGGTCGCGATCTGGACCGATCCGGCGCTGCTCGGACCCGGCCTCGGGTTCTCTCTGCCGTCCCTCTTCATCCTGCTCTGCCACGAGCTCGGCCACTACCTCGCCTGCCGGTACTACAAGCTCTCGTCGACCCTCCCCTACTTCTTGCCGGCGCCGCTCGGCATCGGCACCTTCGGCGCCTTCATCCGCATCCGGACCCCGATCCGCTCGAAGAAGGAGCTGTTCGACGTCGGCGTGGCCGGGCCGCTCGCCGGCTTCGCGGCCCTCGTGCCGGTGCTCCTGCTCGGCCTCTCCTGGTCGCGGCCGGTGCCGGTCTCGACCCTGCCGGAGATGCCCGAGGGGATGGTGCAGTTCCTGATCGCGCCGGGCGACAGCCTCGCGACCGTCGGCCTGACCCGGCTCTTCCACGGCACGCTCGGCCCGGACGAGGTGCTCCAGCTCCACCCGTTCGTCTTCGCCGGCTGGCTCGGCCTCCTCGCGACCGCCCTCAACCTGATCCCGCTCGGGCAGCTCGACGGCGGGCACATCCTCTACTCGGTCGTCGGCCGGGCGCAGCGGCGGCTGGCTCTGCCGCTCTGGGGGGCGCTGCTGGCGACCGCGATCCTGGTCTGGCCGGCGTGGCTCCTCTGGTGCGGGATCACGCTGGTGATGGGGCTCTTCCACCCGCCGGTGCGCGACGAGTCGAGGCCGCTCGACCGCAAGCGGCTGGCGATCGCCGCGCTCGCGCTCGTCATCTTCCTCGTCTCCTTCATGCCGGTCCCGATCCGGGAGATCGTGATCCTCCCGGGCGACGAAGCTCTGGTCGCGGAGCCGACCCACCTCGCCGGCGAAGCGGTGCGCGAGGAGGGACTGCTAGAGGTCGAGCACCAGCGTCACCGGGCCGTCGTTGACCAGCTCGACCTCCATGTGGGCGCCGAAGCGGCCGGTGGCGACGGTGTGGCCGGCGGCGCGCAGGCCGGCGGCGATCCGCTCGACCAGCGGCTCGGCCACCTCCGGGGCCGCGGCGCCGGCGAACGACGGCCG
>CAZLLV010000370.1:0-13890 GCA_964560325.1 uncultured Thermoanaerobaculia bacterium | reverse complement strand
TTCTGAGCCGATCACCACCGAACCCGAGGGTCCGGCCGGGGGCTCTCGCGCCGGAGCGCGGTTGAGCGAGCCGAGCCGGCAAGGCCGGTCGGAGTGCACGCCGGGTCCCCGGCGAAGCGAATCCAGGCGAGGCCTACGGCGGAAGGGTTCACAGCCGAGCCGTGCCGGAGGCGCGAGAGCCCCCGGCCGGACCCGACAACGCAGGCACGAAACTTAGGCTACCTGCGGCTCCAGCCGGATCGCCTCACCCTCGCCGCGCATCACGATCCCCTCGCGGCATCGTCTCGTGCGCAGCTCCTGCGCACCTCTCCTCTACGCCGCCGTTTCCAGGTTCTCGTGCAGAACCCGCGGATGACGGGCCACGATCCGCAGCAGAGCGACGGCGGGGCCTTCCGGCTTCCGGCGATCCTGCTCCCAGTTGCGGAGCGTGTGGACGCTGATCCCCATCGCCCGGGCGAACTCCGCCTGGGACAACCCGACGAACCGGCGCAGAGCGGCCACGTCGCGACCGGTCTCGAAACGGCCGAGCGTCAGCCGTCGCCGGGTGCTCGCCGTCATGGCACGGGAAAACTGGTCTTCGGTGAGCTCCGGGATCTCGGTCATCGCAGTCTCTCCAGGTACCTCTCGAACACGGTCCGCTCCCGCCGCGTCGCCCAGCGGGCGCTGATGATGCGGATCGTCTCCTCGTCCCGCTCCGTCCAGGCGATCAGCACGAGCCCGCGCCGAATCGGTCCGATCGCGATGAAGCGATCCTCGCGATCGGAGTGGGCGTCGTCGAAGACCTCCAGATACTCTCGGCCCCGAAACAGCTCCGACGCCTCCTCGAACGAGACCCCGTGCTTCCACTCGTTGGCTCGGTTCTTCGCCTCATCCCACTCCACCCGCACGAGCTGATTATAAGCCAATGGCGTACAACGCTGGCCCGGAGAGTCGATTCGACTGTCTCTTCAGCGACAGGCCTGGCCGCGACCGTGGTCGGCACACCACCGAACCCGAGGGTCCGGCCGGGGGCTCTCGCGCCGGAGCGCGGTTGAGCGAGCCGAGCCGGCAAGGCCGGTCGGAGTGCACGCCGGGTCCCCGGCGAAGCGAATCCACGTGAGGCTCATCTCAAGGGCCAGGAACTCGCTTGGTGGGAATGGGTCGGGGGGTGGCGCCCTCTCCGCCCCGCGCGGGGAGGAGAGGGACGGGGTGAGGAGGGGCGATCCGGTCGATCGCCGTGCCGGAGGCGCGAGAGCCCCCGGCCGGACCCGACGCCGCAGGCAATTCGCCTCCCAACCACCGATCCCCTACGGTTGGAGCAAGATCCCACCCTCGTCGCCGCGCATCACGATCCCCTCCGAGCTCCGCAGCAGCTCCCGCAGCCGCGGCAACCCCGCCAAGATCGACTCCCCCTCCGGCGAACCCACCACGACCGTCCGCTCCGCCTCCCCCACCCCCCGCTCCCGCCACACCGCCCCGTCCCGCTCGAACTGCCGCCCACCCACCACCACGCTCACCAGCTCCACCCCCGACCAATCCGCCCCACGCTCCGCCGCCACCGGCCGCCCGTTCGACTCCTCCACGCTCACAGCAAAGACCGTCGCGATCGCCGCCAGCGCCAGCACCGTCCCGAACAAAACCAGCGTCCCCGGATCGACCACCCAGCGCCGCAGCGCTTCCTCCAACCGCCCGAAGAGCCCCGACGGCCGCGCATCGAGCGCCACCCGCCGCGCCACCGCGTGCCCCAGCGCCACCGGCGGCGTCGCCCGCTGGAGATCGCGCAGGCGCCGCACCACCGATCGCAGACCGTCCAGGTCCGCCCGGCAACCCGGACAGAGCGCCAGGTGATCCTCCACCGCGCGCTCCTCCGCCGCCGCCAACTCCCCATCCAGATAGGCCGACAGCAGACTCTCGTCGGCGCAGACCACAGCGCCCGGCATTCCCCGGCTCATGGCGAAAGCTCCTCGTCTCCTCGGTTCCTCGTCAGCACATCCCGCAGCATCCCCCGCCCGCGGGCGATCCGCGAACGCACCGTCCCGATCCGCGCCCCCAGCACCTCCGCGACCTCGTCGTAGGCGAGCCCTTCGAGGTCGCGCAGCACCACCGCCTCGCGAAACACCACCGGCAGCTCGGCGAGCGCCGCCTGCAAGATCTTCTGGGCGTCTCCCGCCATCGCCCGCTCCTCCGGCCCGCGCGCCGGATCGGTCAGCACGATCGGCGGCTCTCGGCCCTCCCGGCCGCCCCCCTCGCCCGGAGCGGCGTCGATCGAGCGCGTGAGCAACCGGCGGCGCGCCAGCCGGCTCCGACAGTGGTTCACGGTCACGCGGTAGATCCAGGTCTTGAGCGACGAGCGCCCTCGAAACTTCCCCAGGTGGCGGTGGATGCGCAGGAAGACCTCCTGCGAGAGGTCGTCGGCGCGCCCGGCGTCGCCGGACAGGCGCAGGGCGAGGTTGTAGACCATCTCGGAGTGCTCGCGGTAGATCTCGTCGAACGCCGCCGCGTCTCCCCACCGGTGCCGCTCGGCGAGGGTGACCTCGCGCGAGCGGGCGGACCCGAGATCGGCGGTGGGCGCGAGCGGCATCGTCACACGATCTTAGACCCGCGCCTCCGAGGAAAGTTCCGAGCCCCTACCGCGCCCCGGCCGAGGCCGCCATCCGCAACGTCTCCTCGAACCCGTCGGCCTGGCCGTAGTAGCGCAGGATCGACTCGACCACGGACTCGGCCACCCGCTGCCGGAAGGCCCGCGTCTGGAGGAGCTTCCGGTCTTCTTCGTTCGCCAGGTTGCAGACCTCGAGCAGCACCTTGGCCGGCACCGCGTTGTAGCGCAGCACCGCCGGCACGAACTCGTTGTGGCGGCTGCGGATGATCTTCTCGCGCACCGGCTTGAAGGGGTGGATCGCGACCTCGTTGCGGCGCAGCGAGGCGACCATCTCCTCGGCGAGCTGGCGCGACAGACCCTCGCTCTCGATCCGCTCCTTCCACGAGAACTCGACCGACGGCTGCTCGCGCCACTCGCGCCGCGCCTCGTAGACCGAGCCCGCCTTGCGGAACGACCCGCGGCGCAACGACGCGCCCGGGATGTAGGCCATCGCGCCGCGGATCGAGGGGTGGAGGGAGTCGGCGTGGATCGACAGGAAGACGACCTTCTGCGGATCGCGCACGCGCGAGACGGTGCGCTGGTAGACGCTGTTCGCGAGGTACCAGCGCAGGTTGACGCCGACCGTCGTGTCGGCGATCGGGTAGGGCGGGTCGGTGAGCACCACGTGCCCGCGCGAGAAGGGCAGCACGTCGCGCTCGGGGATGCGGAAGTCGGAGCCGTCGCGGGTCGTGACCACCACGTCGGCCGCGGTCAGCGATTCGAGCAGCCGCTTGACCCGCAGCTTGATGTCGTAGACGTAAAGGCTCTCCCAGACCCCGCCGTAGGTGGCGCCGGAGTCGACGCCGCCGTGGCCGGCGTCGAGGATCACCGTCACGCCGGCGAGGTTCGCGGTCCGCACCCGGTTGGTGAACTGGCCGCTCTCGCGCAGCCCCGCCTCGTACTCCTGCCGCCGCTGGTGGCCGGCCGGCAGGTACTCGGGCAGCAGCAGGTCGAACGGGATCTTGACCGCGTGGCCGACCGGGATGTCGGTCACGTCGTCGATGGCGCTGCGCGTGGCGACCTCGTTCGCCAGGGCGTTGACGTCGGGCGCGAGGACGGCGCCGATGAAGCGGACGACGACGCTCGAGTAGAGCGCCTCGCCCGGCTTCAGGCGGTAGACGGCGTACTCGCCGTCGCGGTCCATCCCGTACTCGAGCCGGTAGGGGACGTCGGAGGCGCCCGCCGCCGGCGCCACCAGCTCCGCCGGCGACAGCGTGGGCACGGCGGCGGGAGGCGACTGCGAGGGAGAGAACGAGGCGGCGCTGCTCCCGGCCGGCGCGTCGCTGCGCAGGCCCGGCAAGAGCAGCGCGTCCGGGATCACCACCTCTTGCCCGGCCCGCAGCTCCTCCTCGGACAGGCCGTTGAAGGCGCGGATGTCGCCGAACGTCTCGCCCCGGCCGGTGAACCAGCGCGCGACGTCCCAGAGGTCGGCGCGCCCGAGCGGGCCGCCCCCGAGCACCTTGTGGCGCCAGCCCTCGGCGTCGGCCCGGTCGCTGGGGAAGAGGGTCCGCACCGCGCGCGCCTTGAGCTCCTCGCGCAGGCGGTCGTACGGCACCCGGTAACGCACGCCGGCGAGCAGATGCTCGTCCCCGCCGTTGGCGGCGGAGATGGCCTCCGCGGCGGAGGCCGAGCCGCACAGACGGCGGGCGAAGGCGTAGAGCCCCTCGCCGTCGCGCGGCGCGGCCTCCACGTAGATCTCCGGCTCGTCGGAGTAGACCGCCACCAGCCCCTCCTCCGAGCCCGCGATGTTCCGGCGCAACGTCGCCGCTTCGGCCACGGACGCCCAGGCCGCCGCGAGCGCGGCGAGCAGGAGGCAGAGCGCGATTCGCCTTGTTCGATCCAGAGTTATCCCCATTTCCCTGAAGCGGGAGTTTAACTCATTGTGCTCTCGACGCTTCTTCCGCTTCGAAAGTGCTCGGTTGACTCGGCTGGAATCGTTTCTCTACGCTGCCGCCTCGCCATGCTCGCGCCGCCGACGATCCGGAGCTTCCACGTCCTCCTGCACCACGAAGCGGTGCGGACGCTCGCGGACGTGGCGTACGGGCTCGGCGTCGAGAGCCACCTGGTCGGCGGCATCCTGCGCGACCGCTTCCTCGGACTGCCGAGCCGCGACCTCGACGCGGTGGTCGGCAGCCGCGGCGAGGAGGTCGCCGAGCGGCTGGCCGAGCGCCTCGGTGCCCGGCTGGTCCGCCTGGGCGGCAAGGACTTCGGCGCCTACCGGTTGATCGCGCTCGGCGAAGAGCCCGCGCCCTGGGTGCTCGATCTCTGGGACCGCGAGGGGACGACGCTCGAGGCCGACCTCGCCCGGCGCGACTTCACGGTCGACTCGATCGCGCTGGCCGTCCATCCCGCCCCGCCCGGCCGTCTCGGAGGGGGAGCCGACCGGGCCGAGCTGATCGACCCGCACGGCGGCGTCGCCGACCTGCGTCAACGGGTGCTCCGGGCGACCACGCCGGAGAGCTTCCGGGGCGACCCGCTCCGCGTCCTCCGCCTGCCCCGGCTGCTGGTCCAGCTCCCCGGCTTCACCGTCGAGAGCGGCACGCTCGAGCTGGCGCGCGAATCGGCGCCGGACCTGGTGGCGGTCGCTGCCGAGCGGGTGCGCAGCGAGCTCGGCATCCTCTTCTCGCACCCCGACGCGGCCCGGGGCACCGCCGTCCTCGCGGCGCTCGACCTCTACCCCGGCCTCTGGCTCGGCCGCCCCGGGGAGCCGGCGCCCGAGCCCCGGGAGATCGGCAGGCTGTGCGGCCGGCTCTCGCGCCTCGGGCCGACGGCCGTCCGCCTGCGCGAGCTGGCGAGCGGCGGCGCCGGGGGCCGCCGGGGGCGCCCCTTCGGCCACCCGATCGACCACCGCATCGCCCGCCTCGCCCTCACCTTCGCCCACCTCCCGGGCGGCGGCGCGACGATCGCGGACGCGCTCGCCCGATGCGCCGAGGTCGGTTACCTGACCCGGAAGGACACCGGCGCGGTGGCCCGCCTGCTGCCGGTCGAGCGGCTGCCGGAGGACGAGGTGGAGCGGCGGCGGTTCCTGCACCGGCTGGGCGAGCTCGCCTCGACGGCGGTCTGCTACGCGGGGGTGCTGCCGGGCGACGGCTCGGAAGGGCGAGCCGCCTGGGAGGCGTCGGCGGCCGAGCTCGCGCGGCTCTACCGGCAGGAAGGGGAGGCGATCGTCTCGCCGCCGCGCCTCCTCGACGGCCGCGAGGTGGCGGCGATTCTGGGCGTGGGCGAAGGTCCGGAAGTGGGCGAAGCGCTCCGGGCGCTCCGATGGGCGCAGGTCGAAGGCCGCGTGCGGACGCGCGCCGAGGCGGAGGCGTTCGTGCGGTCCGCTACCGGAAGATCCCCCCGCTCTTCCGCTCGTCCCCCATCAGCTTCTGGTTCAGCTCCTTGATCCGGCCGCGCAGCTCGTCGATCTTCTCCTGCGCGTCCTGGCGCAGCCGCCCGTAGTCCGCCTTCATCCGGTCGCGCTCCTCCGCCGCCTCCTCGAGGTGCTGCTGGAGCTCCTGGAGCCGCCCGTCGCGCTCCTGCACCAGCCGCTGGAGCTGCGCGATCTCCTCGTCCTTCTGGCCGAGACGCGCCTTGACCTTGTCCTCCTGCTCCTCGTACAGCCGGCGAAACTCCTGGAGCTCCAGGATCTGCGAGAAATCGGACGTCGCGGGGCTCATGTCTCCTCCTCGTTCCTCGATCTGCGGGAACATCTTGCGGAGCTTCAGGGAGAGGTCCTCCGGATCGGAAGACTGGGTCATCGCCTCCTGATAGGTGATGGTGCCGTGCGCGAGGAGCGCCAGGAGCGACTGGTTCATCGACTGCATCTTGTAGTAGCGGACCGAGCTCTCGACCTCTTCGAGCAGCGCCGCCGTCTCGCCCTTCTCGATCATCTTCGAGATCTTGGGCGAAGCGCGCAGGATTTCGAGCGCCGGTACGCGGCCGCCGTCGGCCCGCTCGACGAGCTGCATCGAGACGACCCCCTTGAGCACCATCGAGAGCTGCGCCCGCACCTGGGACTGCTGGTCGGCCGGAAAGGCGTCCAGGATGCGGTCGACCGTCTGCGTGGAGCTGTTGGTGTGCAGCGTCGAGAACACCAGGTGGCCGGTCTCGGCGGCGGTGATGACGGTCGAGATCGTGTCCCGGTCGCGCATCTCGCCGACCATGATCACGTCCGGGTCCTGGCGCAGGGCGTTGCGCAGCGCCTCGCTGAAGTGGGTCGTGTCGGTCCCCACCTCGCGCTGGGAGATCGAGGCGACCGCGTCCGTGAACAGGAACTCCATCGGGTCTTCGATGGTGATCACGTGGACCGGCCGGGTCTCCGCGATGTGACGCACGAGCGCCGCCAGGGTGGTCGACTTGCCGCTGCCGGTCGGGCCGGTGCCCAGCACCAGCCCCTGGTTGAGCTTGCAGAACTCGCGTAGGGATTCGGGCAGATCGAGCGACTCGATCGGCTCGATCTCGTACGGGATGCGGCGGAACGATGCCGCCAGCGTGCCGCGCTGCCGATAGATGTTGCCGCGGAAGCGGGCGAGGCCGGAGACCCCGTAGCCGATGTCGACCGACAGTTTCTCCTCGAGCTTCGCCTGCTGCGGCGGCGTGAGCACCGACATCAGCATCGACTCGATGTCGACCGGGCGCAAGGCTTCCGACTCGACCGGCAGGAGCCGGCCGTCGATCCGCAGCAGCGGCGGACGCGTGGGCTTCAGGTGGAGGTCCGAAGCGCCACGCGAGGTCATGAGCTTGAGCAGGGTGTCGAGCTCCAAAGGGCGATCCTCTCGAAGATGTTCGGCGCATTCTACATGGACCCCGGTGTCGTACGCCGTCCTGCTACGAACCGCGATCGCACACCCTCTCGGGCCGTCCTCGCTCATCGCTCCGTCAACGTACTTCTAGTACGCCTCGGTCGCTCTTCGCTTGCGGGTGGCCCGAGAGGGCGCACGCTCACGCTTCTCGCGACGGACGGCGCACGACACCGGGGTCCCCCCCCTTGCCGGTAGACTTCGTGCCATGCTGATCGGTCGATTCGTCCGTCTCCTCGTCGTCTCCCTGCTCCTACCGCTGGTTCCCGCACCCGCCGGGGCCGAGCAGCCGCCGGGGGGATTGACCTTCGACGACCTGTTCGACCGCGAGCGCACCGGTCGCCAGCCGGGCCAGGTCGCGTGGCGGCCGGACGGCGGCGCGCTGACCTATGTCTGGGAGCCGAGCGGATCGGAAGCGGGCGAAGCGCTCTGGAGCCTCGACCCGGCGACCGGCGAGACGGCCCGTCTGCTCGCCGTCTCCGATCTGCCCGAGGCCGGCGGCGACGAGGAGGCCGGGATCGACGCCTACCGGTGGTCCCCCACGGGCTCCGGCCTGGTGATCGAATCGGCCGGCGACCTGCTCTGGCTCTCGGCGGCCAGCCCGGGCGAGACCGTCCGCCTGACCGAGACCGAGGCCGCCGAAGAAGCGCCGGCGGTCTCCCCCGACGGCCGGCGCGTGGCCTACGTGCGCGACGCCGATCTCTACGTCCTCGACCTGCCCCTGCCGGCCGGGCACCGCGCCGAGCCCGCCGAGCGCCGGCTCACCACCGACGGCGAGCCCGGGCTGATCCTGAACGCCACCACCGACTGGGTCTACTGGGAGGAGATCTGGGGCCGCGACGCGACCGGCTTCTGGTGGAGCCCCGACTCCGAGCGGATCGCCTACTACCGCTTCGACGACTCGGCCGTGGGCGAGCACGTGCTCCTCCCCTCCTACGACGACCCCTACCCGGAGCCGCGGCGGCAGCGCTACCCGAAGGCCGGCACGACCAACCCGGAAGTGAAGCTCGGGGTGATCGAGCTGGCGACCGGCGAGACCGTCTGGCTCGACACGGCGGACGACGAGGAGAGCTACATCGCCCGGGTCCACTGGGTGGAGGCGGAAGGAGTCGCGATCGAACGTCTCGCCCGGGAGCAGGACGCGCTCGACCTGCTCCTCTGCGACCCGGTGGGCGGCGCCTGCCGGACGGTGCTCCAGGAGCGCCACCCGACCTGGATCAACCTCGGGGGCGAGACCGCCTTCCTGCCCGGTGGCCGGTTCCTTTGGGCCGCCGAGCGCGACGGCTGGCGGCACCTCTACCTCTACCGGCTCGAGGCCGACGGCCCAGCGACGCTGCTGCGGCAGCTCACGACCGGCGACTGGTCGGTGGCGGAGGTCGACCTGGCCGACGGCGACCGGGTCCTCGCGACCGCCTTCGGCACCGGCCCGCTCGGCGCGGCAGAGCGGCGGCTGATCGCGGTCGATCTCACAGGTCCGGCGGGTGCGGGCGGGGTGCGGGAGCTGGCGGCCGGCGGCGGCTGGCACGAGGCCGATCCGAGCCCGGACGGGGGGTACGTTCTCCACGGCTGGTCGAGCGCCGACGACCCGGGCTGGCAGCGGATCGAGCGGCTCGAGACGGCGGGCGACGGGCTCGCGATCGGCGAGGCGACCGCCGAGCTGCCCGCGGTGCCGCCCGCCTACGACCTCGCGAGCCTGCCGACCTGGCGCTTCTTCGAAATGCCGGCCGGCGACGGACCGGCCCTGCCGGCCGCCCTCCTGCTGCCTGCGGGCGTCGAGTCGGTCGACTCCCCGCCCGCCGAGGAGGCGAAGCACCCGGTCATCATGTACCACTACGGCGGCCCGACCTCGCAGGTGGTCGCCGACCGCTGGGCTTCGCGCGGCCGCGGCCTCTGGCACAAGCTGATGGCCCAGCGCGGCTTCGGCGTCCTGACCGTCGACAACCGCGCCTCGCTCTTCTTCGGCAAGGCAGGCGAGGATCTGGTCCACCGGCGCTTCGGCGAGCTGAACCTGGCGGCGCAGCGGGCCGGCGTACGCTACCTCGACTCGCTGCCGTGGGCGGACGCGGAGCGCATCGGCCTCTGGGGCTGGTCGGGAGGCGGCAGCAACACCCTCTACTGCATGCTGAACAGCCCGGGCACCTGGGCGGCCGGGATGGCAGGCGCGCCGGTGACCGACTGGCGCTACTACGACACCATCTGGACCGAGCGCTACCTCGACTCGCCCGAAGACAACCCAGACGGCTACCGGGCGTCCTCTGCGGTCACCTACGCCGAAGCGCTCGCCGACCCGCTCCTGATCGTCCACGGCACGGCCGACGACAACGTCCACCCGCAGAGCACGATGGCGCTCGCCCGCCTCTGGACCGAGGCCGGGCTCCCCTTCGAGATGGCGATCTACCCGGGCGAGAAGCACGGCCTCGGCGACGCCGCCTCCCGCCACTTCTTCGAGCGGATGACCGAGTTCTTCGAGCGCCACCTGGCCGCGCAGGGCGCCGAGACCGCGCCGTAGGCTCAGCCCGGCTCGGACCCCTCGGCAGGCTGCTGCGACTGCTCCTCCCGGCGCTCCTCGCCGCCCGCGCCCCCGGAGCCGCCGTGGAGCAGGCCGTGCAGGGCCTCGGCGAGGTGCTCGAGCGTGAGCGGCTTCTTGATCACCGTCGTCACCCCGGCGCGCTCGATCGTCCCCGGCGGCAGGTCGTCCATGTAGCCGGTCAGGAGGAGGATCGGCAGGCCGGGGCGCACCGCCGACAGGCGCGTGGCCACCGCCAGCCCATCGAGCCCCGGCATCGAAAGGTCGGTGAGCACCGCGTCGAAGCTCGACGGCGCGGACTCGAAGACGGCGAGCGCCGCGTGAGGGTCGGTGAACGATTTGACCGAGTATCCGAGGGTCTCGAGCCGGCGGCGTCCGACCTCCGCGATCGCCGGCTCGTCGTCGAGGTAGAGGATCCGCTCGCCCTCGCCGCGGATCACCGTGCGCCGCACCGTACTCACCGCGGCCTCCTCGTGCTCGAGGGCCGGGAAGTAGCAGCGGACCGCTGTGCCCTTCCCCGGCTCACTATCGACGTAGATGGCGCCCCGGTGGTCCCGCATGATGCCGTGGACGACCGCGAGCCCGAGCCCGGTCCCGGCGCCGCCCGCCTTGGTGGTAAAGAACGGCTCGAAAATGCGCTCGAGGATCGAGGGCTCGATTCCAGCGCCCGAGTCCGCGACCGTCAGCAGGGCGTACTGCCCTTCGTGGAGCTCGGGGTGCAACCGGGCGAAGCTGTCGCGCACGTAGGTCGGTTCGAGGGTCACGTCCAGGGTGCCGCCCTCCGGCATCGCGTGGACCGCGTTGGTCGCGAGGTTCATCAGCACCTGGTGCACGGAGGTGGCGTCCGCCAGCACGCGCGGAGTGCCGGGGTCCGAGTGCAGGCGCGTCTCGATCTGCCGCGGCACGCCGGCTTCGAGGAGCTGGACCGCCTCCGCCACGGCATCGGTCAGGGCCAGCGGCCTCTGGATCACCTCCTGCCGTCGGCTCAAGGCGAGGATCTTCTCGACCAGCTCGCGCCCGCGCTGGGCACAGGCCAGCATCTGGCCGAGGTCCTCGCGGGCCTTCGGGTCCGAGCTCCTGACCTGGAGGAGCTCGGTGTAGCCGATCAGGACGGTCAGGATGTTGTTGAAATCGTGCGCGATCCCGCCGGCGAGCGTGCCGACCGCTTCGAGCTTCTGCGCTTGCCGGAGCTGCGCCTCGAGCTCCTGGCGGTCGGCCTCGGCACGCTTGCGGGCCGTGATGTCGACCACCGACCCGAGGATGAAAATGCCCTCGTCGGTGACGACCGGCGTGAGGCCGATCTCGACCGGGACCTCCGACCCGTCCTTGCGGACTCCGTACAGGTCGCGGCCGATGCCCATCGCCCGCACCTTCGGGTCGGCGAGGAACCCCTCCCGGTGCCCGGCGTGCTTTTCACGAAACCGCATCGGCACGAGGGTCTCGATCGGTTTTCCGAGAAGCTCCTCGCGCGGATAGCCGAAGAGCCTCTCGATCTCGCGATTCACGAGAACGATCCGCCCCTGCGCATCGACCATCAGCAGGCCGCTGGGCGACGACTCGACAGCGGCTCGCAGACGGAGCTCGCTCGTACGACGACTGACGTGCAAGAAACCTCCTCGATCCGAGGAGACTACAGACGGACCAGGAGAACGTCAAGTAATTGACGAAGCCGTGCCGCTCCGCGACGGGAGGGGTGGAGCGCCCGTTCGCCGCGGAGTTCTTCGAGCGAAATCTGGCTGAAAAGGACGCAGACGACGGGGCCGCGAGGCCGGGCGACCGCTGAGCCGCCCGGCCTCGAAGGCTCCTCATCGGACCGCGGGCGACCGCCTCACGGAATCTCGCACTGCGAGTCGACACCGACCGAGAACCGGCCCTGGGTGGCCGACTCGGCGTAGCCGAAGCCGCGGCCGCTGTTCCCGAAATCGAGCTCGAAGGTCCCGAACGGGACCGCCGCGAGGTCCGACGCCGAGATCTGTAGGACGTGGTCGTTCGTCTTGAAGCTGGTGGTGCCGAGGAAGTTGCCCGCCTCGTCGTACCGGCGGACGACCAGCGAGCTCGGATCGCCGGCCCCGGTTCCCTGCGGGAACTGCAGCCACACCGTGATCTCGGTGCCGCTGCCCGGCAGCGCGAACTCCAGGAAGCGGAGCGACTCGACCTCGCACGCCTCGCTGAGGCGGCGCATCCGTTCGCCGGTGGCGAAATCGTCCCCGACGTCGACCTGGAAGAAATCACCGGCGAAGGTCGGACTGCCGTCGGTGTCGGCGATGCCGAAGACCTCGATGTAGCCGCGCTTGAAGCCGTCCGGGTCGGTGTCCAGCCCGGCCACGTCGCGCACGTTGACGGTGTGGGTCTCCCGCGCGTCGAGGTTGATGAAGTCCGACCGCTGCTCGAGGCCATCCACCGTGTAGTAGGTGATGTCCACCCCGCGGCTCGAGCCGGTCAGGTTGCGCACCGCGAAGAGCGTCGTCGTGCCGGACACCGAGGAGGTGTCGACCTCGAAGAGCGGCACGATCTGGATGTCCGGGTTCGGCGGTGGGGTGGAGAAGAAGGCCCGGAACATCATGGCGTTGTAATCGGAATCGTAGGCGGAAGAGATCGACGTCCAGGCGCCGTCCTCGTTGTCCCGCCAGTACCCGGGCTGGACCTCCCCGCCGATGCCGTCGAAGTCGGAGCAGAAAGCGAAATTGGGATCGACCACCGGGTTCCAGCGCACGCCGATGTAGACGTCGCTGTCGGTGAGCGGGATCCCGAGGGAGGTGGTGTCGAACTCCGGCGAGAAGCCGACGCCGCTCGCCTCGGCGGCGACGGTCAGCAGCTCGGTCCCCGGCGATCCCCCGGCTCCGTCGTCGTCGAAGATCACGATCTCGTAGCGGATCATCGAGTCGGCACCGGTGGAGAACAGGCAGATGTCGACGCCCCCCAACGTCACTTCCGGGCCGCCCACGCCGTCGAAGAGCATCACCAGCTCGCTGGTCGCCTTGCCCGAATCGGTCAGGCCGGCGTCGGACTCGCCGTCGTCGTACTGGGCCAAGAAGACGGCCTTCTCGGCCGGGGGAGCGTCGGAGGTGACGTCGCCGCTACCGATCATCGGTACCTTGCTCTGCGCGAAGACGGGCGCGGCGACCATCAGGATCGAAGCTACGGACACGAGGACCACGAAACGAGACTTCATACTCACTCTCCCTTCAAGAAACGACCGAGCTCAGGTTTCCACCGATGACGGCGGATGCCGGGCGAGGACCGATCGCCGGTCCGACGGAAACTTCCCGACGAACAGTCTAGCGCGATCGGTCCGGCGCCCTACCGCCCGGTGGAACGACCGGCGGCGGCAGACTCCCTCACCCGCTCACCGGACGAGCCAGGATGGTTGCGAGATCGTCGACCTTCGGGCCGAGAGAGGTTCGGGCGGGGGACCGGGAGAGGGTGGGCGATCAGAGTCGATACAGCTCGCCGAACTTCTCTCGCAGGTACGAGAGGTACGGGCCGGTCTCCATCGGCCCGCCCGTGGCGCGGGTGACGAGCACGTCGGGGTCGAAGCGGGCGCCGTGGCGCCAGACGTTCTCGGACAGCCACTCGCGGAGCGCCCTGAACTCGCCGCGCTCCATCTCCGCCGGGATCTCCGGCCGGGCCGCCACCGCGGCCTCGTAGAGCTGCGCCGCCAGCACGTTGCCCACCGTGTAGGTCGGGAAGTAACCGAACGCGCCGGAGGCCCAGTGGACGTCCTGGAGCACGCCCTGCGCGTCGTCCTCCGGCACCAGCCCGAGCATCGCCTCGGCGCGCTCGTTCCAGGCGGCAGGCAGCGCCGCGACCGGAAGCTCCCCGGAGAGGAGCTCCGCCTCGATCTCGAAGCGCAGCAGCACGTGCAGGTTGTAGGTCAGCTCGTCGGCCTCGACCCGGATCGGAGTCGGCGCCGCGAAGTTGATCGCCCGGTAGAAGTCCTCGTCGCTCACCTCGCCCAGGCTCTC
>CAZLLV010000369.1:0-4392 GCA_964560325.1 uncultured Thermoanaerobaculia bacterium | reverse complement strand
GAAGCGGAGGCGCTTTCTCTCCATGGTGATTCCCCTCCTGTACGATGCCGTGAAATGACCGGTGAGGATGTTGTCACGCTCGCGGGGGGTCCGCCTCGGGATCGGACGCCCGTGCTGGAGGCGCGGGGCGTGGTGAAGCGCTACCCGGACGGAACCGAGGCGCTGGCGGGCGTCGACCTGGCGGTGACGGCGGGCGAGACGGTGGCGCTGGTGGGCGAGAGCGGCTCGGGGAAGACGACGCTGCTGCGCACCTTCAACCGGATGGTCGAGCCGACGGCGGGCGAGGTGCGGGTACGCGGGCGGGACGTGGCGGGGATCGATCCGGTGGCGCTGCGGCGTGGGATCGGCTACGTGCAGCAGGAGGGCGGGCTGCTGCCCCACTGGACGGTGGCGCGCAACGTGGCGCTGGTGCCGGCGCTCGCGGGCGAGGCGGGGGGCTGGCCGGCGGCGCGGCGGCGGGAGCGGGTGCGGGAGGTGTTGGAGCTGGTGGGGCTGCCGGAGAGGCTTTACGGCGAGCGGTATCCGCGCGAGCTGTCGGGCGGGCAGCGGCAGCGGGTGGCGTTCGCGCGGGCGCTGGCGGCGGATCCGGACGTGGTGCTGCTCGACGAGCCGTTCGGGGCGCTCGATGCGTTGACGCGGGTGGCGCTGCGGCGGGAGCTGCGGGGGTTGCTCGCGCAGTTGGAGAAGACGTTGCTGCTGGTGACGCACGATCTGGGGGAGGCGTTCGAGCTGGCGGGGCGGGTGGGGGTGATGCGGAGTGGGCGGTTGTTGCGGGTCGGGGCGCCGGAGGAGCTGGAGCGGGAGCCGGGGGATGGGTACGTGGCGGAGCTGTTGAAGGTGGGGCGGGGGTGATGGGAGCGCGGGAATTGGCGGGATCGCCCCCCTTTGTCATTCTGAGCGCAGCGAAGAATCTGGGCGGGGGGCGGTGGGGGCTCTTCGTCGTCGCGTGCCTCCTCGCCTTCCTGCTCCTCCTCGCCCCCTCCTCTGCCCACGCCGCCGACGGCACGATCGTCGTGGGCTCGAAGAACTTCGAGGAGAGTCGGCTGTTGGCGGAGATGTTCGCGCAGGTGATCGAGGCGCGGACGGATCTCGTCGTCGAGCGGCGGTTGAATCTGGCGGGGACGCAGGTCTGCTTCGAGGCGTTGCGGACGGGGGCGATCGATCTCTACCCGGAGTACACCGGGACCGGGCTGGCTTCGATCCTTCGGGAGTCGACGGAGGAGATGGACCCGGAAGCGGCGCGGGCGGATGCGCTCTCGCGCGTCCGGCGGGAGTTCCTCGAGCGCTGGGACCTGGTCTGGCTCGCGCCGCTCGGGTTCGAGAACGCCTACGAGCTCGCGGTGCCGAAGGGGTGGGCGGAGCGGGAGGGGGTGCGGACGATCTCGGACCTCGCTCCGTACGCGCCGGGGCTCGACGCGGGGTTCGGGTACGAGTTCGCCGAGCGGCCGGACGGGCTGCCGGGGCTGGCGGAGGTCTACGGCCTGCGATTCGCCTCGGTGCGCCGGTTCCAGCAGGCGCTCAAGTACCAGGCGGTGGCGGCGGGCGAGATCGGCGTGCTCGACGTCTACACGACCGACGGGCGCCTGCTCACCCACGACCTGGTGGTGCTCGAGGACGACCGCGGCTTCTTCCCGCCCTACGACGCGGCGGCCCTGGTGCGCGGCGACACGCTGGCGGAGCACCCGGAGATCGCCGCGGCGCTCTCGCTCCTCTCGGGCGCGCTCGACGGGGCGCGGATGCGGCGGCTGAACCACCGGCTCCAGGAGGGAGGCGAGGAGCCGGAGGCGGTCGCCCGCGCGGCGCTGGTCGAGCTGGGCTGGCTCCCCCCGGACGATCCCGCATCCGCCGGCGCCCCGGCGACGGCCGGCGACGCGGAGTCCTTCGCCGCCTACCTCTGGAACCGCCGCGCCGCCCTCGGCCGCTACACCGTCGAGCACCTCGCCCTCTCCGGCGCCGGCCTCGCGCTCGGCGTGCTGATCGCCGTCCCCCTCGGCCTCGCCCTCGAACGCCGCCGGAGCCTCGCCGAGCCGATCATCCGCGCCGTCGGCGTCACCCAGACCGTCCCCTCCCTCGCCCTCCTCGCCTTCACCATTCCCTTCCTCGGCGTCGGCCGCCCGCCCGCCATCGTCGCGCTCTGGATCTACTCGATCTTCCCCATCCTCCGCAACACCTACACCGGAGTCCGCGACGCCGACCCGCAAGCCACCGAAGCCGCCACCGCCCTCGGCATGACCCCGCGCCAGGTCCTCGCCAAAGTCCGCCTCCCCCTCGCCGCCCCCGTCGTCATGGCCGGCATCCGCACCGCCGCCGTCCTCACCGTCGGCACCGCCACCCTAGCCGCCTTCATCGGCGCCGGCGGCCTAGGCGAACCGATCGTCACCGGCCTCCAACTCGCCGACACCCGGAGGATCTTGAGCGGTGCCCTTCCGGCCGCCTTGTTGGCGATCGTCGTAGACCTGGCCCTGGCAGGAGTGGAGAGGTGGGTACGACCGAAAGGATTCGAGTAACGAGCTCTTGTCACCCTGAGCGAGAGCGAAGGGTCTGGGCGGGAGGGTGGATCGAGGGACGGCGCGATCTAGCCGAGCCCGCTCCAGAATCGCCCCGGCGGCATGGCCAACCGCCGAGGCGTGCCGGAGGCCAGGCGCTCCCGGTCCGCTCACCCCCGGCCCCACAGGCACGCCCCTCGCAACCACCCAGCCCGCCGATCCAGCGACAGAAAGAATCGACCCACGACGATAGGATTCACCCCATGACCACCCTCGCCGCACCGCCGATGCAAACCCTCTCCCCCACCGACCGCCACCACCGCGCCGCGGAGATCCGCGACCGCTTCGAGCGCATCCGCGAACGCACCCTCGCCCTCGTCGCGCCCCTCGAATGGACCACCCTCCGTAAACAGCACACCCCCCTCCTCTCCCCCATCGTCTGGGACCTCGGCCACATCGCAAACTTCGAAGAGCTCTGGCTCGTCCAGCGCGCCGCCGCCAAGACCCCCCTCGTCGACGACTACGGCCCCATGTTCGACGCCATGCTCAACCCCCGGAAAGACCGCGAACGCCTCCCCCTCCCCGACCAGCGCACCCTCTTCGACTACCTCGGCCGCGTCCGCCGAGCCGCGCTCGACACCCTTGACCGCTGGACCGACGACGGCGCCGGCGACGACGCCCTGCTGGCCGGCGGCTACGCCTTCGAGCTCATCGCCGAGCACGAAGAGCAGCACCAGGAGACCATCCTCCAGGCCCTCCAGCTCCTCGACGACCCGCCCTACCTCCCCGCCCTCTCCCGCCCCACCCCGCGCCCGCGCGCGAACCCACCCGCCGACGAAATGGTCCGCGTCCCCGCCGGCCGCTTCGTGATGGGCACCGAGACGGAAGACTTCGCCTACGACAACGAGCGCCGCGGCCACGAGATCGACCTGCCGGAGTTCTGGATCGACACCGTCCCGGTCACCAACGGCCGCTACCTCGCCTTCCTCGAGGACGGCGGCTACCGGCGCCCCGAGCTCTGGAGCGACGGCGGACGCGCCTGGCTCGACGAGACCGAAGCCGAAGCGCCCGGCAACTGGCGGCGCGACGGCCGTGACGGCTGGCGGGTGCGCAATCCACGGGACGGAGGCGACGCCCGCCCCCTGCCCGAGGACGAGCCGGTGATGCACGTCACCTTCTGGGAGGCCGAGGCCTACGCCCGCTGGGCCGGCAAGCGCCTGCCGACCGAGGCGGAGTGGGAGAAGGCCGCGAGCTGGGACCCCGAGCGGGGCGCGAAGCGCCGTTACCCCTGGGGCGACGAGCCGTGGACGCCGGAGCGGGCCAACCTCGACCAGCTCGCCTTCGGCCCGGCGCCGGTCGGCGCCTACCCGGCCGGCGCCTCTGCCTACGGCGTGCACCAGATGGCCGGCGACTGCTGGGAGTGGACGTCGAGCGACTTCGCCGCCTACCCCGGCTTCGAGGCCTATCCGTACGCCGAGTACTCGGAGGTCTTCTTCGGCCCGGACTACAAGGTGCTCCGCGGCGGCTCCTGGGCCACCCGCCCCGGCGTCGCCCGCGCCACCTTCCGCAACTGGGACTATCCCATCCGGCGCCAGATCTTCACCGGCATCCGCTGCGCCCGGGATGATTAGCCACGACGGTCGGATGCGCGGGGCGGGGGCGTCCCTCTCCCACCTCCGAGGGTGGGAGAGGGATCGAGGGAGAGGGGGGTGTCCTGTGGATCTCTGCGAGGGTTTAGGCTCGTGCCGGTCCAGGCTTGCCTCGATCGATGCTCGGGGGAGGGGGAGGCTCGCCGATGAGCACCCGATTCTTTGGGGGAGCCACAGATGCTGAGGATTTCACTGGACGAAGTCGAAGACCTCGTAGGCCGGGCGCTCGACGAGCTGCCGGAGGAGTTCGCGGAGCT
>CAZLLV010000368.1:0-12763 GCA_964560325.1 uncultured Thermoanaerobaculia bacterium | reverse complement strand
CTGCACCGCCGAGCGCCTGGAAGCCGAGGCGCCGTCGCCGGCCGACGCCCGGCTCTACGACCGGCTCTTCGTGCGCCACTGGGACGCCTGGGAGGACGGCCGCCGGAGCCAGCTCTTCGTCGTACCGGCCGCGCCGTCAGGCGAGCCGGCCGAGCCGGTGCGGATCACCGGCGGGATCGACGCCGACGTGCCGTCGAAGCCGTTCGGCGGCGCCGAAGAGGTCGCCTTCACGCCCGACGGCCGCGGGGTGGTCTTCACGGCCCGCGAGGCCGGTGCCTCGGAGCCCTGGTCGACCGACTTCGATCTCTACCTGGCGCCGGCCGACGGCTCGGCGCCGCCCCGGGTGCTGACCGGCGGCAATCCCGCCTGGGACACCCAACCGGCGTTCTCGCCCGACGGCCGGACGCTCGCCTACCTCGCGATGGAGCGGGCCGGCTTCGAGGCCGACCGCTTCCGGATCGTCCTCCTGCCCTGGGGACCGGACGGGCCGTCCGGCGAGCGCCGGGTGCTGACCGAGGGCTGGGACCGTTCGCCGGGCGGCATCGTCTGGTCGCCCGACGGTGGCACCCTGTACACGACCGCCGGCGACGTGGGGGAGGTGGCGCTCTTCGCGGTCGACGCGAGCGACGGCTCGGTCCGGCGGGTGATCGGCGGCGGCCACGTGCGCTCGCCCGGAGTCCAGCCGGTGGGGGAGGCGGAAGAGCACCGGATCGTCTTCGGGCGGGACACGATGGCGTCGCCGGTCGACCTCTACTCGGTCGATCCCGGAGGCGGCGACCTCCGGCGCCTGACGGAGGCGAACCGGGAGCGGCTCGCCGGGCTCGCCTTCGGCGACTACGAGCAGTTCTCCTTTCCCGGCTGGAACGGCGAGACGGTGCACGGCTGGGTGGTCGAGCCGATAGGCGCCGAGCCGGGGCGCAAGTACCCCGTCGCCTTCCTGATCCACGGCGGCCCGCAGGGCTCGTTCGGCGACGATTTCCACTACCGCTGGAACCCCCAGGTCTACGCCGGCGCCGGCTACGCGGTGGTGACCGTCGACTTCCACGGCTCGACCGGCTACGGCCAGGCGTTCACCGACTCGATCACCGGCGACTGGAGCGGCAAGCCGCTCGAAGACCTGCAGAAGGGGCTCGCCGCCGCGGTCGAGCGGTACGACTTCCTGGACGGCGAACGGGTGTGCGGCCTCGGCGCCTCGTACGGCGGCTACATGGTGAACTGGATCGCCGGCCGCTGGCCCGACCGGTTCGATTGCCTGGTCAACCACGACGGGATCTTCGATCTGCGGAGCATGTACTACACGACCGAGGAGCTCTGGTTCCCGGAGTGGGAGCTCGGCGGGCCGTACTGGGAGAACCCTGAAGCTTACGAGGCGCACAACCCGGCGGCCCACGTGGAGGCGTGGCGGACCCCGATGCTGGTGATCCACGGCGGCCTCGACTACCGGGTGCCGGAGACTCAGGGCCTCGCCGCCTTCACCGCCCTCCAGCGCCGCGGCGTGCCGAGCCGGCTGCTCCACTTCCCGGAGGAGAACCACTGGGTGCTGGGGCCGGCGAACAGCCTCCTGTGGCACGAGACGGTGCTCGACTGGCTCGGCCGCTGGATCGGGGAGGGTGGCGGGAGCGAGACGGAGTCGGAGTAGCGGGCGGCGCCAAGGGGTGGGCCGGCGGTGGAGGAGGGGGCGTAGAGGGTGCTGAGCCGGCCCGGGGGCGCGGGGCGCGCGATCTCCGGGTCGGCTCGGCGGAGTGCACGACCGCCGGGGGCCTCGCCTGGCTTCGCCGTCGCGGCCGAGCCGGGCGTGCCCTCCGACCCGGCGTGCCGGCTCCGCGGGCTCAGACCCCTGCGATCGCGCGCCCCGCGCCCCCGGGCCTACCGTTCGGTGGTAGGTGCCCGGTGTCGCCTGCTCACGGACACTGAAGGCAGAGGCGGCCGCGCCGCGACCTCACTGGCACGGCACGCACGAGGAGCTGGGGCGGCAGAAGACGCTCTGCAACACCCACTGCCCGTTGATGCATTTCTCCCGGTACATCTCCGCCCCGCCGGTCGTGTAGCAGTTGCAGCACTGGCCAGTGGGTGTGACCTGGATGGTGCCCTCCTCGCATTCGTTTCCGCAGATCTCGGAGCAGTAGGTGGTGACGCCGTCGCAGGTCACGTAGCCGCGCTCGCCGATCGAGCAGTTCCGGCTCACTGCGGTGCAGACGGAACCCGAACAAGAGATGTCCGGGAGCGCGTCGCAGTCCTCGAAGCAGAAATCCGGAGGGATCGGATCGCCGATGCCGGCGACCAGGATCGGGGCGAGCACCTGGTCGACCTTGGCGTTCGCGCATTCGACGGGCACGGGGGTCTCCAGGGCCGGAGCCGATCCGAGATCGGCGGGAGCGCTCGAGAGGACGAGCGCGAGGGAGAGGGTCAGGGCGTGGAGCATGTGCTACCTCCTGTGGGTTGGTGGAGGCACAACATAGCAAATGCTAAAAATTTAAGCAATGGGAGCGGAGAAGAACGGGACGGTCCGGGCGGAGTGCAAGGGGGCGGTGGGGGAGGGGGCGTAGAGGGGGCTGAGCCGGCCCGGGTGCACGGGGCGCGCGATCTCCGGGACGGCTCGGCGGAGTGCACGACCGCCGGGGGCCTCGCCTGGCTTCGCCGTCGCGGCCGAGCGGGGCGTGCCCTTCGGCCGGACGTGCCGGCCCCGCGGGCTCAGACCCCTGCGATCGCGCGCCCCGCGCCCCCGGGCCTACCGTTCGGTGGTGAGTACGCCGCGGGGCCGGCTCACGGACAGATCGGGCACGACGCGCTGGGACCGCAGTCGGTGCCCTGCGTCACCCACTGGCCGCCCACGCACTGCTGGAAGTGGACCACCTCACCACCGAAGGAGCAATCGCAGCATTGGCCGGTGCGGACGATCCGGAAGTCGTCTTCGTCGCACTCGGTGCCGGGGCACGGCTGCGAGCACTCGGTCTTCACGCCGTCGCAGACGACCTCGCCGCGCTCGTAGGGGCAGTTGCGGTCCTTGGCGCTACAGTTGGTTCCCGAGCAGGAGATGTCCGGGAGTCCGTCGCAATCCTCGCTGCAAAAGGCGGGGGGAATCGGATCGCCGATGTCGGCGACCAGGATCGGGGCGAGCACCTGGTCGACCTTGGCGTCCGCGCATTCGACGGGTACGGGAGTCTCCACGGCCGGAGCCGGTCCGAGATCCGCGGGAGCGCTCGAAAGGACGAGTGCGAGGGAGAGGGTGATTGCGTGGAGCATGTGCTACCTCCTTTGGGTTGGTCTGATCGAAAGGTAGCAAAATCGCAATATAGAAGTCAAGGCACAATGGTGGATCGGTCATCGCCCCGGGGCCGTGAACAAAAAAGCCCCGGGTCGCCCCGGGGCTTCGGTACGTCGCTGCCGTCGGCTCGGCCTACGCCGCCGGGCGCTCGGCTTCCGCCTCCGCTTCATCCGACCCCGCCAGGTGTTGGTCGAGGAACGCCAGGATCCGCGTCCACGCCTCCGCGCGGTTCTCCTTGCTGGAGAAGCCGTGGCCCTCGTCGTCGAAGAGGACGTACTCGACCGGGACGCCGTTCTTCTTGACGGCTTCCACGATCTCGTCCGACTCGACCTTGAGGACGCGCGGGTCGTTGGCGCCCTGGAGCACCATCAGGGGCCGCTCGATCCGCTCGGCATGGAAGAGCGGCGAGATCCGCCGCAGGCGCTCTGCGTCGGTCGCCGGGTCGCCCATCTCCTCGTAGAGCGCCAGGCGGAACGACTCCCACCACGGCGGGATGCTCTCCATCGTCCGCTGCCAGTTCGAAATGCCGAACAGGTCGACGCCGACCGCGAACGCCTGCGGCCGGAAGGTGAGCGCCGCGAGCGTCAGGTAGCCGCCGTAGCTGCCGCCGACGACGCCGATCCGCTCCGGGTCGATCCAGCCGGTATCGATCAGCATCTGCTTCGAGGCCACCACGTCGTCGAGATCGGCCTCGCCGTGCTTCTTGTCGTCCATCCGGAAGAAGGTCTTGCCGTAGCCGGACGAGCCCCGGTTGTTGATCGCGTAGACCGCGTAGCCGTGGTTCACCAGGTACTGGATCGCTTCGCTGTAGCCGACCCGCGACTGGCCGCCGGGGCCGCCGTGGATCCAGACCAGCGCCGGCACCTTGGCGTCGGCCGAGGCGACGTGCGGCTTGTAGAGGAGGCCCGGGATCTCCACGCCGTCGTAGGAGGCGAAGCGGACGATCTCGGGAGCGACCAGGTGGTCGGGATCGATCTCCTCGTTCAGGGTGCTCGTGAGCTGCCGCGCCTCGCCGCCGCCGACCGGCGCCACGTAGAGATCGCGCGGCGAGCGGGCGGTGGAGCCGTAGAAGGCGAGCTTGGTTTCGTCCTGCGAGAAGGCGATGCCGGTGACCTCCGCCTCCGGCAGGTCGGGAAGCTCGACCTGCTCCATGGTGGCGGCGTCGTAGACCCGGATCTCGGTGCGGGCGTCGTTGTTGATCCAGACGGCGAGGTACTTGCCGTCCTCGGAGAAGTCGGCGCCCGCCACGTCCCAGTCGGCCTCGACCAGCTTCTCGACCTCGCCCGTTTCCAGGTCGTAGCTCTCGAGGTAGGCGAACTCGGAGCCCTCGTTGGTGAGGATCAGGAGCGCTTCGCCGTCGGGGGTGAAGGCGGCGGGGAAGTTGTCCTGGAACCCTTCGTGCTCGGTCAGGTTCTTCGTCTCGCCGCTCTCGAGATCGACCAGCAAGACGTCGCTGTCGGAGGTCGAGTACGGCTTGCCGAAGGCGATGTAGCGCCGGTCGGGCGAGACGCCGCCGAAGCCGAGGCCTTCGTCGTCCTGGTAGAGGAGCTTGCGCTCCTGCGTGTCCGCGTCGTACTCGTAGACGTCGAAGTAGCGCGGGTCGCGCTCGTTGCTGCCGACGAAGAACGATTCGCGGTCGCGCGCCCAGCCGTAAAAGTCCGCCTTCAGCTCCTCGCCCGGCGTGAGGTCGCGCGCCGAGCCGTCGGGGCCGAGCAGGAAGAGGTGGTCGAGCTCGTTGCCGCCCTGGTCGGAGGTGTAGAGGATGCTCTGGCCGTCCGGCATGTAGGAGACGGCGGCGATCCGGTCGGTGGTCGAGTCGGTGAGCTGCTCCGGCTCGCCGCCGTTGACGGGGTAGGCGTAGGCGTTGAAGACGCCGGTGGCGTCGCTCGACACCAGGATCTTCGAGCCGTCGGGCGAGAACGACAGGCCGCCCAGGCTCGTGTTCTCCATGAACTGGTCGATCGTGTACTCCGGCACCGGCGTGGCGGCGTCGACGTCGGCCGCGGTGTCGGACTCCTCGGCCGGGGCGCAAGCGCCGGCGAGGACCAGCGAGACCGCGAGCGCCAGGGAGGCGAGCGGGCGGTGCGCCGTGCGCCGGAATCGGTAGAAGGGAAGAGGCATCGGTTCGGTTCCTCCGGAAATCGGTGACTTGGGTGTCGAAACAGCGGGTCGGCGCGCGGGACGCGAACCTCCCCCTGGTTGTACGTGTACGTCGGGAGCGCGCGGTAGTTACAGCGTCGGGCTACTTCGGGCTCCGCGGCCCCTCCGCCGCCTCGGCGTAGCCGGTCAGCTCGACGTAGCCACGGCCGGTCACGGAACGGCCCGCGGCCTCGCCGCGTGCGTCGACCGCCCCTTCCCAGTAACGCAGGCCGGTCTCCTGAAGATCCAGCTCCTGGGCGCGGCGCACCGGGTCGACGGCGAGATCGATCCCGGCCGACGGCACCCGCACCCGCCAGCCGGAGGGGTAGACGGCGCCACCCGGAGCGGTCCAGGAGCCGGTGGGCTCGATCTCGAAATCGCCGACGCCGAGATGTGCACCCTCGCCGTCCGGCGTCATCAGCGTGCCGGAGGAGGCGGGGTCGGAGCCGCCATCGGCGAGCCGCAGGCGGTAGAGCATCAGGTCGCGGCCGTCCGAGAGCTGGAGCGCGAACCAGTCCCAGCCGACCTGCTCCTCGGAGAGGGCGCTGGTGCTCCACTCGCGGTCGAGCCAGGAGAGGCCGCGGACGGCGAAGGTCTCGCCCCCGGCGGTCACCGTGCCGCGGGTCTCGAAGCGGGGGATCGTGTAGTAGTACGAGGCGGCGCCCGGCCGGGAGCCCTTGCGCGACAGGCCGACTTCGCCCGGGCGGCCGTGGAGCACCGGGGGGCGGACGGCGGTCAGGCGGAGGTCGATCGCGGCCCCCGGCTGGACGGCGCGCAGGCGGAGCGGAGCGAGGGCGGCCGGGGAGGAGGGGTCGCCCGGAGCTCCCGCTTCCGTCTCGCCTGCCGGGGCGATCGACCAGTCCTCGGTCCGGACGAAGAGCCGCCCCTCTCCCTCCGGCCCGGTCTCGAGCCGGGCGCCGGCGAGACCGGCGGCACCCCGCGCCAGACGCTCGTCGGCGCGGAAGGAGCCGCCGCCGGCGCCCGTGTCGGTCAGGGCGAAGTGCGCGAGCCACGCCTCCCCGGCCGCCCACGCCGAGCCGCGCTCCGCCTCCTCGACCTCGCCCGGCGGCGCCAGGGCGTTCCTGAAGAAGGTGAGCTGGAATCCGAAGCGCCGGCCGGCGGGGGAGTCGAGGTTGCCGGTGAAGTACCACCACTCGGTCCGGTAGCCGGCGTGCGGCCCGTGGTCGGCGGGGAAGACGAACGTCCGCGGCTCGGTGGCGCGGAGGTACCCCTCGGTGCCGGCGGCGCCGGACATCGCTTCCGGCACGGACAGCGCGGCGCGCGGTGCGCGTCCCGAGCGATCGTCTGGGCCGCACGCCGAGGCGAGGGCGACGGCGGCGGCGAGCGGGAGCAGGAGCGATCGTCGTACGAGCACCGTCACTCCTCCCGCAGCGCCTCGGCGGGCGAAGTCCGGGACATCTTCCAGGCAGGGTAGAGGCCGGCGAAAAACGCCGCCCCGACCGCCAGCACCAGCGCCTGGAGCAGGAGCTCGGGGGCGACCGACATCTCGAGCGTCCAGCCGAACGAACGGCGGTTGACGACCCGGATCATGACCGCGGCGAGGAGCAGGCCGACCGGTAGCGCGAGGAGGCCGGCGGAGACGCCGAGGAGCACGGTCTGGGAGGTGACGAGCTGCCAGACCTGCCCCGGCGTCATGCCGTTCGCGCGCAGCACGCCGAGCTCCCGGGCGCGCTCGAGCTGGAGCGCCATCAGCGCCGACAGCACGCCGATGAACGCCACCAGTCCGGCGAGCCAGCGCAGCACCCGGGTGATCTCGAACGTGCGGTCGAAGACGGCGAGCGAACGCTCGCGGAGAGTCCGCTGCGAGCGCACGTCGAGGAGCTGGACCGGAGCGGTCGTCCGGCGCAGGCGGGCGGCCAGCTCCTCCGGCTCGACGCCGGGGGCGGCGCGGGCGGAGACGCCGGAGACCGCCGGGTCGCGGTAGAGCCGGCGGTAGAGGCCGAGGTCGAGAAGCACCGCCCCCTGGTCGGCGCCGTAGTCGTAGTAGACGCCGGCGATCGCCACCTCGCGCGCGCCCGACGGGGTGACGAGCCGGACGCGCTCGCCGGGCGCCAGGGTGTTTCGATAGCCGAAAGGCTCCGAGACGAGCACCGCCTCGCCGCGCGCGGCGGCCGCGAACGCTTCGGTCCGCGCCCGCTCGCCACCCTCGGTGAGCCGGAAGCCGCCGCGTGCCGGGCCGGAGAGGTCGAGGGCGACGAGACGGACCGTGCCGCCACCCTCGGCGCCCGAAGCTCTCCAGGCGCTCTCGACGGTGCGAATCGGATCGAGCCCGGCGACCCCCGGCGTGCGAGCGATCCGGCGCAGCGCTTCCGGCTCGACCCGCGCCTCGCCCGCCCGCCCGCCGGCCCCCGCCGGGCTCAGGTAGACATCGGAGCGCAGGGTGTAGTCGAGCCAGGAGACGACCGTGCTCCGGAAGCTCCCGATCATCACGCCGATCCCGACCGTCACCGAGACCGCGATCACCAGCGCGGCGACGGCGACACCGGTGCGCGACAGCGACGCCACGACCCCGCGCGCCGCCATCCGGCCCAGGACGCCGAAGAGGAGCCCGGCGGGCCGGCGCAGCACGGCCATGAGGACGACCGTCGCCGCCGGGGCGAGGAGGGCGCAGCCGAGGATGACGGCGAAGAGGCCGGCGAAGGCGAAGCCGAGCGCACCCTCCGGTCCGGTCGCTCCGCCCGGCCGCACGAAGAGGATTCCGGCGACCCCGAGCAACACCACGCCGGCGAGCGCCGCCTTCGGCACCGAGCGGCGGGCGCGCGCTTCGAGCTCCGAGCGGGCGAGGACCGAGCGCGGGGCGACCGAGGTGGCCTCGACCGCCGGCGCGATGGCGGCGGCGAGGGTGGCGCCGATTCCCAGCGCCGCGCCCTTCGCGAGCAGCCAGGGGTCGACCGCGAGCTCGCGCACCGAGAGCACGAAGTAGAGGTCGTTGATCGTGCGGGTGACGAGATCGACCAGGAGCCGGCCGAGGCCGACGCCGATCGCGAGGCCGAGCGCGCTGCCGGCGGCGCCCAGGATTGCCGCCTCGACGAGGAGCGCCGCGAACAGCTCGCGCCGCGTCACGCCCATCGCGCGCAGCGTACCGAGCAGCCCGCGCCGCTGGACGATCGAGAAGGTCATCGTGTTGTAGATCAGGAAGGCGCCGCAGACGAGCGCCAGGAGCGAGAGCGCCGTCAGGTTGAGCCGGAAGGCGCGGGTCATCTCGGCGAAGGTCCCGGCCCGCGCCCCGGCCGGCCGGACCTCGGCATCGGGCGGCAGGAGCGCGCGCAGCCGGTCGAGCGGGGGCGACGCTCCGCCGTCCGCGCCCCCCTCTGCATCCGCCAGGACCAGGTCGATCCGGTCGATGCGCCCGAGGCGGCCGAGAACCTCCTGGGCCGAGGCGATGTCCATCACCAGCAGGCCGGCGAGCGCCTCGCGCGACCGCGCACCCTCGGGCTCGAGCAGTCCGAGCAGCTCGATCTCGTGGTCGACGCCCGCCACCCGCAACGGGAAGCGTCCACCGACCCCGACGCCGAGGTCGGCCGCCGTCTCCGGCGTCAGGAAACCGGTATCGGGGCGGGTGACGAGGAGCGCCGGCGAGCCGCCGGACGCGCCCGAGACGGCCGCCAGCTCGGGCCGGAACGGCCGCTCGGAGAAAGGGTCGATGCCCAACACCCGGAGCGTCGTCGACCGCGCGGAGTCGAGAGGCGATCCCGCGACCCCGAACCCCTCCACGATCGGCGCCGCCGGCCCGATCCCCGATGTCCGCACGATCCGCACGAACAGCTCGTCCGGGAGGCCCCCGGAGGCGGCCTCGACCGCGTGCGTCGCGCGGCCGGCGAGCGTCGTCGCCGAGACCTCGAAGGCGCGGGCGGCGCTGGCGTTGGCGAGGTCGATCGAGACCGCCACCGCCACGCCGAGCGCGACCCCCAGGAGCGCGAGCCCCGCCTGCCACGGGTGGCGGGGGAGGTGGCGGAGGACCGCCCGGAAGACGGTCGGGCTCAGGACGCCTCTCCCCCGTCGGCGAGCTCGCGCAGCCGGCCCGCCTCGATCGTGAAGAGGCGGTCGGCGAGCCCGACCACTTCGCGGGCGTGGGTCGCCATCAGCAGCGTCTTGCCCCGGCTGCGCACCAGGTCGTCGAGGAGCCGCAAGACCTCCAGGCCGGTTTCGAGGTCGAGGTTGCCGGTCGGCTCGTCCGCGATCACCAGCTCCGGGTCGTGGGCGAGCGCCCGCGCCACCGCGACCCGCTGCTGCTCGCCGCCGGAGAGCCGGTCGGGGAAGGTGTCGCGCCGGTCGGCGAGCCCGACCCGGTCGAGCAGGCCGCGGGCCCGCTCGCGATCCTCGTCGCCGACCCGGCCGGCGAGCTCGAGCGGCAGGAGGAGGTTCTCCTCGACGGTGAGGGTCGGGATCAGGTTGAAGAGCTGGAAGACGAAGCCGAGCGACCGGCGCCGGAAGAGCGCCCGCTCCCGCTCGGACATCGCCGCCAGGTCTCGCCCGGCCACCACGACCCGTCCCGACGACGGCGCGTCGAACCCGGCGAGCAGATTGAGGAGCGTCGACTTGCCCGACCCGCTCCGCCCCACGATCACCACCAGCTCGCCCGGCAGGATCGAAAGCGAGACCGACTCGAGCACCGAGCGCTCCACGCGCCCTTCGCGGTAAGACTTCGAGACCGCGTCGAGACGGATCAACGGGATCAGCGGCGCGGGGGCGGTCACTAGACCCCCTTCCAGACCCGCCGGAAGCAGAACCACTGGTGGGGCTTCTCGCGGATGGCCCACTCGAGCTCCCGCGCCACCGCCTGCATCGTCCGCGCGAGGTCGGCGCGAATGTCGTCCGTCTTCGCCACCTCGACCGGCGGCCGGACCACCAGGCGATACTTCCGGCGCCCCTCCCGGAAGCAGAAGACCGGCACCAGCGGCACCTCGGCTCCGCGCGCCAGCGCCGCCGGACCCGCCGGAAGCGGGAACGGCCGTCCGAAGACTCGAGTCTCGACGGTGCGGCCGCCGGTCGGCGCCCGGTCCCCCTGGAGCCCCACCACGTCGCCCCGCCGCAGCGCCCCCACCAGCACTCCGCCCAGCGCCGGGTTGTCGCGCGAGAAATGGAGGGTGAAGTGCCCGTGCACGTTCTCGCCGTAGAGATCCTCGACGAATTGTTGCGCCTCCGCGTACGGCTCCTGCTCGCGCACCACGTGGACCCGCCGCCCCTCGACCAACGACGGCAGGAACGAGCTCACGTCCCACGCCCCGACGTGCGCCGTCGCCACCACCAGCCCGCGCTCCGGATCGGCGGTCGCGGCCCGCCAGTGCTCGAGGCCGTGCGGCTCGATCTCGAAGCGCCGCTCGGTCACCAATCGCTCGAAGCGCTCCGAGTTGCACCAGGCGTGGCTCCACATGGTGCGGAAGATGCGCCGCTCGCGGCCGAGGAACCCGGTCCGCCCGAGCACCGGCACCAGGTTCTCCGCGATCGCCCGGCGGATGTGCCGTAGCGTCAGGTAGAAGAAGCTGGTGAAGGGGGCGACGATGAGGCCGAGCGACCCGCTCGGCATCGTGCGCACGCCCCAGAGGTGGAAGCGGTACCAGAAGAGGCCGGTGACGTGGAACCGGCCGAGGAGCCGCCGGGCGAGCGACGACGACTCCGGTCCGTGGGGTGTCTCGACCCACCGGGAGCTCGTCACGTCGCCGGGCGCTCCAAGACGAGGAAGGCGGCCGTGCCGCTCGGGGCGAGGCTGGTCACGAGCACGCGCTCGACCGGCGCCGGAAACGGGCCGCCCCGCCACGGCTCGACGCCGAGCGCGGGGTCGGCCGAGCGGAACCCGGGCGTGGCGCCGAAGGTGGCGCCGCCCAAGGCGAGCAGGGCGACGGCGAGCTGGGTGCCGCCGAGCTCGCCGGTCACCGCCTTCGGCGCCACCAGCGGCGGCAGCGGCCGCTCGTCCCAGGCGGAACGGAGCGTCAGCGCCTCCAGTCGATCGCCGGCGATCGAGCCGGAGGCGCCGGACACGATCAGGTCGATCCCGGAGGGGGCGATGCCGGCCCGTTCCAGGGTGCGCCGGAGCGCCCGGCCGAGTGTCGCGTGGCCGCCGCCCCACCCGTGGCGCGGCGCGGTCGGGTCGAAGGCGCCGGCCGCGGCGGCGATCGTCGCCATCGGCGTGCGGCCCCGCCGGCGCGCCGACTCGGGGCTCTCGACGACGGCGACGGTCGCGCCCTCGCCGGTGACGAAGCCCGCGCGGCGGCGGTCGAACGGGCGGGCCACCGGCGGCTCGCCGGGGCGGCGGCCGCGGGCGAGCGACCCGAAGCGGTCGAGCACGACCTGGAGGAGCGCCGTGATCTCGTCCACCGTCCCGGCCAGCGCCAGCTCCGTGCGGCCGGCCGCGAGCTCGCCCGCCGCCTGGCGCACGGCCATCAGGGTGCCGGCTTCGCGCGCGGTGACGGTCAGGTTGGCGCCGCGCGCGCCGGTCAGGCGGGCCACCTGGGCAGCCGGGGCGTTGGCGACCGACTCGGCGAACAGGAAAGGAGAGGCCGCCTCGGGGTTCCGGAGCAGGATCTGCTCTTCGAGCTCCTCGGTGACCGAAGACGGGCCGTAGGCGGTCGAGAGGACCACCGCCGCCTGGAGGAGCGCCTGCCGCGCCGCCTCGTCGTCGTCCGGTGTCTCTCCGTCCGGACCGGCGAGACCGGCGTCGGCGAGCGCCATGCGGGCGGCCGCGACCGCCATCCGGGACGGCCGGCTCATCCGCCGCGCGGCGCGCGCCGGCACCCAGGCGGCGTACGAGTCGTCGTCGGCGCGCCCGGCCCACCCGGCGCCGGAGCCCGGCTCGAGGTCGAGGCTCCGGCAGGCGAGCAGGCGGCTGCCGGGGCCGAGCGGCCGGAGGAGGGTTCGGGGCTCCGCCAGGGCTCCCGTGAGGGCCCCTGCCAAGGCCGGAACGCCCGCACCCCAGGGGCCGAGCGCGCCGAGGCCGGTGATCACCGGCCGGGCCGCCGCGGAGCCGCGCGCGCCGGATCGGCTCACGGCGCCCCTCGTCCGAACGCCGCGGCGGCGTTGGCACCGCCGAAGCCGAAGCTGGTCGACAGGGCGATCGACCGGCCGGCGTGCTCGCCTTCGAAGTCGAGCGCGAGCGGGTCGCCGAGCACCAGGCGGCCCGGGGTCTCCGGGTCGACCGCCTCCTCGGGGTCTCCCGAGCGGGGCGTCGGCGGCACCAGGGCGCGGTCGAGGCTCAGGGTGGTGACCACCGCTTCGATCGCGCCCGAGGAGCCGAGCAGGTGACCGACCGACGCCTTGGTCGCGGTCAGCGGCACCGTCGACGCGTCGGCCCCGATCACCGAGGCCACGCCGCGCCACTCCGAGAGGTCGTTGAGCGGCGTG
>CAZLLV010000367.1:0-4707 GCA_964560325.1 uncultured Thermoanaerobaculia bacterium | reverse complement strand
GCGAGCCGCGCAACAAGCCGCCGTTCCCCACGCAGGCCGGGCTGTTCGGCCGTCCGACGGTGATCAACAACGTCGAGACCCTCTGCTGCGTGCCGTTCATCCTCGAGCGCGGCGCGGCCTGGTTCAAGGGGATCGGCACCGACGAGCGCAACACCGGCCCGAAGCTCTACTGCATCTCCGGCCACGTCGAGCGCCCGGGGACCTACGAGTTCCCGATCGGCGTGCCCTTCTCCACCCTGCTCGACGCGGCCGGCGGCATGTACCGGGGCGGCGAGCTCAAGGCGTTCATCCCGGGCGGCGCCTCGGCGGCGATCCTCGGCCCCGAGCACCGCGACCTGGAGCTCGACTTCGACCGCGTGGCGAAGGCGGGCAGCATGCTCGGCTCGGCGGCGGTGATGGTGATGGACGAGTCGGTCTGCCTGGTGCGCGCGACGCTGCGGCTCGCGAAGTTCTTCAACCACGAGTCGTGCGGGCAGTGCACACCCTGCCGCGAGGGTACGAACTGGATGGAGCTCCTGCTCCGGAAGATCGAGAACGGCGAGGCGACGGCGCGCGAGGTGCAAGTCCTCTCCGAGGTGCCGGACATGATCGCCGGCAACTCGCTGTGCGCCCTGGGCGACGCGGCGGCCGGGCCGGTCCGCTCGCTGGTCGCCAACTTCTCGGCAGAGATCGAGGCGCACCTCGCCCACGACGGGGGCACGGGCGGCTGCCCCTACCCCCACCGCCGCTACTTCACCGACGGAAGCCAGACGGGAGCCTCCTGAGACGATGCCTACCGTGACCATCAACGGCCGCCAGGTCGAGGTGCCGGCCGGCACCAACGTCATCGAGGCGGCGAAGAAGGTCGGGGTCCAGATCCCCCACTACTGCTATCACCCGCGCCTGTCGGTGGTCGGGCAGTGCCGCATGTGCCTGGTGCAGGTCGACGGCCATCCGAAGCTCCAGGCCGGCTGCTCGATGACCGTCCAGAAGGACGGCATGGAGATCCGCACCGACGTGCCGGAGGTCCAGGAGGGGCAGCGGGCGATGATGGAGTTCCTCCTCATCAACCACCCGCTCGACTGCTCGATCTGCGACCAGGCGGGCGAGTGCGGCCTCCAGGACTACGCCTTCAAGCACGGGCAGGCGTTCTCCCGCTTCCGCTACGACGAGAAGCGCACCTACCCGGGGCGCGAGCGCATCCCGCTCGGGCCGAACGTGCTCCTCAACATGAACCGCTGCATCCAGTGCACCCGCTGCGTGCGGTTCACCCAGGAGA
Source organism: uncultured Thermoanaerobaculia bacterium (assembly GCA_964560325.1). Lineage (GTDB taxonomy): Bacteria > Acidobacteriota > Thermoanaerobaculia > Multivoradales > DATKCC01 > CAZLLV01. Next base: position 3,449 of record CAZLLV010000367.1, on the reverse strand, counting down.
TCTCCGGTACCGGCGCGCTCGGCTTCTTCAACCGGGGCGCGCGTACCGAGATCGGCACCTTCCCCGGCAAGGAGCTCGACGATCCGCTCTCCGGCAACGTGGTCGACGTCTGCCCGGTCGGCGCGCTGACCTCGACCCGCTTCCGCTTCGCCGAGCGGGTCTGGTACCTCGACAAGCGGCCGTCGCTCTGCACCGGCTGCGAGGTCGGCTGCAACGTCACGCTCGAGCACCGCAAGGGCGCGATCCGGCGCTACAAGCCGCGCGCGAACCCGGCGGTCAACGACTACTGGATGTGCGACTACGGCCGCTCGACCTTCGAGCGCTACGAGCAGCTCCCGCGCCTCGGCTCGCCGCGCCTGCGGCGCCAGGGAGGCAGCCCGCTCGAGCCGGTCGGCTGGCGGCCGGCGCTCGAGGCGGTGCGCTCGGCGCTGACCTCGCGCACCACCGAGGGCGCGGTGACGTTCCTCGCCACCGCCGAGCTGACCACCGAGGAGGCGTTCCTGCTCGCCCGGATCGCCGACTTCGTCGGCTCGCCCCACCGCTCGGTCCACGTCGACCTCGGCCCGGAGCGCACCATCCCGCGCCCGCAGGGGCCGATCACCGGCTTTGAGGCGGGTCCCAACCGGCGCGGCGTCGAGCTCGCCGGCCTCGGCGGGAGGGCGACCGACTCGAGCGCGCTCGAGGGCGACACGATGCGCCGCATCACAGCCCCCGAGCTGCTCGAGGGCGACGGCGCCTCCCGCTCGGCGGTGCTGGTGGTCGCCGGCAGCCACTTCGCGGGCGCCTACGAGCCGGAGACGGTCGAGCGCCTGCGCCGGGCGAAGACGCTGATCGTGATCGGCTGGTCCGACTCGCCGCTCGCCCAGGCGGCCGACGTGGCGCTGCCGACCGCGACCCACGCCGAGACCAGCGGCACCTTCGTCAACGTCGAGAACCGCCTCCAGCGCTTCGAGCGCGCCTTCCCCGCTCCGGCGCAGGTGCGCGAAGGCGTCGACGTGCTGGCCGAGCTGCTCGCCATGCTCGAGGGCGAGGGCGGGCCGCACCTGGAGACGACGCCGGCCGAAGTCTTCGCCCGCCTGTCCGCCGAGATCGCCGGCCTGCCGGAGATCCCCTTCGACGACCTGCCGGCGACCGGCGTGCCGCTCGAAGCACCGAACCGAACCCAGGAACCGGCGCTCCAGGGCTGATCCGCCCCGGACCCCGTCCATCCGCGAACCCACGAGGAGCTCGACGTGACCACCCAGACCGTGGCGATGCTCGTCAAGCTGGGCGTCTTCCTCGGCATCCTCCTGACCATCGTCCCCGGGATGGTCTGGATCGAGCGCCGCGGCGGCGCCCTGATGCAGGACCGGCCGGGCCCGAACCGGCTCGGGCCGTTCGGGCTGATCCAGCCGCTGGCGGACGCCGTCAAGTTCATCTTCAAGGAGGACGTGCTGCCGAAGGAGGCGGACCGGGGGCTCTACCTGCTGGCGCCGGTGCTCGCCCTCTTGCCCGCCTTCTCCACCTTCGTCGTCATCCCACTCGGGCCGACGATCGACCTGGGCGGCGTGCCGACGCCGATGATGGTCGCCGACGTCGACACCGGCGTGCTCCTCTTCCTCGCCCTCGCGAGCCTCGGGGTCTACTCGCTGGTGATCGGCGGCTACGCCTCGAACAACAAGTACTCGCTCCTCGGCGCGATCCGCGCGAGCGCCCAGATGATCAGCTACGAGCTGGCGCTCACCCTCTCGGTGGTCGCGGTGCTGCTGCCGGTCGAGAGCTTCCGGCTCGACCGGGTGGTCGACTACCAGGTGATCGGGATCTGGAACATCGTGCCGCAGGCGATCGGCTTCTTCGTCTTCCTGGTCGCCGCCTTCGCCGAGACCAACCGGCTGCCGTTCGACCTGCCGGAGGCGGAATCGGAGCTGGTCGCCGGCTACCACACCGAGTACAGCGCCATGCGCTTCGCCGCCTTCTTCATGGCCGAGTACGCGGCCATGACCGTGCTCTCGGCGCTCGCCGCCACCCTCTACCTGGGCGGCTGGCACCTGCCGGGCGTCGATCTGGCGGCGATGGGCATCTGGGGCGTGGTGCTCGGGGCCAGCGTGCTGATCGCCAAGATCATGGTCTTCATGTTCCTCTTCGTCTGGGTGCGCTGGAGCTGGCCGCGCTTCCGCTTCGACCACCTGATGGCGATCGGCTGGAAGTTCCTCCTGCCGCTCTCCCTCGTCAATCTCGTCTGGGTCGCGGCGGGGACGCTCGCGGGGTGGCTGTGATGGAGCTCGCGATCTTCCTGATCTTCGCCCTCCTGGGGCTCGGCTCGGCGCTCGCGGTGGTGCTCCACCCCGACCCGATCAAGTCGACCCTGTCCCTGGTGGTGACCCTGTTCGCGACCGCCGTCCTCTTCGTGCTCCTCGGGGCGCCGTTCATCGGCGTCCTCCAGGTGCTCGTCTACACCGGCGCGATCGTCGTCCTCTTCCTGTTCGTCGTCATGCTGCTGAACCTCCAGCGGGAGACGCGCACCGAGCGCTCGACCGGGCCGCAGACGATCGCCGCCCTCCTCGGCGCGCTCGGATTCGCGGCGCACTCCGGCGACGCGCTCTGGCGCGGCTCGGGCGGCGCGGCCACGCCGCCGCTCACCGAGGCGTTCGTCGATCTCCGCGCCTTCGCCACCGAGCTCTTCGCCCGCTACCTGCTGACCTTCGAGATCGTCGGCGTGCTGCTCTTGGTGGCGGTGATCGCCGCTTACATCATTGCCAAGCGGCCGGAGGCCGCAGTCATCGGGGTCGATCGCCCGGAGGCGAGCGACTCGAACGTCTCCAACGTCGCGACTCCACCAACCTCCGGGGAGGAGCCCCGATGACGGTCCCGGTCTCCTGGTATCTCGTCCTGGCCGCCGCCATGTTCGCCATCGGCACCGTCGGCGCGCTGACCCGGCGCAACGGGATCACCATCTTCCTGTCGATCGAGCTGATGCTGAACGCGGTCAACCTCACCCTGGTCGGCTTCTCCCGTCAGCTCGACGACCGCACGGGGCAGATCGTGGTGCTCTTCGTGTTCGCCGTGGCGGCGGCCGAGGCGGCGGTCGGGCTCGCGCTCTTCATCGCCCTCTACCGGCACCGGCGCACGATCGACCTCGACCGCGTGAACCTGATGCGCTGGTGACGACCATGGAACTTCTCTGGCTGATCCCGATGCTGCCCATCCTGGGGGCGGCGCTCAACGGCACGCTCGCGCTCTGTCTGCGGCCGGGCGCGCCGCGGCCGGCGGTCACCGCGATCGCCCTCGGTGCGCCGCTCGCGAGCCTGGTGGTGGCGCTCGCCGCCATCTGGCAGTACGTCCACTCCGCCGGCTACCCGGAAGCGTTCGTCCAGACCCTCTACCCGTGGACCGTCGGGCCGCTCGCGATCGACGTCGGCTTCATGCTCGACCCGCTCTCGGCGGTGATGCTCTTCGTCGTCACCTTCGTC
>CAZLLV010000366.1:0-7275 GCA_964560325.1 uncultured Thermoanaerobaculia bacterium | reverse complement strand
GATCGGATCGCCCGCGCTCACCACGACGCCGACGAGTGGCAGGCCGCCGCGAGGCGCTACCGGGAGGCTCTGGCGGTCTTCGAGGCGGCCGGCGAGCGCCGGTGGCAGGTGTTCGTGCGCGACGATCTCGCGACGGCGCTCGTCGGGCTCGCCCGGTACGACGAGGCGGTGGCCGAGTACCGGGCCGCCGCCGATCTCGCCCGCGAGCTCGGCGATCACCGACAGGAGGCGTCGGCTCTCTACGGCCTGGCGACGGCCTTCCAGAGGCAGGGGGAGTTGCAGCGGGCGCTCACGACCTACGAGGCGAGTCTCGCGCACCTCCCGGCCGACCATCCCGACCGGGCCAGCGTCCTCCACAGCCTGGGGTCCCTCTACAGGCTTCACTTCCAGGACCCCCGGCGAGCGCGCGAGCTCCTGATGGCGGCTCGCGATCTCTACCGCCCCGAGGTGATCCCCACCGACGCGGCCTTCCAGGCCCGGGCCCTCCACCAGCTCGCGCTCCTGGCCCGGGACGCGGGGCGGCCGGAGGAGGCTCGGGCGTACCTGGAGGAGGCCGTGGCGGTGCGCACCGCCTTCGACCGGTGCGGCCGGGCGAGCGTCCTGGCCAGCCTGGCCCTGGTGGAGGACGAGGCCGGACGGCGCCGGGAGGCGGACGACAGGATGGCGGCGGCGCTCGCCGTCCTGGAGGACACCTCCTGCGCCGCCACGGAGGCGGCCCTCGACCTGGTGGCCGGCGAGCTGGCCGAGCGGCGGGGGGAGCCGGCCGCGGCCCGGGCCGCCTTCCGGCAGGGGAGCGACCGGGCGGCCTCGATCGGTGATCGCCGGCGCCTGGCGGACGGCCTGGCCGGCGTCGCCCGGGCCGAGCGAGCCCTGGGGCGGTTCCCCGAGGCCCTCGACGCCAGCCGGCAGGCGCTCGAGATCGTCGAAGAGATCCGCCCCACCGTCCTGCGCGAGGATCTGCGGACCGCCTTCTTCGCCACGGCGCAGGACCGCTACGACCTCCACGTCGGCCTGCTGAGCGACCTCGGGCGCCACGCCGAGGCGTGGGCCACGGCCGAGCGTGCCCGGGCCCGGGCGCTCCGCGATCTGCTGGCCGAAGCGGGCGCGGGGCTACGGCGCGGGGCGCACCCGGCGCTCGTGGAGCGGGAGCGGGATCTTCGCCATCGGATCAACCTCCTGGAGAACCGGCGGCTGAAGACGGCCGAGGCCGACGGGGAGCGGAGCCGGGGGCTCCGCCGGGAGATCGACGACCTGGTCGCCGAGATCGAGCGGGTGCGCGGCGAGATCCGCCGCATGAGCCCCGCGTACGCCGCGGTCGCCGGGGAGGAGGAGCTCTCCCTCGACGATCTGCGGCGCGAGCTCCTGGCCGAGGGCGACGCCGACACGCTCCTCCTGGAGTACCGCCTGGGCCGGGAAGAGAGCTGGCTCTGGGCGATCGGTGCGGAGACCTTCGTGGCGTTCTCGCTGCCGCCCCGGGACGAGATCGAGCGCTCCGCCCGGGTCGCGGCCCGGTGGATCCGGAGCCTCCAGTGGCCGGGCCACGCGCCACCGCCCCTTTGCGACCTGAGCCGTACGGTCCTCGGTCCGGCGGCACCGCTTCTGGAGAACCGGCGGCTGGTCCTGGTGCCGGACGGCGCGCTGGAGTCGGTCCCCTTCTCCGCCCTCCCCGATCCCGCCGCCCTGCCGGAGGATGCCGGAGCGTGCCCGGACGCACCGCTCCTGGTCGACCGCCACGAGATCGTCCACCTGCCGTCGGCGATGGCCCTGGCCGCCCAGCGCCGGCTGTACCGGGAGCGACCCCCGGCGCCGAAGTGGCTGGCGGTGGTGGCCGATCCGGTCTACGGAGCGGACGACGAACGCCTGACAGGCGCCACCCTCCCGCGGCCGGCTTCCGCCGACGGTCGCCCGGCCGGCCGCTTCGCGCGTCTGCCGTACTCCGGCGCGGAGGCCGAAGCCGTCCTGGCGGATCTCCCCCGGGAGAAGGTGCTCTCCGCCACCGGTCTCGCCGCCTCGAAGGCGACGGTCTCCGGCGGCGCCCTGTCGGGTCACCGGATCGTCCACTTCGCCACCCACGGCGTCCTCGATCCCGAGCAGCCGCTCCTCTCCTACCTCGCCCTGTCGGACGGCGCGTTGCGCGCCCACGAGATCTACGACCTGGACCTGCCGGCGGAGCTGGTGGTGCTGTCCGCTTGCGACACCGCCCGGGGCCGGCAGACCCGGGGCGAAGGGCTGGTGAGCGGCCTGCCCCGGGCCTTCCTCTACGCCGGCGCCGAGCGGGCTCTGGTGAGTCTCTGGTCGGTGCAGGACCGGAGCACCCGGGACCTGATGGGCCACTTCTACCGGGGGCTCCTCGACCGGGGTCTGCCGCCCGGCCGGGCGCTCCAGGAGGCCCAGCGGAGCCTTCACCGGGCCGGCCACCCGCCCCACCGGTGGGCGGGCTTCGTGCTCCAGGGCGACTGGCGGCCGCTGCCGCCGTTCACGCCCTGACCGCCGTTTTCGGCCCGACGGCGCGGGGTGCACCCCTCGCGGCCCCGGGAGGATTGTAAGAAGCGAGGCCGGGGCCATCCCCGCGGGCGTTCGCAGCCCACCGTCGACCGCTGCTCTCCATCGACCGAGGTGACGACATGACGACCAGGAACCTACAGATCACCATCTTCGAGGCGTCGCCCGACGCGCCCACCCGGACCGGGGCCCGCGGCCGGGGCTCCCACTCCGGTGGCGGCAGGGGGTCCGACCCGGGAGAGAACTACGTGAAGCCGCCACCCGACGACCCGGGGGAGAACTACGTCAAGCCGCCTCCCGACGACTGGGATCCGGGAGAGAACTACGTCAAGCCGCCGCCGGACGATCCGTGGAGCGGCTCCGGCGCGTATGGGGCCGGGCCGCCGGCCGGTGCGCCGGTGCCTTGGATCTCGGCCCACTACCTGCCGCCGGCGGAGCACCGGGACGCCGGGCAGGCCGGATGTGGCTGCGGGTGCTGCTGCGACGAGAAGGGCCGCACGCCGGAGCGTCCGTGCATCACGCCGGGGGACTACAGCGGCTTCCTGATCGTCCGGCTGGCGAAGGGGGTCGGTCCCCTCGCCGCCGAGACCCTTTGGGAGCTGGCCGACGCGGCGGGTCTCGCCGGCCTGCGCGAGCTCCTGGAGCTCCCCCTGGACGGCGAAGAGCCCGTGCCGCCGGAGGCCGAGGACGAGCCGGCTGATGGAGTGGACGAGGATCGGCGGGGGTGGAGGGGCCGGCGCCGCCGCCGGAGGCCGGATGGCGAGGAGCCTCCGCCTGCCGAGCCCTGGCCGCCCGAGCCGGAAGGGGTCCTCCGGTCCTGCCCCCTGATCCTCCTTCCGAACTGCGGCCGAGCGGGCACGGTGAGCGCCATCCAGGCCCTGGAGGACCGCGCGGCGCGGACCGCTTTCCGGCCCCGCCACGGTCTCGCCCGTTACTGGCGGGTCGACCTGCGGCCGTTCCCGAACCTGGTGGAGGAGGTCCTCGACCGCTGCAACGAGCTGGCCGAGGTCGACCTGGCCTACCGAGAGCTGCGGGCGATCGACACGGCGGCCGTGGGGGCCCCGGTGTCGGGCTCGACGCTCGCCGACGATCAGGGCTACTTCGACTCGGCGCCGGTCGGGATCGGCGCTCGCTGGTTGAAGGAGCGACTCGATGCCGACGAAAATCTGCCGACGCTCGCGGTGGTCGACCTGGAGCAGGGCTGGGTCGTCCTCCACGAGGAGCTGCGCCAGTGCCTGGGGGAGCAGAGCCAGAGCTCCGAGAAGCCCGCCGCGCGCCCCGATCTGGTGGTCCACGGCGAGAACCGGGAGGACGACGAGGCCGGCGCCGGAGACCACGGCACCGCGGTCCTCGGCCAGCTCGCGGCGGCCGCGGTGGGCGAGCTCGCCGTCGAGGGCTCGGCCCTGCGCTTCGGACGCTTCTGGCTCGCCTCCCACTATCGGAAGAAGCAGGCCGAGCCGACCCGAAACAACCCGTTCCCCGGCACCAACGGCCACGTGGCTTCGGCGATCGTGAGCTGTCTGGTCGGCCGGTCGGGCGATCCGGCGCCCCTGGGTGCCGGCGACGTGCTGCTGCTGGAGGTCCAGCGCGGGCGCCTCCCCACCGAGACCGACGAGGCCGACTTCGACGCTGTCCGGCTGGCCACCGCCCTCGGGGTGATCGTGGTGGAGGCGGCGGGCAACGGCAACTACGACCTGGACGGCTGCGGCGACCCGCAGACCGGCCGCACGCTCCAGCGCGGTGTCCCCGGCTTCGCCGACTCGGGCGCCGTCCTGGTGGGTGCCGCTCTCTCCGACCTGCCCCACGACCGGGCGCCGTTCTCCAACTTCGGCTCCCGCGTCGACTGCTACGCCTGGGGGGAAGGCGTCACCACCTGCGGCTACGGCGACCTCCACGACGGCGGCGGCGACCGCGAGAGGCACTACACCAACACTTTCGATGGCACGTCGAGCGCGGCGCCGATCATCGCCGGGGCGGCGGCCATCCTCCAGTGCCTCCACCAGTTGCGGACCGGCGGCCGGCTGATGCCGCTCCCCATGCGCTCGTTGCTGTCGAGCCGGGCCACCGGGACCCCCCAGGGCCCGAACGTCGGCGGCCACATCGGCGTCATGCCCGACCTGGAGGCGATCGTGCGGGAGGTCCTGCAGCTCGTTCCCGACCTCTACGTGCGCCGCAGCCCGTGCGACGATGGCTCGCCCCGGGGGCCGGAGGACGAGATCAGCTCCAGCCCGGACCTGGTCGTCGATCCGGGCGGGATCACCGTGCGGATGCGCAATCGGGGTCTCGCGGAGAACGGAGCCGACGCCCTGCTCTTCGCCAGCCCCACCGCCACCCTGATCCCACCGGACGGTTGGAGCGCCTTCCCGGGCCGCGCGACGCTCGGCACCGTATCGGTGGGTGACGTTCCGGTGGACTCGAAGCCGGTCGGTGGGCCGCTGCCGCCATGGCCGGCCCCTCCGCCCGGTTGGAGCTGGCCCGCCGGCACCGAGCTCGGCCACTCCTTCCTGGCGGTTTTCGACCGAGACGGCGGCGAGCCGTCGCGGGCTCTACCGCCGGGCGGCGAGTGGTTCGACTGGCGGCGCTACCTGGAGTTCCTGCGCGGCCCCGGAGTGGCGTGGCGCAACGTCCATCCGGTCGCGGAAGGGAAGGGCGCGAGCCTGGCCTTCTTCCTGGCCGGCACGCCGGACCGAACGCGGGAGTTCGGTCTGGAGGTGATCCAGAGACTGCCCGCCGAGACGGAGGTGAAGCTCCACCTACCGCAGCCCCTCGCCGCCCAGCTCCACCAGCGCCAGCCCGGCCTGGCGATCCACGAAGGGACCCTCACGCTGCCGCGGCGCCGGGGCACCCGCTTCGGCCGTGTCCGGCTGCCCCGGAACCTCTGCGCCCCGGCGCTCTTCGAGGTGACCACCGATTCCGGCCGTCCACTGGAGGAAGGCCACAGCCTGGCTCTTCGCCAGGTCTGGCGCGGCGAGGAGGTGGGACGGATCACCTGGTACGTCACCACCAGCGGTCTCTCCCCTTGACGGGCGCGGCGGAGCTCGGCAGCGTGCTCGACGTGGAGATCGACTGTCGGGAGGCGCCCGGCTTCACGGTCACCGCCCTCTCGACGGTCGGCCTCTGCTTCGGCGCCCGGCCGGAGCAGGTTCGCCGGCAGTTCGTCGCCATCGCCCTGCGTCTCGTTCGGCCTCGCCGCCGCCGGCGCGACGGCGAGCAGGCCGAGCACGAGGCACGGGAGCACGCCGATGCGCCGGAGCGCCCCCGGAGGGGCCGGGTCGAGCGGGTCGATCAGCAGTTGACCTGGTCGTCGGTCGCCGACGTACAGACGTCGGTGCCGGTGCCGCCGTCACCGAAGTCGTGGCCGGACTCGCCGTCGAGGTGGTCGTCGCCGTCCTCGCCCCACAGGCAGTCGTCGCCGCTGTCGCCGTAGAGGGTGTCGGTGCCGGTGCCGCCCCAGATCCGGTCATCGCCGGCGTTGCCGTCGATCGTGTCGTTGCCGCCCTGGCCGTAGATGCACTCCCGGCTGGCGGTGCCGTTCAACGTGTTGTTCGCGCTGTTGCCGTAGATGCTGGTCGTGCAGGTGAGGTTGGCGCACGAGACCGGATCGCAGATCGGGTTCGTGGAGCAGATCCCGGACTCACCGCAGGTCGACTCGTTGCACCCGGGGCAGTGCGGGTCGTCCGGACCGGTCACGCAGTAGTCGTCGCAGCCGGAGTTGCAGTCGCAGAGCGAGCAGAGCGCGGCTGCCGGCGTGGCCGACACGGTACAGAGGAGGGCGAGGCCGAACACGCAGGCCAGGGCGATTCCCAGCTTCTTCCACATGGCACGTCTCCTTGGGTTCGTGCCGGCATTCCAGCCGGCCGTCATTTGCGGAGACTATACATTGGAAGGTGGGGAAATGCTCAAGAACTCGTGCCGGCCGCCGTTGCGAGGAGGAGCCGGGCCTTCACGATCTCCTGCCGCGCGATCGTGTGCGGCAGGCCGGGGAAGCGCTCGGTCTCGACTTCGGCGCCGAGGCGGCGGAGCACTTCGGCGGTCTCTTCGACCCGCTTCCACGGTACGTGCGGGTCGGGGTCGCCGGCGCCGAGGTAGGCGGGGGTCCCGGCCAGGTCTCCGGTGTGATCGAAGGTGGCGCCGGGCGGGCCGATGAGGCCGCCGGTGAAGGCGATCAGGGCTCCGAAGCGCTTCGGATTCCGGGCCACGTACTCGGTGGCGAGGCAGGCGCCCTGCGAGAAGCCGAGGAGCACCGTCCGCTCGGGCGGGACGCCGGCCGTCCCGGCGCGCTCGACCGCTCGCCCGACGAAGGCGAGGGCGGAGGAGAGCCACGGCTCGTTCTGCTCGATCGGGGCGAGGAAGGAGTACGGGTACCAGGTGTGGCGGGCGGCGTCGGGGGCGAGGAAGGCGACCCTTCCGTCGTCCTCCGGCCGGAGCTCACCCGCCAGTCCCAGGATGTCGCGGGCGCCGGCTCCGCGGCCGTGGAGGAGCACCACGGCGGCGCGGGCCTCCTCGAGCGGCGCACCGGCGTGGAGGATCGGCCGGCCGCGGTGGGGGTCGGCGGGGTCGAAGGGGGCGTTCGTGGCGTCGTCGGTGTGCATCGGCTCTCCGGAGGTGCGAGCGGCGTGCCGGCCGAGTCCGGGGTACAGTCCCGCTGTGCTCGGGGACCCTGGGAACACGAGAAGCGTAGCGTGGAGCGAGCGTCTGGTGGCGCCGGCGGTGGTCGCGGGGCTGGCGCTCGGTGGAGCGCTCTACGCGCTCGGTCGCCCGGCCGCCGCCGGG
>CAZLLV010000365.1:0-21912 GCA_964560325.1 uncultured Thermoanaerobaculia bacterium | reverse complement strand
CGAGGCGCCGCGACGCAGGCGATGCCGAGCCATCGTCGAGGAGCGGCAACGCTGTAGATGGCCCCACGCCGCCGCAACCCTTGGGCGCATGGGGGTTGCGGCCGGCTTCTACGTTACTCGTCGTCAACGATGACACCGCATCGCCTCCTCCTCGTGCCTTGAATACGTCTCGCAAGCCCCATGCGCGCGGCCACGCGGACTTCCACCACGGGCTGCCATCAGCCGCGAGCTCTCACCCCACGCCCAGCTCCGCCGCGAGCGTCTCGTCGTGGCCGTAGAGGTCCGTGCGGAAGTGGACCGTGCCGTCTTCGCTGGCGCGGGCGGTCCAGTAGAGGAGGTAGACGGGGATCTCTTCGGGGAGGTCGACGCGCTGGCGCTCGCCGGAGTCGACCGCCTGGCGCAGGCGGCTCGCGCTCCACTCGCTCGAGGGGCCGAAGAGCCAGCCGCCGAGCTCGAAGGGGCGCTCCAGGCGGATGCAGCCGTGGGAGAAGGCACGCACGTCCTCTTCGAAGAGATGCTCGGCCGGCGTGTCGTGCAGGTAGATGTTGTGCTCGTTCGGGAACATGAACTTGATCTGCCCGAGCGCGTTGCCGGGTCCGGAGCGCTCGCGGATGCGCCACTCGCCGCTCTCGAGGTTGGCGAAGGCGGTGGCGGAAGCGCCGACGACTTCGGCGTCGTTGCCCCAGCCGGTGACGATCTCGTAGTCGTTCTCCTCGAGGTAGACGGGTTCCTGGCGCGCCTGGGGCAGGATCTCGGAGACGGTGATCGAGTGCGGCACGTTCCAGTAGGGGTTGATGATGGCGTGCGTCATCCGGTCGCTGAACGACGGCGTGCCGGCCCCCTCCTTGCCGACCACGACCTTCATCGAGAGCGCCGGCTCGCCGCCGTCGTAGGCGCGCACCTCGAAGCCGGGCACGTCGACCCGAACGTGGCGCTGCCCGAGGTCGTCGGGCAGCCAGCGCCAGCGCTCGAGGTTGATCGCGATCCGTTCGACGCGCTCGGCGGCGGAGAGGTTCATGGCGCCCAGTGTCTCGGGGCCGACCAGGCCGTCGACCACGATGCCGTAGCGCCCCTGGAACCGGCCGACGGCGTCCGAGAGCTGCTCGTCGTAGAGGAGCTCGCCGGAGCCGTCACCCGCCGCGCCCTCGGGCGGCGAGGGGGTGTAGCCCTCCGGCAGGAAGCCTTCGGGCTGGAGCCGCGCGACCAGCGCTTCGATCCGCTCGCGCGGAGCGGTGTCGCCGGGGTTCAGGACCTGCCCCTCCGGCACCTGCGGCCAGCCGCCGGCGTCGGCGATCGCCCGGTAGCGTTCGAGCCCCTGGCGCAGGCGCTCGTAGCCGTCGTGGACCGGCCGCGCGGCCTCCAACGTCGGCCGTACGCCGGCGCCGCCCGCGATCTCGGCGAGGGCCGCCGCCAGGTCGGGGCTCGGGTTCTCGATGTACCAGGGCGTGTCGGCACGGTCGGGGTCGAGGCGCCCGGAGCCGAGGTGCTCGACCAGGGTGAGGAAGGTCTGCGACAGGGCGAGCTCGGCCTGGGCGGCGGCGTCCGTGCCCTGGCTCGCTTGCTGTGCGAGGCGGCGGAGCGCGTCCGGACCGTAGGTCTCGGGTGATAGGCCGTCGGCGGTGACGCCGTCGATGGCGCCGAGCAGCTCCTCGACCCGGCCGGACGGCCGTCCTTCCTCGAGCCAGACGGCTTCGTGGCTGTGTTCCTCGTAGAACCGCCCCGCGGCCTCCACCACCCGCTCCCGCGTGGCCTGCGCCAACCCCTCAAGAGCGGGCGCCGTAGCCGGCGACTCGGCGAGGCGGGTCTCGATCCCCTGGGGGAGCGAGCCCGCGTCCTGCGCCGCGGCCGGCGGGCCGGCGAGGACGAAGGCTAGAGAGACGAGGAGAACGAGGACGGACGGGTGACGGTTTGACAGGAGATTCGAAGGCTGCATAGCCTTCAAGGTCTGCAAAGTAGATTCCACTCGCAGGGCTAGCTACATCCCTGGTGGGATCGGAGGGATGTGGTCGGATTGGCGGCCGCTTATCGAGGCAATTGCGGAAATTTTCTCTCTCCGTCCGTCCACCTGTGTGCCGCTCAAACCAATGGAGATCGGATCATGAGTTTCCTTCAAGTTGCGAGTTGGAACATCGAACACCTTTCCGGGAGCAACCGCGCGCTCCGTCGGCAGAGTGCCTACGCCCTTGCGGATCACATCGAGATGGCGGGTGTAGACCTCATCGTGCTGCAAGAGGTCTACATGACTCCGGAGCAGGAGGAGGTCCGCCTGTTCGAGAACCAGCCGGTTATCGAGAGCCGGGCCGTTTCGGAGCGGCGCAACTCCGATCTGGACATCGTCTGCTACCTACTCGAAGAGCACCTGGACACGCCGTGGAGATACATCGTTCTCCCGAATCGGAGCTCCGGCGATCGGTCCCAGCTCTGCGCGGCGATGTGGCACACGGGACGCTTGACGCTGTCGGACGTCCGTCCCCTGGACGTGCTCCACGAGCTCGACTCATACCGGCTGTGGGACCGGAAGCCGCACCTGCTGTCGTTTCGGTCCAACGTGCGCGCCTGGCGTAGATCGGAGGACGGCGAGTGGGAACAACTCGAGGAAACGAGAACTCTCTCGGTCGTTCCCTTGCACATGAAGTCCAATTACGGTGGGGTCACCCGAAACCGGCAGGTGCGCGAAAGGGAGGCGAAGACGTTGTGTGATGTGCTGCAACGCACCGAGAAGGATCCGAGCCTCATGCTGATCGGCGACACGAACATCCTCAAGAACGACGAGCCGGCCGTGGAGACCTTCGTGAATAGTGGCTTCGTCGATCTCAACAACAACGATGCCGCCACCTATTGGAGCCGGGAGTACGGCGAGTCGCCCTTCGATCGGGTGTTCATCGCGCCGGGAAGGCCGGAGTTCCGTTACACGCGCCAATACGTTCTCCGGTCGTCGGATCTCGAGCTGCACGATCGCTTCCTCTCCGATCACTACATGATCAAGGTCAGCGTGAAGGACTACGTGGATGATGCGGACCCGCGGTGACGCGGAGATGGGCAGCCATCGTGAGAGGGTGGGCAGCATGGGCTCCTCGAGCCCACTCTTACTCGGCGCTAACGGCGTGCGCGTTCCCGAAGCGTATCGAAGTACGCCGAGTCCGCCGGACCAGCCGGTGCGGACGTAGCGCCGTCCAGGATCAGGCGCCTGAGCTGCAACCGCTCCTGGTCGTTGCGGATGAACTGGCAGATGTATTCGTTCGTCGTGCCGTGGCCTCGTTCGGTGACTTGTGCCTCGACGAAGCTAAGTAAAGTGTCGGGAATAGAGACGTTCATCGTGGCCATGGGGCGAGTGTAGAGAGAATTGGCAGGGATCGTAAGGTCCACACCACGAAGTCGGCTGGGCTCGTCGTGGCATACTCCCATCAGCTTCGATCTCCCATCGGCCGGCGGCTTCGCCCGAACCTCCCTCTGGGCAGAGTGTCGGCCTGCCTTCGGAGGAACCCATGCGGAACGTCTCGTCCCGGCACTCTCGAACCGTCCTCGCCCTCCTCTCGATCCCTCTCGTTGCCTCGGTGCTCGTCCTGGCGCTCCTCTCCTCGCCACCCGCCGCCGCCGAGGGCGTCGACAAGCCGGTGCTGCATGCGAAGCACTGGCTCGCCGTCACCGGCAAGCCTCTGGCGGCGACGGCGGGGGCGATGGCGTTTCAGAAGGGGGGCAACGCGGTCGACGCGGCGGCCGCCATGCTCGCCGCCACCTGCACCATGTGGGACACGATCGGCTGGGGCGGCGAGACGCAGGCGCTGATCTACGATCCGCGCTCGGGTGAGGTGATCGGCGTCAACGGCCTCGGCGTGGCCCCGACCGGCGCCACGGCGGAGCTGTTCCGCGAGCGGGGCGAGCGCTACCCGCCGGAGTACGGCCCCCTGGCGGCGACCACGCCGGGCAACCCGGGGGCGCTGATGAAGATGCTCGCCGAGTACGGCACCCTCTCGCTCGCCGACGTGCTCGGGCCGGCGATCCAGATGGCGGAGGGCTTCCCGATCGAAGCCGGGCTCGTCTCCCGGATCGAGCGCGAGCGGGACGTGATCGAGCAGTGGGAGAGCTCGACCGCGGTCTTCCTCCAGGGGCCGTCGATGTCGGCGTGGGAGGCGTCGCGGGCTCCCGAGCCGGGGCAGGTCTTCCGCCAGCCCGACCTCGCGCGCACCCTGCGCAAGCTGGTCGAGTCCGAGAGCCGGGCGCTGGCGGCCGGTGCGAGCCGCGAGGAGGCGATCGCCGCCGCCTACGACCGCTTCTACCGGGGCGACATCGCGGAGGAGCTGGTGCGCGCCACGCGCGAGGCGGGCGGGCTCTTCACGATGGAGGATCTGGCCTCCTGGGAGGTGATCTTCGAGGAGCCGGTGAAGGTCTCCTACGACGGGATCGACGTCTACAAGCTCAACACCTGGACGCAGGGGCCGGTGCTGCTCCAGGCGCTCAACATCCTGGAGCCGCTCGACCTCGAAGCGATGGGCTACAACAGCGCGCGCTACGTCCACGCCCTCTACCAGGCGATGAGCCTCGCCTTCGCCGACCGGGACTTCTACTACGGCGATCCGTACTTCCCGCCCGAGGAGCCGGTCGCGGGCCTCTTGTCGAAGGAGTACGCGGCGGCGCGGCGGGCGACGATCGACTGGGAGAGGAACGACCCCGAGATCGGCCCGGGCGATCCGTACGCCTTCCAGGAGGGGGAGAACCCGTTCCTCGACCTGCTGGAATCGTGGCCGCCGGGGGACGACCGGGAGGGGAAGCCGTGGGGCGATCCGAACGCGGCCCGGCCGGCGGCCGGGACGGAGCGGCTGGCGGACGGCTCGGACGATGAGGCATTCGACGAGGCGTTCCGGGCCGGGACCACGTCGATCGTCGCGGCGGATGCGGAGGGATGGGTGGTCTCCGTCACGCCGAGCGGCGCGTGGGTGCCGGCGTTCGTCGCCGGTGACACCGGGATCGGGCTGTCGCAGCGGATGCAGAGCTTCGTGGTCGACCGGCGGGAGAACCCGTACAACGTGGTCGAGCCGGGCAAGCGGCCACGGGTGACGCTGACGCCGACGCTGGCGCTCGAGGACGGGAAGCCGCTCCTCGCCTTCGCGGTGCAAGGCGGGGACACGCAGGACCAGAACCTCCTCCAGTTCTTCCTGAACGTGGTCGAGTGGGGGATGGACCCGCAGGAGGCGGCGGAGGCGGCGAACGTCACCAGCTACCAGATGCTGTCGTCGTTCGGCGACCACGCGAGCCGCCCCGGGCGCCTGACGGTGCGTGAGGACATGCCGCCGTGGGTGATCGAGGCGCTGCGCGGGATGGGGTACGACGTGGAGTCGGCGGCGAAGACGTCGGGGCCGATCACCGCGATCTGGTTCGATCGCGAGCACGGCACGATGTGGGGCGGGGCGAGTGACTACGGGGATGACTACGGTATCGGCTGGTGAGGCTCAGGCTTTCTTCTCCTCTTCGTCCGGCTGCTCCTTCGGCTCGGGCACGGGCGGGCCGGGTTCGTAGTCGGCGGAGAGGATGCGGGCATCGAAGAAGGTGTCGAGGTGTGCGGTGCCGGCGTTCTTGGTGACCCGGAAGGTGGTGGGGAAGGTGTGGCCGGCGAAGGTCTCCTCCTCGCCGAAGCCATCGACCACCCAGCGCACCTCCTCCGCCTTGCCGCTCGGCCCCTCCGGATCCCAGCGCATCATCTCGATCCGTAGGATCTGGCCGTTTGGGGCGACCTGGATCTCGGGCGAGAGCTCGTGGTCGCCGACCGTCAGGTGAACGCGCGCGGTACGGTCGTCGACCCCCTCCCAGCGGGCGCCCCCGTGGGGAAAATCGGGGTGGAGGGCGGACGGCAGGAAGAGCACCGACTCCATCGCCACCCGGCCGGCAGCCGAGCGGCTCACGTCCGGGCCGGCGCCGCTCGCCACCGGGATCGTGCGCCAGAGGTACCAGCGCATCTCGCCCGCGCCGTTCGCGTAGGCGTCGGCGCCGGAGACCTTCTGCCAACCCTCGCCGACCTCGGCCCGCCAGACCATCCCCTGCGGTAAGGAGAGAATCTGCCGCGCTTGGAACCGCTGCTTGTCCGCCCCCGGCTGGAGGCCGATCCGGCCCTCCATGCCGAACACCACGGAGCCGGCGAGCGGGGTGCCGGCGGCGATGGCGTGGGTCAGGTAGCGGCGGGCGGCTGTCGGAAGGTTCGCCACCTCTTCCGCCTCCGGGTCGAAGGCCGGGCCCTGGGGCACCGCGTGGAGGCGACGCCAGACATCCTCGAGGATCGCCTCGTACTGGCTCCGGCGGTGGCGCAGGAACCAGACGGCGAGGACCAGCAGCACGACCACCACCAGCACGACCACCGCGATCTTCAGCGCCATCTCTCAGCCTCTCTCTGCAAAGTCGTCGAACACGCCCGGCCCGAGTTGCGAATCCGATGCCGACCGGGCGCGGCTCACCCGCCGTAGGACGTTCGCCGCTTGACCGCTCGCGCGGTCTCTGATCCGATTCTCCTCGGTACACCTTGCAACGGAATGCCGCTGCCGCGCGGCCCGGGCTCGGATCGAGCGCCGGGTGGCGTGCGCCCCGGCACCGGTGCATCGACCGCTCGGAGGCCCGCCATGATCCTTCGCCCTCGCCAGGCCGTCTCGTCGTCCCCGCTCCTCGCCCTCGGTCTCGCCGCCGTCCTCGCAGCCGCGCCGCTCGGGGCGCAGATGGACAGCCTCTCCTGCGACTCCGAGCGCTCGGCACCGCTCGTGCCGACCGATCCGGCGCTCTGCCAGCGGCTCTTGCCGATCGTCCAGGACCCCGGCGCGCTGCCGCTCGACGAGTACGAGATCCACCTCGGCGACTTCCTCCGGAACTGGTGCCACCGCGACCTCGACCGCGGCTGGATCCACGACAAGACGGTGCGCGACACCGGTCCCTACACCGCGACGCTCCAGGACGGCGCGTGGGTCGGCGCCTACCACGGCACGCACGCGCCGGTCGTCATCTGGTACTCGCCGGAGATGCTCGACTGGCTGCGCGAGAACCGTCCGCTCGCCGAGGACGGCACCGAGCTCGCGCCCCCCGCCGATCCGGCGGAGATCCCGGTCGGCGCGGTGATGGTCAAGGAGATGTACGAGCCGCCCGCCGCTTCGTGCGCCGGCACCGACCTCTTCCGCCTGCTGCCGCCGAACGGCGTCGCGGTGATGGTGCGCGCGCCGGAGGTCTCCCACGACGGCTGGTTCTGGGGCTGGTTCGGCTGGAGCGGCTGGGACCCGGACTGGCCGGCCGGCCCGGCGGCGCGGCTGCCGTACATGGGCTTCGGCCAGTACTGCGTCAATTGCCACGCCTCGGCCGAGGACGGCCTCACCTTCGCCTCGCTGAAGAACGTCGCGGGCGAGCCAGGCCGTCCGCTCGTCTTCCTGTCGCAGCACTTCTTCGACGCCGATCCGCCGCCCGAGCACCACCGCCTGGTGGCACTGCCGCAGGACGATCCGCCGCGCCTGGGCCAGCCCCACTTCTCCTACGACCTCGACTTCGTACGCTCGCTGCCGGCCGGCGGCCTGCCGCGCCCGACCTGGGGGACGGTCGCCGCCATGCCGCCGCAGACCTACGACAACGTGTGGGTGGAGGCGACGCCGGACGGGGTGCCGACGGCCGCCTCGGAGTTCGTGACGTCCGACCAGTGCCTCGGCTGCCACGACGCGGGCAGCACCGGCCTCCAATACGACATGACCGTCGTCGACCCGGAGACCGGGACCGATCTGCTCAACCTCTCGCCGTACGGCACCTGGCGCACCTCGCCGATGGGCCTCGGCGGGCGCGATCCGATCTTCTTCGCCCAGCTCGCGAGCGAGATCGAGACCTTCCACACCGAGGGCGACCTGCCGCAGGTGATCCAGGACACCTGTCTCGGCTGCCACGGCATCACGGGACAGCGGCAGTTCAAGATCGACTCGGGGGACGACGACTGCCCGCCGTTCCTTCGCTCGATGGTGAACGCCGTGCCTTTCCCGACCGACCCGGCGGTCAATCCGTCGCTCCACTTCGCCGACTACGGCGCGCTCGCCCGCGACGGGATCTCCTGCACCGCCTGCCACCGGATGCTCCCGGGCGTGGGCGACGGGCCGGCGCTCGACGAGCCGGAGAACCGCTGTGTCGAGGCGCGGCAGGAGTTCTTGAACCCGGAGAACGAGGGCTTCGCCCGCACCTTCACCGGGAGCTTCCTGGTCGGCCCGCCGGACGAGCTGATCGGGCCGTTCGAGAGCCCGAAGACGCTGCCGATGGACCATGCGCTCGGCAACCAGCCGGTCTTCGACACCGCGATCCAGAGCTCGGAGGTTTGCGGGAGCTGCCACACCGTGCACCTGCCGGTCTTCGCCGGCACCAAGCTCGTCGCGCGCACCTACGAGCAGACGACCTATCCGGAGTGGGCGTTCAGCGCCTACCGCACGGGTTCCACGCCGCAGAAGGAGCTGCCGTTCGGGGCCGGCGCCAAGGCCGAATCGTGCCAGGCGTGCCACATGCAGAGCGCCGACCGCGCCGGGGAGCCGTACCGCTCGAAGATCGCCTCGATCCAGGAGTACTCGAACTTCCCGCAGGCCGAGTACAGCGCCGGTCCGGAGGAGCTCGACCTCGAGGTCCGCGAGAATTTCGCCCGCCACACGCTGGTCGGGTTGAACGTCTTCTTCCTCAAGATGGCGCAGCAGTTCCCGGACGTCCTCGGCATCCGCACGCAGGACCCGATGATGGGCGACTTCGGGGTCGATCCGGCGCTCTTCACCGAGCAGGCGATGCTCGAGCAGGCGAGCCACGACACGGCGACGGTGAGCGTGACCGATGTGACGACGAGCGGCGGCAAGCTCTCCGCGACGGTGACGGTCGACAGCCTGACCGGTCACAAGCTGCCCTCGGGCGTCGGCTTCCGGCGCGCCTTCCTCGCCTTCGAGGTGCTCGACGCGGCGGGGAACGTGATCTGGGCCTCCGGGCGCACGAACGGCGCCGGGGTGATCGTGGACCAGGACGGAGACCCGGTGGCGGGCGAGCTCTGGTGGAAGGACGACTGCTCCGGCCTCGCCTACTCGCCGCCGGAGGAGCTGCCGCACCAGCCGCACTACCAGACGATCCGCCGCCAGGACCAGGCGCAGATCTACCAGGAGCTGGTGACGGCGCCCGGGGAGGGTCCGGACCCGCAGTGCGGTCTCGGGGCGAAGCCGGAGGGGCCGTTCACCACGAGCTTCCTCTCGATCTGCGGTCACGTGAAGGACAACCGCATCCTGCCGGACGGGTTCCTGCCGCTCGCCCAGAGGATCGAGATCTCCGAGGCGCTCGGCGCCGGCGAGGAGATGGCGCGCGACTCCGGTGCGTACGCGGTCGACGGCGATCCGGACTACGTGGACGGCGGGAAGGACGCGCTGGTCTACGAGGTCGATCTGGCGGAGCTGCCGCGAGCGGCGGCGGACGTGCGGGCGACGCTCTTCTACCAGGCGATCCCGCCGTTCTACCTCCAGGACCGCTTCTGCACCTCGCGGAGCGCGGACACCCAGCGGCTCTACTTTCTGGCCGGTCACCTGAACCTGGACGGGACCGAGGCGGAGGGGTGGAAGCTGGAGATCGTCGGCAGCGGCGAGGTGGCCGTGCCGGCGCCGGAGGCGCGGCCGGCTGCTCGCTGACGGGCGTTCTCCCGGGAACGCGGCGTCGAGTTTGCATCTCTCACGAGGTGGGGGCGAGGTTCGCCTCGCCCCCGTCCCGAAGACATCGAATTCGAGCCGTTCACCCTCTGCACGAGGAGGTTTTTCGCATGACCGAGCAAACCGTACCGACACTCGACCGCGGCATCCTGTCCGAGAGCAATCAGGACAAGCGGGAGAAGCTGATCGAGATGCTGAAGAAGGCCTACTGGATGGAGATCGAGACGGTGATGAACTACATCACCAACTCGATCAACCCGGACGGTCTGCGCGCCCAGGAGATCATCGAGTCGCTGGAGGCGGACATCCAGGAGGAGCTGGGGCACGCGCAGGATTTCGCGTCCCGGATCAAGGAGCTGTGGGGCGTGGTGCCGGGCTCGCTCGAGTTCAAGGCGGAGCAGAAGTATCTCCAGCCGCCGAGCACGCAGACGGACATCGTGCACGTGATCAAGGGTGTGATCGAGGCGGAGAAGGGCGCGATCGAGTTCTACAACGAAGTCATCGAGTTCTGCGATGGGCTGGATCTGGTGACGCAGGACATGGTGATCGCGATCCTGCGCGACGAGGAGGGGCACCTGCGGCTGTTCGAGGGGTTCCTGCGGGAGTTCCAGGTGGAGGGGAAGGCGTAGGCGCGGTGGGAGTGGCTTCGCACCGGAAGCCGGCCGGGGGCTCTCGGGCCTCCGGCACGGCTCGGCTGGGAGCCCTTCCGCCGTAGGCCGCGCCTGGATTCGCTTCGGAGGGCACCGGGCTTACCCTCCATCCAGGCTTGCCAGCTCTCCTCGCTCAACCGCGCTCCGGCCGCGAGAGCCCCCGGCCGGCTTCCTCGACGGGGTGTGGGGGTCGGGTAGGTAGACGCGGCCAGGCGTCTTGCCCCATCTCCTTCACCCGCTCGCCGTTCTCCAGGCTCGCCTCGATCAGGACATCGAGGTCACGCGTCGTCCGGTAGGGCACGTACGACTGGACCGCCATCGCCCCGATCACGACATAGGCCACGTCTTCGCTCTTGAGACAGTCCAGGAAAGCGGCAAAGTCCTGCGCCCCGGTTCTCCTCGTGGGACTCCATCAAGCTGAAGGCCGCGTCCAGCAGCGCCACCGCCGCCTCCATCCTCTCGGCCGCGGTCGCCGCGAGCGCGTCGGCGACCTCCTCCTCGATCAGGGCCTCTTCGGACCGCTCCAAGGGCCGGCGCACCTGTCGCTTCAACCGCCGCTGGTTGGGAGAATCGAACACGTATGTCGATCATACACCGGCTCGTCTGTCAGAGGATGCCGGGCCGGCACGGCGTACCGGCCCGGCGGGAGCGTTACCGCGCGTTGCGGAGATCGTCGAGGAAGATCGCCCCGGCACGCCGAAGGACCGCCGCGGGGACCGCGGCGAGGAAGCTGGCGAGGGCGAGCGGCTGGACGCGGAGGTCCGCGAGCCGCGTGAGGTCGTCGGCGAGGGAGGTGTGCTCCAGCTCCGGCGTGTGGACGGTGGCGACGGGCTCGCCATCGAACGTCAGGTGGAGGCGGTCGTCGGCGCCCTTCACGTAGCGGAACCGGCGCGGCCGCGCGGCGACGGCGAGCGCGGCCGCGGCGAGGTGGGCGAGGTCGCCCTGGCTCTGGGCGTTGTCGTCGGTGAAGGTGAACCGCGGTCCGGGCTCACCAAGGCCGTAGATGGCCCAGAGCGGCGGCCCGTCGCCCCAGAGGCGGGTCACCCGCCAGGGGCCGGGCAGCTCGCCATCCGGCGCGAAGGGCTCCGGTTCGCGCTCGTCGAGCGCGTCGAGGAGGTCGTCGGTGAAGGCGTGGGGGGTGGTGCCGGGAAGTCCGGCGGAGGAGGGGTTACAATCCTTCCTACGGCGTCGCATGGTGCACTCCTTGCGTCGTCGAGGGTACGGCAGCGGCAGCCACCGCTGTCGTACCCGCTGGTTATTCGGGGGCCGTTTCCGTGGCCCGGGTTCGTGAGGTTACGCTACAGTAACGCCTCGAAGTTGTCAAGCGTTTGGGAAGTTCGCCTCCGAGCTCACTGCCACCTCATCTGTCGGGAGTTCCAGGTGGAGGGGAAGGCGTAGGCGCGCTGGGAGTGCCTTCGCCGCGGGGCCGGGCCGGGGGCGTCCTCGCCTCCGGCGGCCCCTCGACAATGGGTGGTGGTCGGGAGGGGAGAAGCGGCGGGGCTGTGGTGGCGTTCGTGTACCATCGTCATGACATCGACGTGAGGACACCGCCGCAATGAATTTGGCCACCGAGAACGAAACGCCGCCGCTGGCGATGGACGAGCACAGGGCCGTGCGGGTCGGGGGGACGCGGGTGCTGCTCGATCTCATCGTCCATGCGTTCGATGACGGAGCCTCGGCCGAGGAGATCGTCGAGTCCTACCCGTCGCTCACCCTCGCCGACGTCTACGCCACCATCACCTACATCCTGCGCCACCGGGACCGCGTGGACGAGTACATGTCCGCGCGAGGGGCCGCAGCGGCCGACCTTCGAGAGAAGATCGAGGAGCGGTACCCGAGCGAAGACGTAAGGCGTCGGCTCGTAGAGTGTCGAGCAGTCGGTTGAGGTTCGGCGGAGATTGCGAGCGGTTGCCTTCGTTGCGCGGTCGGGACGCGGGCGCTCGCGGCTCCGGCACGCCCCGACTGGTAGGACTTCCGCCGAGGGCCTCGGCTGTCTTCGCTCGGACGGGGCGGCGGGCGTGCACTTCCGCCTGCCGTGCCGGTTCGCCCGGCTCAGGCACCTACCTACGCCGCGAGCGCCCCGTCCCGACCCCGCAACGGGGGTGGGCGGGGAGAAAAGGCCGAGCAGCAATCGGATACCATCGTCGCCGCGTCTTGGATCGCAGAGACGCAGCCCTGGCTAAGCTGGGCAGCGCTGTTGGTAGCCGTCACAGGCAACGGTGTAGGCAAAGGGGCCGCCCGATCTCTAGTGACGCCATGGGGGACCAATGACAGGACCGATGGAAGTGGTTGAAGATCCGGTACGAAGGGGCACAGAGCTTCTCGATTGTCTAAGACAAACCGGCAGGCCTCTGGCGATCCTGATTGGCGCAGGGTGTCCCTGCTCTCTGACTAACGCTGCGGGAGCACCGCTAATCCCTGATGTCGAGGGGCTGACGGAGGTCGTCGATCAGGAACTGTCGACGGGAACAAGTAAAGCTACGTGGACAAACTTGAAGGCGCAATTGCTCGACGACGGCCGTACTGCACCCAACATCGAAGACTACCTGAGCCGGGTCCGAGGCCTTAGACTTCTCGTCGGCAACTCCAATATTAGAGGTTTGACGTCTACGGAGCTTGCTGACCTGGAGGCGAGCATCTGCAGCATCATATGTCGCAAGGCGGCAGTCGATCTGCCAGGCGGTAATAACGCCTATACAGCTTTGGCTAGATGGATACGAGGAGCTCGTCGAGGCACGCCGGTGCAAGTCTTTACGACCAACTACGATCTCCTCGTAGAGCAAGCACTCGAGCAAGGCCAGCTACCCTATTTTGATGGATTCGTCGGGTCCGTGAACCCTTTCTTTTCGGATGACCTCGATGCAGATGATGAACTGCCGGCTTCATGGGTCCGTCTCTGGAAGCTTCATGGTTCCATCAACTGGTCAACGGGAACTATTGAGGGGAGGCGTGCAGTAATACGATGCAAGACGGACGCGGCCGCTCTCATTCATCCCTCTCACTTAAAGTACGACGAGAGCCGAAAGATGCCCTATCTGGCGATGCTGGAGCGACTGAGGCGTTTTCTACGTCATCCTTCGTCTGTGCTGGTCACAGTGGGTTATTCGTTTCGAGACGAGCACCTTAACGAGGTGATGGTGGGTGGGGTTCGGAGTAACCCCCAAAGCATGGTCTTCGGTCTATTGTACGGTGATTTGAAAAACTATGTCACGGTCAAGGCGCTCTCTAGTGTTGCATCGAATCTCAACTTCCTCGCAGAGGATGGGATGGCTGCCGCAGGGAAGGAGTTTCTCTGGGAAACAGTTGATGAAGATGCCGCGCCGCGATTCCCTCCTGGCATTATTCGACGAACAAACGAGGGAACTACCTTTCGTCAAAGGCTTGGGCTGGGCGACTTCGGCAAGTTCGGCATGATGCTGGATTACATTTCTGGAACCCGATCGACAGGATTGGATCATGGCAGTTGATGCCTCACAAATCGGCGTAGTCGAAGATGTCTCGGGCTCAACTCTGAGCGTTAGGATTGATGCCAACCTAAGGCCAGGGCTGTTTTTTGTCGGCGGTTCAGGGTATCGTGTCGGACAACCGGGGTCCTTTGTCCGTGTACCTCTCGGTTATATGAACTTGTTCGGCTTGGTCTCCGAGGTCGGTGTAGCCGCGATTCCTGAGCGGTTGAAAAACCTTGGGGCTGAACCGATAGGCCAACGTTGGATATCTGTGCAGCTTGTTGGAGAAGGAGCCCCCACATCCGGTTTTTCTCGTGGTGTCTCTCAGTACCCTACTGTCGGGGACGCAGTGCATATTGTCTCGCAGGAGGATCTGAGGACGATCTACGGTAGACCCGATTCTCCAGAATATCTGGATATTGGTGCTATAGCGAGTGCTGAGTCGATCCCGGCGCTCGTGAATATCAATGGACTGGTGAACCGCCATGCCTGTGTCGTTGGAAGTACCGGCTCAGGAAAGTCAACGGCTGTTGCAGGCCTCCTCAACTCGATCGCCCAGGCAGGTAGATTCGAGTCGGCCCGGGTCCTGCTCTTCGATATCCATGGTGAGTATGCGGCGGCGCTTGGGTCGTCGGCAAATGTTTTCCGGATTGCCCCCTCAGGCGTGGACGACGTTAGTCCCTTGTACTTGCCGTACTGGGCGCTTGAATTCGAGGAATTGATGCCGATCGCGTTCGGAGAGGACTTGAATGACGTTGACCGAGGGGGCGTGGCTGACTACGTGAGGAAACTGAAGCTGGAGGCTCTGGAAACCTCTCCTCGGCCAGGAGTGGAAGCGAACTCGCTCAGTGTGGACACCCCAGTCCCATTCAGCATACATAGGCTTTGGTACGAACTTTATCAGCTAGTGGTTGGGACTCATTTGCGTACTGGAAACCAGGATCTGACCTCTGTGGCTTTTCGTCATGATGAGCATGGAATTCCTGTGGACCGAGGTGACGCAGACGCTGTTCGCGCTCCCGACCTACTTCCTCAGGATACGTCCAGCGGGGCTTCTCCGAAAGTATTTTTGAGTCAGAGTCCGTTGAACATTAGGCGCCAGCTGCAAAGCTTGGGCTATCGGCTTCGTGACCCGCGGTTCGCATTTCTCTTCGATCCGGGGCCTTGGCGACCAACCACGGGAGGCATGGTCGCTAGCGATCTCGATGCGCTGATCAGAGAATGGGTTGGCGGACCGATGCCCGTGACTATCTTGGATCTGTCAGGCGTGCCTCGGGAGGTGTTGAACGTGGTAGTTGGGGTTTTTGTGCGAATCATCTATGATGCGTTGTTTTGGGCTAGAAACCTCGCTGAGGGGGGGCGTGAACGTCCCCTCCTTGTCGTTCTAGAGGAAGCGCACGCCTATTTGGCAAAGGACGAAGGAAGTAGTGCAGCCCGAACGGTGAGGCGAATCATCAGGGAGGGTAGAAAGTACGGTATCGGACTGATGATTGTTTCGCAGCGGCCGAGCGAGATTGATGATACTATCTTAAGTCAATGCGGCACATATTTTTCTTTTCGCTTGGGAAATTCTCGTGACCGCAATCACGTGGCGGGTGTTGCGCCAGATGACCTTGAGGGGCTCTTCAGGCTCCTTCCGTCACTTCGAACAGGGGAGGTGATAATCGTGGGAGAGGCGGTTCATCTGCCGATGCGGGTTATGGTGAGGGAGCCCCAGCAAGGGCGGCGGCCCGAGAGCGATGATCCAAAGGTGTTCGAGTCGAATTACCCTGGAGGGTGGAATCGCCAGAGGGGGCCAGAGAGCTACGAAGAGGTGGTCCAGGTGTGGCGACGAAAGGATCCTCGATCACCAAGTGTTCACGACCTCGATGCCGACGCCTCGGAGGTTCAGGAATGAATTGGATATCAGTCAGTTCGAGTAACTTGAGTAGGATTCGATACGACGAGGCGCGAGCCGTTTTGGAGATCGAGTTTCAAGGTGGGCGAGTTTACCAATACTTTGATGTGCCTCGGCATGTTTACGAAGGGCTACGAGTTGCTGCGTCACATGGCACTTACTTCCACGACCACATCCGGGGATATTACAGGTATGCGCGGTTGTAGCGGCAAGGTCGTCCGGTTTGATGGGCACTCACTGGGCGGGAGCGATCGAATGGATAGACGTTCGAGTCTCCATCGGCGACGAGGATAAGAGGGAACGTTTCTCGAAGCCGGGGCCGGGGCGAGCGGCTGGAGGGCTCTGGGCCCGCGCAGCCGGCACGGGTGGTCGGAAGGCAACGCCGCCGAACGCGCGGACGGCCCTGCGAGGCGAGGCCTCCGTCGGGCCACCTGGAAGCCGAGCCGCCCCGGAGGCCGCTCGCCCCGGCCCCGACCTCCTCCACCGAACCCCCCTCCCTCCTTCCGGCGAAGAAACTCTCCCCGTTTCGTGTTCCAATCCCCCGTATGAGCGACCGCGTCTGGGAGGGGGCCTCCCGCACGCTGCGCACGGGTGCGCCTTATGGACGGCTCCGGGAGGAGCTGGGGGACGTGGTGCGTCTGCCGGTACCGGCGGCGGCTTGGGTGTTGGGGCTGCTCGCCGCCGAGCGGGAGGTGCCGGTGCTCGCCGTCGTGCCGCGCGAGGCGGATGCGCTCGCCTGGCTCGAAGGGGCGGCGCTCTTCACTGGCGATGAGGACCGGGGCGAGGCGGTCTTCTTTCCCGCGCCCTCCCTCACGCCCTACCAGGAGGCCGCCGCCTCCCTCAACGTCCGCGCCCAGGAGGTGGTCGCCCTCGACCGCATCCTCTCCGGCCGCGCCTCGACCGTCGTCACCACCCCGCGCGCCCTCTTCCGCCGCCTCCCCACCCGCGAAGCGTTCGAGCGCTCGGTGGTCGAGATCCGCCCCGACGAGGACCACCCGCTCGAGGTGCTCGCCGAGCACCTGGTGACCTGGGGCTACCGGCGCACGGACCTGGTCGCCGAGGTCGGGGACTTCGCGGTCCGCGGTGGCATCCTCGACGTCTACCCGCCGGGCACCGACGCCCCGAGCCGGAGCGCCCTGCGCGGCACGCCCGCCGCCGCGCTCTCAGAAGGCCCCGTGCGGATCGAGCTCTTCGGCGACACGGTGGAGACGCTCCGCCGCTTCGATCCGGCCTCCCAGCGCTCCGAAGAGCGGCTCGACTCGCTCCGCCTGCTGCCGCTTCTCCTCTACCCGGGCGGCCCCGGCGACGCCCGCCGCCTCGCCCGCACCCTCGCGAGCCTGCACGGCTTCGACGTCGAAGGCCGGCGCGGCGCCGGCGAGCGCCCGCTCGACCCCGAGGTCCACCGCCTGCTCGAAGACCTCCGCACCGGCAACGAGGTGCCCGGCTGGGAGAACTACCTGCCGCTCCTCGCCGAGGAGACCGTCGGGCTCGACGACTTCCTGCCGAGCGCCCTCACCGTGGCGGTCGATCCGCCGTCGCTCGAAGCGGAGGCGGAGCACCACGCGGACCGCCTGCTCTCCGACTACCAGGCGCGCTTCGAGGGCGGCCGGCTGGCGGTGCCGCCGGAGGCGCTGGAGCACCCGCCGGAGCGGGCGCGGCTGCCGATCGAGTGGGCCGAGGTGCGGCTGCGCGACCTCGTGATGAGCCCGGTCCGGTCCGAGGAGTCGGCCGCCGAGGCCAGCGCGCCGCCGGTCGACTTCCGCGCGTCGACCACCGACCTCTTCCACGGCCAGCTCCCGCGCTTCCCGCAGGAGGTCGAGGCGAACCGCGCCCGCGGCGATCGCACGGTCGTGGTGGTCGACCCGGAGCGGCTGGACGGGCTCGCCGAGCTGCTCGAAGGGCGCGGCGTGACGGCGGCCCGCGCCGGCTCCGGCGAGCCGGGAGCGGTCGAGCTGGTGCCGGGGGAGCTGGAGCGCGGCTTCCGGCTCCCGTCGGCCGGCGTCGCGGTCTACGGCGAGTACCAGCTCCTGCCGCGCTCGGCGCCGCGCGCCCGGCCGGCGCGGCGCACGCGCTACGGCCCGTTCGTCACCGGTCTCCGCGACCTGCGGGTGGGCGATTATGTGATCCACACCGACCACGGCATCGGGCAGTTCGTGGCGCTGCGCAACGTCGCGTCGGACGGCGCGGACGGCAAGGCGGCGCTGCCGCCGACGCTCGCCGGCGCCGCCCCCGTGGGCGACGACGCGGTCGAGGTGATGGAGATCTCCTACTCCTCCGGCCAGCGCCTGTTGCTGCCGCTCTCCCGGCTCGACCAGATCCAGAAGTTCAGCGGCATCGAGGGGGTGGCGCCGCGGCTCGACAAGCTGGGCGGCACGTCGTGGAACAAGACCAAGGCGCGGGTGAAGAAGAGTCTGCGCGACATGGCCGACGAGCTCCTGAAGCTCTACGCCGAGCGGCAGGTGGCGCGGGCCCCGGCGATGCCCGTCGACAGCGACCTGGTGCGGCAGTTCGGGGCCGCCTTCCCGTACGAGGAGACGGCCGACCAGCTCGAGGCGATCGACGCGATCAAGAAGGATCTGGAGCAGACGCAGCCGATGGACCGCCTGCTGTGCGGCGACGTCGGCTACGGCAAGACCGAGGTCGCGATGCGCGCGGCTTGCAAGGCGGTCGACGGCGGCTACCAGGTGGCTGTGCTGGCGCCCACGACGATCCTCGCCGACCAGCACGTCGAGACCTTCCGCGGCCGCTTCGAGGGCTTTCCGGTCAAGATCGAGATGATCTCCCGCTTCCGCACGCCGGCCGAGGTACGCGACGTGCGCGAGCGGCTGGCGAAGGGCGACGTCGACATCCTGGTCGGCACGCACCGGCTGCTGTCGAAGGACGTGGACCTGCCGAAGCTGGCGCTCATGATCGTCGACGAGGAGCAGCGCTTCGGCGTGGCGCAGAAGGAGCGGCTGAAGCAGCTCAAGAAGAACGTCCACGTGCTGTCGATGTCGGCGACGCCGGTGCCGCGCACGCTCCAGCTCTCGCTCGCCGGCGTCCGCGACCTGTCGGTGATCGAGACGCCGCCCAAGGACCGGATGGCGGTCGAGACGGCGGTGGTGCGCTACTCGACCGAGATCGTGCGCGAGGCGATCGAGTTCGAAATGGAACGGGGCGGCCAGGTCTACTACGTCTACAACCGGGTCGAGTCGATCGAGGAGGTGCAGGGCTTCCTCTCCCAGCTGGTCCCGGGGGTGCGGGTGACGGTCGGACACGGCCAGATGGACGAGAAGGAGCTGTCGCGCCGCATGCACGCGTTCACGGCCGGCGACTACGACGTGCTGCTCGCCACCACGATCATCGAGAACGGCATCGACATCCCGAACGTGAACACGATGATCATTCATCGCGCCGACCGCTTCGGCCTGGCGCAGCTCTACCAGCTCCGCGGCCGCGTGGGGCGCTCGAACCAGCTCGCCTACTGCTACCTGCTCACGCCGTCCGACCGGGTCGAGTCGGAGGACGCGCGCAAGCGCCTGGCCGCGATCCAGGAGTTCACCGACCTGGGCGCGGGCTTCCGGATCGCCGCCCGCGACCTCGAGATCCGGGGCGCCGGCAACCTGCTGGGCGCCGAGCAGAGCGGCCACATCGCGGCGGTCGGCATCGAGACCTACCTGAAGATGCTCGAGGACGCGGTGCGCGAGCTGCGCGGCGAGACGGTCGAGGAGGAGGCGCCGTCGGTCGCCAACGACCTGCCGGTGCCGATGGCGATCCCGCGCGACTACGTGACCGACGAGAACCTGCGCATGGAGCTGTACCAGAAGCTCGCCGCGGCCGAGCACGACGGCGCCGAGCTGCTCGCCGAGCTCGCCGACCGCTTCGGGCCGCCGCCGAAGGCGATCGAGACCCTGCTCGAGGTGGCGGAGCTCAAGCGCACGGCCGAGAGTCTGCGGGTGCAGTCGATCTCCGGCCGCGGCAGGAGCCTGACCATCCGCCTGCGCCAGGATTCGAAGATCGACCTGTCGCGGCTGATCGAGCTGGTGTCGAACGAGCCGGAGGCCTCGTTCAGCCCGAGCGGTGTCCTCACCCTGCGGGCGTCCGGTGGGCCGGAGATGCTCGCCGCCGCGCGCCGCGCCCTCGGAGCGCTCGCGGCATGAGATCGCTCGCCCCGCTGCTGGTCCCGCTGGCTGCCCTGGCTGTGGCCTGCGCGCCGTCGCCGCCGGCCGACGCGATCGCGCGGGTCGGGGACGCCTCGGTGCTCTACCCGGAGTTCGCCGGCTACGTCGAGGCGCAGACCGACAGCCCGCCGGCGGCGCTCGAGAGCACCGTCCTCTCGCACCTGCTCGACCAGTACCTGAGCGAGCGGCTGCTGGTGCGCCTCGCGGCCGAGCGGGGGCTGGTCGAGCCGGACGCCGGGCACCGGGAGGCGCTCGCCGCGCTGCTCGAGGCGTCGCCGGCCGGTGCGCCCGACCGCGCCGCTCTCCAGGCGCGCTACCAGGAGCGGGCGGCCGAGCACCGGCTGCCGGAGCGGGTGCGCGTGCGCCAGGTGCTGACCGAGAGCCGGGAGGCCGCCGAGGCGGCGCGCGCGGAGGTCGTCGCCGGCGCCGACTTCGGCCAGGTGGCGCGCGAGCGCTCGATCGATCCGAGCGCCCCGTACGGCGGCTCGCAGGGAGTGCTGGCCGAGGACGATCTGCCGGAGGCGTTCGCCGACCTGATCTTCGCGCTCGAGCCGGGTGAGGTCAGCGAGGTGGTGGAGGCCGACTACGGCTTCCATCTGTTCCAGGTGGTCGAGCGCCTGCCGGCGCGCACCGTGCCGTTCGACGAGGCCGCGCCGGCGCTCGCCGATGCGTTGCGGGTGGAGGGCGAGCGGGAGTCGCTCGCCCGGCTGGTCGAGACGGCCCGCAGCCGTTACACTGTGAGGATCTATGGACCGAATCTGCCCTTCGAATACCGCGGCTCCTTCCCCCTCGCGCCCGCTTGATCCCGCCCCCGGCGGGTCGCTTCGGGCGCGGCTGGCGGGAGCCCTCTCCCTCTCCCTCCTCTCCCTCCTCTCCCTCCTCTTCGGCCTCTTCGCCGTGGCCGGCGCGGCGCCGGCGAGCGCCGACGTGGTCGACCGCGTGGTGCTGCGGGTCAACGACCAGATCGCCACCTTGCTCGACTACGAGCGGCGGCACGCGGAGACGCTCGCCCAGCTCCAGGCGGCCGACATGCCGGAGGAGCAGCGGGCCGAGGTGCGGGCGAACCTCGGGAACCGGATCTTCCGCGACATGCTGGAAGAGCTTCTGCTGATCTCCCGCGCCGATCAGCTCGGGATCTTCCCCACCGAGGAGCAGGTCGACCGCGGCGTGCGCACCGTACGCCAGCAGTACGGCATCGCGAGCGACGACGAGTTCGCCGCCGCGCTCGCCTCGCAGGGGCTGTCGCTCGCCGAGTTCCGCGAGCAGGTGCGCGGGCAGCTCCGGATGCGCGAGGTGGTCACCCGCGAGGTGACCGACGAGATCGACCTGGAAGAGGACGACCTGCGCCGGGTCTACCGCGCCGGGCTCGACCGCTACCAGGTGCCGGAGCGCTTCCGGGTGCGCGAGCTGATCGTCCTCGAGGAGGGGCGCGATCCGGAGGCGGTGCAGGCTCTCGCCGAGGAGATCCGCGCCGGGCTCGCCGCCGGACGCGACTTCGCCGAGCTGGCCGAGGAGCACTCGGCCGCGGGCACGACGAGCGGGCTGGTCGACCTCGGCTGGGTGTCGGCGGGGGAGCTCGACCCGAATCTCGAAGCCGCGATCCGCGCTCTCGAGCCGGGTGCCTTCTCCGAGCCGGTCTCGGGCCGCGGCGGCCTCCACGTGCTGGAGCTCCAGGAGCGGCAGGACGCGCGCGTCCGGGGCTTCGGCGAGGTGGCGGAGCAGATCGCCACCGAGGAGCGCCAGCGCCTCTACGTCGAGCGCATCGGCGAGTACATGCGCGAGCTCGAGGAGCAGGCGTACGTGCGCGCCGAGCCGCCCCCGGAGGCGGCGGGCTTCCGCGCGGTGGGCGGCAGCCGCGCCGAGGAGGACCCGTTCGCGGACTTCGAGCCGGCGGAGCCGGCCAGCGACGCCGAGGACGACTCCGACGGCGTGGAGATCGAGGCGGTGGAGCAGGCCGGACCGGCCGGCCCGGTCGACCCGGCGGAGCCGGTGGTCGACCTCGAACCGCGGCGCCCCGCGCCGGAGGCGGGGCCCCCGCCCGGGTGATCATTCCGTCCCGTTTCTGACACAGACGGTCGGGCGTAGGGGCGGAGCTCG
>CAZLLV010000364.1:0-4122 GCA_964560325.1 uncultured Thermoanaerobaculia bacterium | reverse complement strand
GATGCCGCTGTAGCCGATGCCGGCCAGATCCTCGGTCACGCCGTTGACCACCGACGCCGAGCCGGGCTGCTCCTTGACCGTGTCCTTGTAGTCGCCGCCGCACAGCGCCACCTCTTTGAAGTAGCCGTAGGTGCCGGAGGCGGAGTTGCGGCCGTAGAGGCTGAGCGGCCGGCTCGCCCACTCGCCTTCGAGGCCGGTGCCGTTCCAGGTGGTGATGTCCTCGGGGTCGCCGCACTCGCGGCCTTTAGAGAAGATCGCGTCGACCTCGGGGAGGGTGAGCTGCTCGAGCGGGTTGTCCCGGTGGACGTAGACCGCCAGGGCGTCGATCGCGACCCGGACGCGGGTCGGCTCGTAGCCGAACTCCTCCTCGAAGGCGTCGATCTCCGACGGCTTCATCTCGCGGCTCATCGGCCCGAGCTGGGCGGTGCCCTCGATCAGCGCCGGCGGCGCGGTCGACGAGCCCTTGCCTTCGATCTGGATCTGCACGCTCGGGTACTTGCTCTGGAAGCCCTCGGCCCAGAGCGTCATCAGGTTGTTGAGCGTATCGGAGCCGACCGAGCCGAGGCTGCCGGAGATCCCGCTCGTGCTCTCGTAGGTCGGCAGGTCGGGATCGACCGCCACGCCGCCCGCCGCGGCGTCGTCACCGGCGTCGGCCGCCGGCGCGGACGTCTCGTCCATCGGTTCCGGCGCCAGGTCGCCGGTCTCGTCGCCGGACGGACCGCAGGCACCGGCGAACAGGAGTACCACGGCCAGGCAGAGGGCCGCGGGGACTGGCGCGGCCGTCAGGTATCGGGAGAATCGGGGCATCGCTACGCTTCCTCCTCGTGATTTCGCAGTTTGGGAGCCGCGGGGCGCAGTGAGCCCCGCCTCGGAGGGAATCGTGTGCCATCCGTGTGACGACCGGCCGGTCCGCGTGTGACAGAACCATGACAGCCCGCCGCGCCCGCCGGTCCTATCGAAGCGATGCTATGATCTCGATCCTTCTCATGAGCGAAGATCGATCCAACGTGCCGGGTCCCGTACCGGCCCCCGGCGAGGAGCCGTCCCGGGAGGACGAGCCCTTCACCCCACCCGGACGCGAGGAGGTCCACCTCAAACTCCTGGCGAGCCTGCGCGCGTCCGCCGCGGGCGGCGAGATCGGCGTGGTGCGGCGGATCGCCACCTGGATCGATTCGCCGCGGGTGATCGTGGAGATCGCCTCCCACCCGCCCTGGTTCGAGGACTTCGGCGTCAAGGAGGCGTTCATCCGCAACGAGCACACGCCGGAGGCGGTCCGCTCCCGCTGCGCCCAGGCGGTCGGCGTGCTCGACCTCCTTCGCGAGCTCGACCTCGGTGGGCTCCGCGGCGCCGAGCGCGACGAGGTGCGCGAGCAGATCCGGGTGCTGATCCGCGCCATGCCCCCCGAGGACCGGGAGCGGGTGAAGGAGCGGGCGCACGAGCTCTCGGCGTCGCGGGAGTCGCTCTCCGCCGGGGCCGGCGAGGGGGTGGTGGAGGAGTCGGGCGAGAGCGCCGGCACGGTACCGCTGCCCGTCTCCGATCTGGCGGCCCTGGCCGCGCCGGCGGACGAGGAGCCGGCGCCGGCCCCGCCCGCGGCGATCGGTCCGGTGGTGCCGCTCCCCCGGACGGAGAGCTCCGACGAGATCCGGGCCGAGGAGGGTCGCTCGGTCGCGATCTCGGGCCTGCCGCTCGACCGCAAGGCGGCGCTCGCCCGGACGAGCCGCGACCTCGCCGTGCTCCAGGTCCTGTCGCTCGAAACCGTCGACGAAGTCCGCCTGGCGCTGCTCGCCAACCCGGCGCTCGGCGACCGGCTGCTGGCCGACGTCGCCCGCACGTCGAGCCTGGCGGTGGCGCGCGAGATCTACCGTCACCGGCGCCTCTTCCAGCGGCCGATGGTGCGGCGGGCGCTCCTCGAGAGTCCGAACGTGCCGTCGGCGGCGCTGGTCGAGGTGGTGAGCTCGATGGGCGATCTGCGGGGGCTGCTGGGGCTGACGCAGAACCCGAAGATCCGGTCGATCGAGGTGAAGGCGCGGGCCCGGGCGCGGCTGACGGCGCTCTTCCGGGGGCTGGGCTCGGCGGAGAAGATCGCGACGGTGCGCGAGAGCGGCGGCTCGCTCCTGAAGGCGCTCTGGGACGATTTCTTCCGCGACGAGGAGCTGGTGCTGCGCTGCTTGCGGGAGTGTCATCTCGACAAGGGGCTGGTGGTGGAGATCGCCCACAGCTCGATCGCGCCGCGGCGGGCGCTGCAGCTCATCGGGGAGACGCCGAGTCTGGCGGGGCCGTACGAGGTGCGGGTCGCGCTGGCGAAGAACCCGAAGACGCCGCGCCCGATCGTCCGGCGCATGCTCGCGGGGCTGCGGCCGGAGGACCGGCGGGAGCTCGAGGGTCTCGCGAACGTCAGTTAGGCGTTCGGTGGTGGTGGACGGGGCCGGGGGCTCCCGCCCGGCGTCGCCGTCGAAGCCCGCATTACACGATGCGGTGACCGGTACGTTCTCGGCTTGCAGGACCGTTCGGTGCTGCCCGTTCCGGCGAGCGCTGGCGCTCGCCCAGGCGGGCGCTCCCCCCGAGCGCCGGTTCGGGACCCCCGTCCCCGTCCCTGGCACCGTTGGTGGGAGACGTTCTCCGCCTCGGTCGGAGGGGCGGCCGAGGTGTAGCTGGAGGGTGTGCGAGTCTGGTTCGGGAGAGGGAAGGGGAGAAGAGGGGCGATCAATACGCCAACAGCGCCCGGGCGGCTTGCTCGACGCGGTCTTCGCCGGGGAGGAAGGCGGCTTCGAGGGGTGGGGAGTAGGGGACGGGGGTGTCGAGGGAGCCGACGATGCGGACGGGGGCGTCGAGGTACTCGAAGGCCTCTTCCTGGACGATCGCCGCCAGGCTCTCGCCGACGCTGCCGGTGCGAGTGTCCTCCTGGATGACGAGCACCTTGCCGCAGTGCCGGGCGACGCGGAGCAGGGCGTCGCGGTCGAGGGGGACGAGGGTGCGCAGGTCGAGGACCGCGGCCTCGACACCGTCGTCGGCCAGCTTCTCCGCCACCCGCATGCCGACGTGGACGTAGGCGCCGTAGGAGACGATCGCCAGGTCCGAGCCGGCGCGGCGTAGCGCCGCCCGGCCGAGCGGCAGCGGCGCCGGCGCCTCGTCCGGCAGGCGCTGCTTGATCCGCGGGTCGCGGTAGAGGGCGATGTGCTCGTAGTAGAGGACCGGGTCGGGATCGGCGACCGCGGCGGCGAGGAGGGCGCGGGCGTCCTCCGGCGTCGACGGGGTGACGATCTTGAGGCCCGGCGTGCGGTAGAACCAGCCCTCCGTGTTCTGGCTGTGGTACGGCCCCGCCTTCCTCAGGCCGCCCCAGGGCATCCGCACCACCATCGGCACCGAGGCGCCCCAGCGGTAGTGGATCTTGGCCGCGTTGTTGACGAGCTGGTTGAAGCCGGTCGCCACGAAATCGTTGAACTGGATCTCGCCGATCGGCCGCAGCCCGGCGAGCGCGGCGCCGACGCAGACGCCGAGCACGCCGGCCTCGGTGAGCGGCGAGTTGAGGATGCGGTCGCCGAAGTCGTCGAGGAGCGGCCGCAGCAGCAGGAAGGCGTTTCCGTACTCGCCGCCCACGTCCTCGCCGAAGACGAAGGCCCGCTCGTCGGCCCGCAGGGCGTCGCCGACGCCGAGCATCACCGCCTCCAGGAAGGTGCGGCCCTTCGGATCGAACGGCAGAGCGGTCTCGACCGGCGGCAGGCCGGGGAGCGGCAGGAGCCGGCCGCCTTCGCCCAGCCGGCCGGCGATGGCCTCGGGCGCGAGCGGCTCCCGGTGGCGCGCGGCCGGTCCGCCGGTGTAGACGCCCTTCCCGGCGCCCTCGGGATCGGGCCAGGGAGCGTCGATCACCGCCCGCGCCTCGCGCTCGACCAGCTCCTCGGTCTCCGCCTTCCAGCGCTCGAGCTCGCCCTCGCCGAGCACGCCCTCGGCTTCGAGCTTTCGGGCGTAGGTGGCGATCGGGTCGCGCTCGGCCCAGAAGCGGTACGCCTTCGGGTCGGCGTAGCCGCCCTCGTGGAGCTCCGGGTACTCCCAGCCCGCACCGATCCCCGACTGCGGCTCGCGGCCGAGGTAGAGCATGTCGTCGTGGTGGGCGTGGCCGCACAT
>CAZLLV010000363.1:0-15764 GCA_964560325.1 uncultured Thermoanaerobaculia bacterium | reverse complement strand
CATGAGGTTGGGAAGCTTCACGTTCGAGGGCTCCTTGCCGGCGCCGCCGGCGGGGCGAGTGACGGAGAGAAGCTTATCGTGTCGGCGGGATACGATCCCCAGCCCGCCCCGGGAAACGAGCGCCGACCGCCGCGGCGACGGCGGCGACCATCTCGTCGTCTCCGGGCGCCTCGGCCTCGGCCGCGGGCTCGACGCCGAGGCGGCGCAGCGCGGCGCTCGTCACCGGGCCGATCGATACCGCGAAGAGGCTGCGGCGCCGGCTCTCCCAGTCGCGGTCCCAGAGCTCGGCGAAGGCGCGGGCGATCGAGGGGCTGGTGAAGGTGACCCAGCCGAAGCGCCCGGGATGTCGAGCGCCGAAGATCGAGAGCGCCCGCTCGTGGGCGTCCGGAGGCACCCGCTTGGCGTAGGCGTCGACGCGGAGCGGCCGGGCGCCGGCGGCCGCGAGCTCCTCCTCGAGCGCAGGGCGGGCGTCGGCCGCTTGGGGGAGCAGGATGCGCGTGCCGGTGCCCTCGCCGGCGCCGACGCGCGGGGCGAGCGCCGCCGCCAGGCCCTCGGCGCGTGACTCGTCCGCCTCGAGATCGGGCTCGACGCCGTGCGCCCGGAGCGCGTCGCTCGTCGCGCCGCCGACGCTCGCGACCCTCGGCCGGTCGGGTCCGTCCGGCCATCGCTCGATCCGGTCGAAGACGGCGGCGACGGCGTTCGACGAGGTGAAGGCGACCCAGCCGAAGGCGCCGGGACGCTCGCGGAGCCCGGCGAGCGCCGCCTCGAACGGCCGGGGGTCGTCCGGCGGCACGACTTCGAGGAGCGGCAGCCGCTCGACCCGCGCGCCGGCCGCTTCGAACGCCGCGACCGTCGGGCCGGCCTGGTGGGCGGCGCGGGTCACCACCACCCGGATGCCCGCGAGCGGTCCGCCCCTGGAGACGAGACCGCCGGAGGCGTAGGCGGCCGTCACGGCGAGGCGGCGGCGAGCGCTTCGTCGATCCGCCGCAAGATCTCGTCGGCGCCGCCGTCGCGGAGCGCATCGACCACCGCCGCCGCCACCTCCTCCGGCGAGTGCGCGGTCGCCTCGGCCCGCGCGACGTGGCGGCCGTCCGGCGTCGAGAGGAGCGCGGTCAGGCGCAGCGCGCCGCCGATCTCGCCCGCCGGACGTGCCCAGGCGGCGAGCGGCAGAGCGCAGTTGCCGCCGAAGGCCGCCACCACCCTGCGCTCGGCGTCGGCGGCGCGGGCGGTCGCCGCGTCCTGGAGCGGCCGGCAGAGGTCCTCCGCCTCCGAGCCGGCGAGCACCTCGACCGCCAGCGTCCCCTGACCCGGCGCCGGCACGAACTCCTCCGGGTCGAGCGGGTGGACGGGCAGGCCGTGTACCGGATCGGTGAGCCCCACGCGCTCGAGCCCCGCCTGCGCCAGGATCACGCCGCCGGCCTCCTGTTCCCGCCACTTGCGCAGGCGGGTCTGGACGCTGCCGCGGACCCCCTCGACCCGCAGGGCCGGGTGGATGGCCAGCACCTGGGCCTGCCGGCGCAGCGCCCCGGTGAGGATCGCCGCGCCGTCGGGCAGCCCCTCGAGGTCGCCCCCGAGCTCACTCACCAGCGCGTCCCGGGGATCGGCGCGCTCGGGGTAGGCGGCGACCACCAGGCCGTCGGGCAGGGTGACCGGCAGATCCTTCAGGCTGTGGACGGCGAGGTCGAGGGCGCCGGAGAGGAGCCCGCGCTCCAGCTCCTCGGTGAACAGGCCCTTGCCGCCGAGCGGCGCCAGCGAGCCGGGGGTCCGGTCCCCCTTCGTCTCGATCGGCACCAGATCGACCGACACTCCCGGATGGAGCGCTTCGAGCGCGTCGGCGACCGTCTTCGACTGCACGATCGCGAGCTCGGAGCGGCGGGTGCCGAGGCGGAGGGTACGGGTCACGGGCATCGGGTCAACCTTCTTCCTCGTCGTCCAGGCGGAAGAGCTCGCGCACCAGGTCGAGGTGAGGCAGCCGCCGGTCGCCCTCGGCGGTGCGCAGCCGCTTGCTCGGGTGGTGGAGGATCTTGCGGACCAGCGAGCGCGTCAGCCGGTCGAGCGCGTCGTGGGTCTCGGGCGGGAACTCCGCGACCGCCGCCTCGAGCTCGCTCTTGCGCACCCGCTCGGCCTGCTTCTGGAGGCGCGCGATCAGCGGCTCCGCCTCCAGCCCA
Organism: uncultured Thermoanaerobaculia bacterium; assembly: GCA_964560325.1. Lineage (GTDB taxonomy): Bacteria > Acidobacteriota > Thermoanaerobaculia > Multivoradales > DATKCC01 > CAZLLV01. Next base: position 13,596 of record CAZLLV010000363.1, on the reverse strand, counting down.
CGGTACCAGGCGAGCAGGTGGGCGAGCTCGTCCTCCAGGATCTCCTCGACCCGCGGAACCTCCTCGCGGCGGCGCTTGAGGTTGCGCTGGATCAGCTTGTCGAGCGAGTCGACCGGGTGGAGGAAGACGTTCGCCAGCCGGGCGGCGTCGGGATCGACGTTGCGCGGGACCGAGAGGTCGACGACCAGGAGCGGCCGGCCGGGGCGGCGGCTCATCGCCGAGCCGAGCTCTCGGGCGGTGACGATCGGCTCGGGAGCGCCGGTCGCGACCACCATCACGTCCGCCCTGGCGACCGCGTCGAGCCGGTCGGCGAACGGCACCGTGCGGGCGCCGCGGCCGATCAAGCCCTCGGCGTGCTCGCGCAGCAGCTCCTCGGCCCGCTCCGGCGTGCGGTTCGTCACCTCCAGCCGGGTCGCCCCTCTCTCGACCAGGTTGCGCGTCACCATGCGCGCCGTCTCGCCGGCGCCCACGACCACGATCCGCGCCTCCTCCAGACGGTGAAAGATCGCCCGGGCCAGCTCGACCGTGGCGTAGCCGAGCGAGACGGCCCCGGCCGAGATCTCGGTTTCGGCGCGCGCGCGGCTCCCCGCCCGCGTGGCGGCGCGGAACAGGCGCTGGAGCACCGCGTCGCTCGTGCCCATCGCCTCGGAGAGAGCCGCCGCCTGCTTGACCTGCCCCAGGATCTCCGGCTCGCCCAGGACCATCGACTCGAGCCCGCTCGCCACCGCCATCAGGTGGCGCGCCGCCTCGCGGCCGCGCTTGATGTAGAGCCGCCCCTGGTCGGCGAGCTCGGGCGCGCGGCTGGAGAAGGTCATCGAGACGGCGGTCTGGTAGGCCGCCTCGTCGTCGCGCGGATCGAGGTAGATCTCGGTCCGGTTGCAGGTCGAGACGAGAGCCGCCGCGGCGATCTCCGGGCGCGCCAGCAGGTGGACGAGCAGCTCCTCGGCCGCCTCGCCCGCGTACGCCACCCGTTCGCGGAGCGCGAGCGGAGAGCTCCGGTGGTCGGTCCCCACGAGCAGCAGGGGGAGCTCGTTGCGCTCGGCCACCGGAGCGCTCTCAGCCACCGGAGAAGCCATGAAAGTCGCCGACCAGGAAGTTCACGATCACCAGAGACACCAGGATCGCGCCCAGGCCGGCGAGGCTCACCACCGCCGTCTGCCGTCCCTGCCACTGCTGGGTGCGGCGCAGCAGCAGCGCCACCCCGTAGAGGCCCCAGGTGGCGAAGGTGAGGAGGATGATCGGGTCGCGGATCCACGCCTCGCCGTAGAGCCGGTAGGCCCAGACCGCGCCGATCGCCGTGGCGCCGGTGAGCGCCAGCCAGCCGACGTTGAGGGCGCCGGTCATCATCCGCTCCAGCACCTCGAGCGGGGGCAGCTTGCCGTAGAAGAGCGAGAAGAGGCCGCTCTTGAGCTCGCGGTAGAGCTTCAGGAAGAGGAATCCGTACGCGGCGGCCATGACGAAGGCGGCGTAGGCGACCAGCGCCAGGAAGGCGTGGCTGGCGAAGACCGCGCTCCGGAGCACCTCGGTGCTCGCGCTCGGCTCGGGGCGGTGGAGGAGCGACGCGAGGAGCTGGACGAAGAAGACCACCCCGACGATCCAGAAACCGGTCGACCGCTCCCGCCCGCGCCACTCGACGAGCGCATAGGTGAAGCCGACCGCCACCGCGACCACCGAAAGCCCCTCGGAGATGGTCGCGGCGGGGAAGTGCTGGAGGTGGTCGGTCAGCGCCCCGAGGTAGGCGAGGTGGAGCGCCAGGGTGCCGCGCAGCATCCACGGCGCCACGCGGTCCGCCCGCAGGTTGCCGGCGAAGAAGACCCAGGCGTACCCCGCCGTCGTCAAGAGGTAGGCGAGCGGAAGCAGCACGACGGCCGCGCTCAGAAACAGCTCCAGAGGTCTCACGTGTCGGATCGCCAGGGTCGCCGGAAGCGCCGGGAACGGTGCATCGGTGACCGGATGCTAACAGCTTGGAGGGGCGAGAGTTGGGACGTGACAGGCTCAGAGGACCAGCAAGTGCTCCGACGTTGCACCCTTCACCGCGTCGAGCGGCACGCGGCCGTCGAAGGTGACGAAACGGCCGCCGTGGCGGACCGCCAGGGCGAGGAGGTAGACGTCGGTGATCTGGCGTGGGCCGTGGACGCGGGTGCGATCGATGCTGTGGCCGTCGAGGAAGCTCGCCTCGCTCGGCCAGAAGGCGTGGTGCTCGCTACAGGTCGCGAGCTCGAGGCGGTCCGCCGCTTCGGTCACCGAGATCGGGCTCGGGTACTGTGGCTGGCTGAGGATGCGGACGCAGCCGTTCTGCGTCAGGGCGCAGGAGGCCCAGCCGTGCTCGATCTGATCCGCCAGCCACTCCCGCGCGACGCGGTGGTCGACGTGGTCGGTGTCCAGGAGGGCGAGGAGGACGTTGACGTCCAGCAGGGCGCGCACCGGGTTGTGACCTTCAGCCCTCGTCTTCCCGCAGCCGGTCGATCAGCTCGTTCGACACGGCCGGGCCGCGGTGGGGGAGCGGCTGGAAGCCGAAGAAGCCCTCCGGCTCCGCGACCTCGGTCGGTGCGGGACTCGGGGTGTGCCGCCGGCCGCCGGTGAGCGCTTCACGCGCGAGATCCGAAAGCACCTCGCCGGCGCTCCGGTTCTGCCGCCGCGCGCGCTCCTTGACGGCGTAGAGGACATCGTCGGCGATGTTGAGGGTGGTGCGCATGCATCAAATGCTACCACACCTTTTCGCGACCTGCGATCAGCCCCGGCCCTGGAACCCGTCGAGCGGGGGCGAGGTGTCGTCGTCCGCTCCCGGTGCCTCGTCGAGCTTCTGCCGCAGGGGGGCGGGGATGGGAAGCAGCCAGTCGTCGAAAGTCTCGCCGTAGATGTGCCAGATGGTGACGAAGAGGGCCGCCACGATCGGGCCGACGATGAAGCCGACGGCACCGAAGAGGAGGATCCCGCCCAGGGTGCTGAGCAGGATCAGCAGGTCCGACATGCGGGCGTCGCGCCCGACCAGCCGGGGACGCAGGAAGTTGTCGACGGTGCTCACCACGATCGCGCACCAGATCAGGAGCCCCACGCCCGCCCCCAGCTCGCCGGTCACGAAGAGGTAGAGAACGGCCGGAACCCAGACGAACGCCGCGCCGAGCGCCGGAATCACCGACAGCACCACCATCACGGTGCCCCAGAAAGCGGCCCCGGGAACACCGGCGATCCAGAAGGCGAGCCCGGCGAGGGCGCCCTGGATGACGCCGATCAGGAGCGACCCCTTGAGCGTCGCCCGCGTGACCGAGACGAAGCGTTCGAGAAGCGCCTCCTCCTGATCCGGGCCGAGCGGCAGGTAGCCCAGGATGGTGCGCAGGATGGCCGGCCCGTCGACCAGGAAGAAGAAGAGAGCGTAGAGGAGGACGAAGAGCTGGAGGAAGAACGAGAGGGTGCCGCGGGTGGCGGCGGCGAGCGTGCCCATGAGGACCGGGCCGGTGCGCTCGACGACGGTCCGGAACTGCGCCGCGAGCTCGCCCTCTTCGGGCAGGATCCGGTCGGCGTACGGCAGGCGTTCGACCCATCGGCGGGCCTCGGTGAGGAGGTCGTCCTGTTCCAGGAACCACTCCTCCGCGCCCCGGCTGATCTGGACGGCCTCGTTCGCGACCAGCACCAGGAAGCCGCCGAGGGGCACGCCGACGCCGAGGAGCAGGACGAGGAGCGTGGTGACGGCGGCGAGCCCTTCGCGGCCGCGGAGATTGTCGCGGATCCGGCGGTAGAGAGGGTAGGTGAGGCCGGCGAAGATCGCCGCGAGGAGCAAGGCCAGGAGGAACGGCCGGATCACCATCAGGAAAAGGAGGGTGATCCCGGCCACCAGGAGGAGGACGAAGGCCTTGCGGAAGCGTTCGCCGCTCGACGAGCGGCTGGAGCGGGAAGGGAGGAGCGGTTCGTCGGCCAAGGGGGTGCCCTCTCGGGTTCGGTGGTTCTCGGTTCGGAAGGTGCTTCTTTCTACCACGCGGGCGGGCGGAGTATTCAGGCGGCCGGGGGAAGGAGGCAAGGCCGGGAAGCGCCGCATCAGAGACGTCCCCGGTAGGCGTCCTCCCGGCGCCAGGGGCGGTCTCCGGAGTGTCCTCCGTGCTGGTCCATCAGCTCGAGGAGCTCGTGGGCGGTGTGGCTTCCCGGGCGCTCGCCGGCGAGGAGGCGAAGCTGATCCCGGATCAGCTCCTGGAGGCTGATGCCCCGCCGTCGCGCCAGATCCCGTGCACGCTCCAACAGGTCGTCTTCGACGGAGATCGTCACGTTCATGAGCACAGCTTACGCGCACACGGGTTCCGTGTGCACCTCGACTGGGCTGGGGGTCGGACGTCGAGCCGGTGGGCGGTCTGCCGAAGGACCGGGTTGATCGAGGTGCCACTGATCTCGGGTACCAGGGCGCTGAATGGTACCTTAAACCCCGGCGTAAGAAGCTCGGAGGAGGTTCGACTATGAACGAGGGCTTGATTCCGATTCTGGCTGTCATCGTCCTGAGTGTGCTCTGGGTCTTTCGCGCGATGTCCCGCAGATCGGGCTCCGCCCACGACGACCCGGTCGACCTGGACGCGATTCCCGAGCCGCCACCCAGAGCCGCTGCCCGCCCGCTTGGGGAGCTGGAAGTGGCCCTGATGTCCTTCGTGGAGGCCGAGGCGTGGCGCGAAGTGATCCACGTCGAGTTCCAGGGGCGCGAGAACTTCGCCCAGATGATCCTCGATCCCGAGGGCGTCGACCTTTCTTCGAACGGTATCGGTGTGGACTATGAGAAGTTCGGGGAGGAGGCCGCCCGCCTCGGTCTGACGCCGAAGACCTATGAAGGGGTTTCCATCCCGCTCACGATCGGCGCGATGCTCGATGGTGACGAAGGCCCCTATCACGTCGAGATCCGAGGTGCTTGGCCCGAGGTCGCCGAGCAGACGATTCGGATGATCGAGGGCGTGTACGGCGTGGAGCGATCGGAGAACGTGGTGGTGAGTTCCCTGTAGGACTACCTGTTGCTTCAGCGGCTCTCTCAGGCAGTCGAGCCGGTAGGCGGCCCGCTCTAGGTGTCGGTGACGTCGCGGCGCCGGCCGACCGCTCCGGCCTCCCAGGCCAGCTCGAGCGCTTCCTCCAGCCACTCCAGGCGTTGTAGCGGCGTCATCGCCAGGGATGCCTCCAGCGAGAACTCTTTCTGACACCCTCCCAACCGGCCCACCACTCTCGCTCGGCGTCGTTTGGCGTTTTCATCTCGGGGATTATAGGAGCCGGGCCGGCCCGCGGGAGCGCGAAGCCGGCCCGGCGGGTGATGGGGCGGCTATCCGGCCTTCCGGAGCTCGTCCATCAGGATGGCCCCGGCGCGCTCGAGCACTCCGGCCGGGACGGCGGCGAGGAACTGGGCGAGGGGGAGGGGCTGGACGCGGAGGTCGGCGAGGCGGGTGAGGTCGGCGGCGAGGGAGGTTTGCTCCAGCTCGGGTGTGCGGACGGTGGCGATGCCGGCTCCGTCGTGCATGAGGTGGAGGCGGCCGTCGGCGCCTTTCTGGAAGCGGAAGCGGCGGGGGCGTTCGGCGAGGGCGAGGGCGGCGCCGGTGAGGTGGGCGAGGTCGCCCGGTGCGGGGGAGCCGTCGGGGTCGCAGAAGGTGAGGCGGGGGCCGCATTCGCCAAGGCCGTAGACGGCCCAGATCGGCGGTCCGTCGCCCCAGAGGCGGGTCACGCGCCAGGGGCCGGGCAGCTCGCCTTCGGGGGCGGCGGGCTCGGGTTCGCGGGCGCGCAGGGCGGCGAGGGTTTCGTTGCGGAAGGCGTTCTCAGGGGTGGTGGAGGAGGAAGAGCTACAATCGTCGGTACGGCGTCGCATAGATAACTCCTGTGCGTCGTCGAGGGCGCGGTAGCGGATGCCGCCGCTGCCGTGCCCGCTTGGTTTCAAGGCCGGGGTCGTGGTGAACGAAGCACCCGGACGGAACGTGAAGTTACGCTACAATAACGCCGTTTAAAAGTCAAGTAGGGGAGGAGCTTTGCCTCCTCCCGGGGTGGGAGGGGGTGGCGTGGGTGCCGACGAAACCGTCGTCGGGTGCGTGCCGGGGGAACCGGGCGTGCCTACGGCGACGGGGCCGGCCGGGGCCTCCTCGGCCTCCGGCACGGCTCGGCGGATGGCCATGCCGCCGGGGGCCTCGCCTGTCTGACGCCACGCGGCCGGGGAGCCCGTGCCCTTCCACTGCCCGTGCCAGCTCCGCGGGCGCAGGCACCTCCGGCCGAGGAGGCCCCGGCCGGCCCCTGGGTCCGGTGGGGTGGGCAGGCGCGGTGACGTTCGGAGGTGCAGATGGAGTGGCGCGAGATGCTCGCCGGGCTAAGAGGCGCCAACCACAAACGCTAGGTAAACGGCGGCCGCAGACGCCTACTCCTCGTCGTCGAGATCCCCGCCCGGAGTCGCGCCCGCGTTCCGGAGGGCCTCGTGATCGACCGCTCCGGGTGCCGTACCCCCGGTGGTCGGGGCTTTTGTGCCCGCTCTCCGGATCGAGTAGACTGCGGGGCGATCATGGCCTCGACAGAGCCGATGTCGCGCGCCTGGAGTGCTACCAAGCGCTCCCGAACCCCCTTCTGGGAGCTCTCGGAGCCGCTGGCTTCCCCGATCCACCGCCCTCGGACGACCGGAGCAGGGGATAGAAACCCCAAAGACGCCAGCGATCCACAGCCCGCTGTTTCATTCAACCAGGTTCTATCGAGAGCACACCGAAGCCCGCGGTGGCCGATCGGGCTGCGGGGTCTTCCGAAAGAACCCCTTCTCGTTATGCGGCACCCCTGGCCGCGAGGTGTTCGCCCGAGCACGTCAGCTTTCTCGCGATGACAGTTTGGCTAAGCGTCACAAGAGACCACGCCTGAGTAGGAGGCGCCGAGTGCATATCGAATTTGTCGAAGTCGCTAACTTTAGGAAGCTTCTGTCGGCACGCATCGATCTATCGAACACTACAACCCTTTTCGTCGGAGCCAATAACAGTGGCAAGACCTCGGCAATGCTCGCAATGCGCCGCTTTCTGTCGCCGCGGCGCTGCCCCTTTGAGCTACACGACTTTACCCTGTGCCATTGGCCCGCACTCATTTCGCTCGGAAAGAGCTGGATCGAAGCGCGCGACGCCGGGGACGTCATCGATCTAGTGGTTGACCCATGGGTCAGGAAGCGGCAATTGCCGCGGAGGCGGGGAAACATCCGGAAGCCGATTCACCGCCGGATCCTCCCAAGTTAACAATTTGGCCCGAGAACTTTGTCGATTTTTTGAGCAAGAGACTCTCCGCCCACTTCACAATCCGTGCCTATTCGCTGGATCCTGCCGAGCTCGCGGAGCCCGACAAGTTCCAGGCACGACCGCAGGTGCTGCCGGCCGCGTCGTTGCCGATCGAAGGCGAGCCCTTGAAGGGCTTGGTCCGCGTGCACGACATTCCCGCACAGCGCGGGTTCGGTGAGGAACAGCCTCACCAAGATGATGAGGATGCCCCAGCCGCCGCGGCGAGCAGCCGTTTGTCGGACCAGCTAAGGAGCTACTATGCCAAGCATCTAGATCCGACCAAGGGCCCCGATCCCAAAGATCTCGGCGCACTCCAGGCGATAGAGGCCGCCCAAGATGCATTCGACATACGGCTGACTGAGAGCTTCAAGGACGCCTTCACTGAAGTTGAAGGCATGGGCTATCCGGGCGTGACCGATCCCCGTCCGCGAGTGTCAACCCGACTTAAGGCGATCGACGGTCTCAGCCACAGCGCGGCAATCAGCTTTGAGGTCGATGTCATCGCTGAGGATAACGCGACACCTGTCCTCCGATTGCCCGAGGGTAACAACGGGCTCGGCTATCAGAATTTGATCTCGATGATCTTCCGGTTGATGGCCTTTCGGGACGCGTGGATGCGGGTCGGCAAGGCGTCGAAGGGTACAACGATCACCAACTACGAGCCGCTCCATCTGGTTCTAGTCGAGGAACCTGAGGCCCATCTCCACGCCCAAGTCCAGCAGGTCTTCATCAAGAAGGCGTATGCCGTGCTGCGCGCCCATGCGGACTTGGGCGAGAGCAAAATCCTGCGCACCCAACTCGTGGTCAGCACCCACTCGAGCCATGTGGCGCATGAGATCCCGTTCTCCTGTTTGCGCTATTTCCGTCGGCTGCCGGCCGGCACGGCGACCAACGTGCCGGTCTCGACAGTCATCAACCTTTCCGATGTTTTCGGTCCAGGAACTGAGACCGAGAAGTTCGTCACCCGCTATCTGCACGCACAACATGCCGATTTGTTCTTCGCCGACGCCGCGATCCTAGTGGAAGGACCGGCCGAGCGCATGCTTGTCCCCAACTTCATTCGTACACATTATGATGAACTCAACCAGTGTTATATCACACTACTCGAGATCGGCGGCAGTCATGCGCACCGTCTCAAGCCGCTAATCGACCATCTCAGGCTGCTTACGCTAATCATCACCGACCTGGATACGCTCGATGGCACCGGCGGCGTATCAGAACAGCCGGCAAAGGGTGCCAACCAGAAAACCAACAACGCAACGCTGAAGACCTGGGTGCCGGGCGTTGAAGACGTCGATACCCTTATGGATGCCGACGCCGCGGCCAAAACACAGCTCGTCGCCGACGATCCTCTGTTCGCGGTGCGCGTCGCCTACCAGACGCCGGTGGCTGTGACCGCACCTGGGTCCGCTCAGCCGGAAGAGGTCTATCCCTATACCTTCGAGGATGCACTCGCATTTGAGAACCTTGCCCTTTTCTCGTCGCTTGAAGGAACCGGTCTGGTGCGCAAGTTCCGCGACGCAATTACGGAAGGCGGCGGCGCAACAAAGATCGGTAGAGCCATGTATGCCGCACTCAAAAAGGGAAGGAAAGCGGAGTTCGCGCTCGACATCCTCAAGCTTGAAAATTTCGACAATATTGTCGTGCCCTGTTACATCGCCGAGGGACTCGAATGGCTTCTTAAACGGTTGAAGAAGAAGCAGGTCGAGATCCTGCCCAAGGACGAGCAGGCCGAGCAGTCGGAACAAGCCGAGCAGGCCCGACCATGAGCACCGCAGACGACCAGTTCGATTCCGAGGCTGACGAGACGATCCTTGGCTGTCTAGACTTAGAGAAGCCGGAGAGTTTCTTTCTCTATGCGGGCGCGGGCTCTGGCAAGACACGTTCGCTTGTAGAAGCAATTCGTACGATATGCCGCGAGCAAGGTCGGCGCCTGTCGCTGACTGGGCGAAAGATCGGCGTTATCACCTATACCAACGCGGCGTGCGATGAAATCAAGCAACGGCTCGAATTTGACTCGCGTGTGGAGGTGTCGACGATCCATTCTTTCGCTTGGTCATTGATCGTCGGCTATGACGCGAACATCCGGCAATGGCTCGCCGCAAGGCTCCTCGAAGATATCTCCGAGCTCGAGGTGGCTCAGGCTAAGGGCCGGGCGGGCAGCAAGGCGGCTGCGGACCGTGCTCGCTCGATCGAGAACAAGCGGCGCCGCCACGCGGGGCTCAATGCGATCACGCGCTTCGTCTACAGCCCAATTGGCGATAACCGGTCCCGCGACGCGCTTAGCCATGCCGAGGTCATTGCGATGACAGCCGATTTGCTGGGCGCGAAGCCCGGTCTGCGGTGCCTACTCGTCACGCGCTTTCCGATCCTGCTTATCGACGAGAGCCAAGATACGAACCGCAAGCTAATGGATGCGCTGCTGGGCGTCGAGGCAGCGAACCACGGCACATTTTGCATTGGTCTCTTCGGCGATATGATGCAGCGTATCTACGGCGACGGAAAGGATCGACTCGCCGAGGCGATCCCCGAGGGCTGGGCGCGGCCACGCAAGCGGATGAACCATCGCTGCCCGACCAGGGTGATCGAGCTCATCAACAAGATTCGCCAGGACGTGGATGGTGAGAAACAGGTCCCGCGCAGCGACGCCAGTGTCGGCGTCGTCCGTTTGTTTGTTGTACCGCAGGCGACCGCCAACAAGACGGAGGTTGAGGCCGTGATCGCTGCGAGGATGGCCAAGATTTCGGGGGATCAGAACTGGGCCGCAGGATCCGAGGCGATTAAAACGCTTGCTCTGGAGCATCTGATGTCAGCTCGCCGCTTCGGATTCGGGGAGTTCTTCGAACCTCTCTATTCTGTCGAGCGCATTCGGACGAGCTTCCTCCAGGGGACAAGTGCGGGCATCGGGCTGTTCACGCGCGAGATCCTGCCGTTGGTGACAGCGCTACGCGAATCCGACCAGTTTGCCGCCGCCGCTATCGTGCGGCGCAGCTCGCCGCTCCTTGAGCACAAGGCGCTTGAGGAGGCGGGTGAAAGGCAGGCCGACATTCTCAGCAAGGCCAGGGCGGCCTGCGACGGCCTGCTGGCGCTAGTGTCGGCCGATGAGAAGCCTTCCTCGCGCGCTGTGTTGGGCTATGTCGCCGAGAAGCGTCTCTTCACGATTCCCGATGTCTTGGCGCCTTTTGCTACCGCCGACGATGGTGCGATCGCAGGCGATACCGGCGTAGAGACTGACGATGAAGACGATCAGGAGAAAGAGGTCGATCTCGAGAGTGAGCTTGGCGGGTGGCGCCAAGCGCTCGAAGCACCATTCGATCAGATCGAGAAATATCACCGCTATATCCAAGGCGTCTCGCAGTTCGATACTCATCAGGGCGTCAAAGGACTGGAATTTTCGCGCGTGATGGTCATCGTGAGCGACGAAGAGGCGCGCGGGTTTATGTTCGCGTACGACAAACTATTTGGCACGAAGGAGAAGAGCAGGACTGACCTTGAAAACGAAGCCTCCGGCAAGGAAACCACGATCGACCGGACGCGTCGACTCTTTTATGTGACCTGCAGTCGCGCGAAGGAGAGCCTCGCGGTTGTCTACTACGCAGCCGACCCTCACTCCGCGCGGGATGCCATGATCAGGCAGAATTGGTTTGAGCCCGACGAAATTGAGCTTGTCGAATAATGAATGAACTGTCCTCAAGTGCATGATGGACGCCGACCGCGGACTGGGTGCCTCGAGTTTCGAGGCGCAGGGCAGAGTGGCCCGCCCCCGGGCAGCGGGTCCGTGCTTCGGGCGCGGGCAAGCGGCGAAGGCCTTGTACCGGAAGGCGTTTTCGCGGTGGGGAGGTGGGGTACGAATCCGGGCGTCAGCGGTCCGCGAGCGCGGCGTGGAGGTCGCAGGCGACGATGATTCCGCAGCCGAGCTGCCGGAGCACGGCTGCGCCGGACTGGACGAGGTGCCAATGACTTCGGAGCCCCTTGTTTTCAGTGGCTTGCTCGACGAGTCGGCCGATAGGGGACCGACTCGGGGGCACGTGGCCCACCTCGACCGTCGAGGGTCCGGCCGGGGGCATCGCGGGTGGAGGTGGTTGAACGAGGGGAGCCAGCACGCCAGTAAGCAGGGAATGCCCGCTCCATCCCCGAAGTGAACCCAGGCGAGGCCTCCGGCGGGAGTGTTTCCAGCCGAGCCGTGCCGGAGCCCGCGATGCCCCCGGCCGGGCCCGCAGCGCAGGCACGCCCGCTCTGCCCACCACGCTTATTCTTCCGGTGGATCGATCGAATTCCTCGGGTTTGCGGTCTTACGACACGACCTGTCGATCTGCGGCACGATTTGCCGTTCCACGGCACGGGCTGCGCAAGGGAGGAAGGGCTACGAGTCCCGATCTCAGCCGTCCGTGAGGGCGGCGTGGAGGTCGCAGGCGACGACGATTCCGCGCCCGAGCTGCCGGAGCGCGGCTGCGTCGAGCCGTCCGACCGGCGGGTCGAGCTTGGCTCGGTCGAGGGTCGTCACCTGGTGGCAGAGGGCGAACGACGCTTGGGGCAAGGAGGTCTGCTCTTCGGAGAGGGTTACCACGGTCGGACCACGGGACTTTTGTCGGGCGGAAGTCGTCAGGGGTACGACGATGATCGAGCGCCAAGCCTCGGTTTCGTTGAACGCGTCGTGCGACACCACGACCACCGGTCGACGGCCTTTCTGCTCCGACCCGGAGCGGGGCTCCAGGCGAGCCCAGCAGACGTCACCGCGCTTCATCTCTCGCCGTCCGGACCAGTTCGGCCGCGGCGGCCGATTCGAGATCGGGGATCAGGTCGAGCTCGCTGCCGGCGTTGTCGCGGGCGAAGCGGCGGAGCTCCTCGGTTTCTCGACTGCGTGCCCGTTGGTCGAGCCACTCCTGAAGGATCGAGCGCACCAGGCGAGTCGCGGGAACGCCGCGGTCTCGTGCCTCGGCGAAGACCGCTCGATGGAGGTCACCAGGGAGGGGGAGGTTCAGTTTCTTGGTCGACATCTTGCCACCTCGCGTTGCCATTCAACAGTGGCATATTGTAGCACCCCACGTACCTTGGTGGAGCGAAACCGGACGTGGACGCGGTGCCAGTTGTCAGGCCGCACGGGGAGGGGCGGCAGTCACTCCACGCGTCAGGACATCCCTGAAAGGTTCCCGGTAATCTTTGCTCCGCCCCATTCGTATGGGAGTAGGTATGAGTCCACTCGAAACGAGCTCCGGTTGGCAGGGCACGCTGTCGTGGGCCGAGACGTCCGCGATCATGACGCGCTTCCTGGCGGATCTGCCATGAGAACGCTGCGCGCGTGGTGGTCGAGAATCGCCGGCACCAGGGACGCCCATCGCGATCGCCGCGGTCTGCCTGCTCTCGAGGCCTTCGCGTTCGACCTGAAGCTCGGCGTCAGGCTGCTCGTGAAGTACCCCGGGCTCACGATCGTCGGCGGGCTCGCGATGGCGTTCGCCGTCTGGGCCGGCCTCGTGATCTTTCAGGTCGTGGTTCTCTTCACGAATCCCACCCTTCCGGTATCTCAGGGCGGGCGCCTGGTCGAAGTTCGCAGCATCGACGTCGCGGCGAACGATCAAGAGGAAAGAATCCTCCACGACTTCCTCCAGTGGCGGCAGTCGCTGCGATCGCTGACCGACGTCGGCGCCTGGCGCAACTCGAGCCGGAACCTCATCGTCGACGAGGGCGATATCGCGCCTCCTGTCACCGTCGCCGAGATGACCGCCTCGGGGTTCCGGGTCTCCGACGGCGAGCCGCTCATGGGCCGCGTGCTGGTCGAGGCCGACGAACAACCCGCGGCGCCTGCGGTGGCGGTCGTTGGCTACGAAGTGTGGCGCACCCGGTTTGGCAGCGATCCCGACGTGCTCGGACGCACCGTGCAGCTCGGAAACGATCACGTCACGGTGGTCGGCGTCATGCGGGAGGGCTTCGAGTTTCCGGTCTCGCACGACGTGTGGGTGCCGCTCGAGACGTCGGCCCTCCACCCTGCGCCGCGCTCCGGCCCCGCGATCACCGTCTTTGCCCTGCTCGCCCCGGGCGAAACGATCGAGACAGCGCAAGCGGAGCTGACGGTGGCCGGCCGGCGCACCGCGTCGGCGTCACCGGACACGCATCAGCATCTCGAGCCTCGCGTGAGGCCCTACGCGATGATGACCGCGCCGGACGAGCCCGACGAGATGATGGTCATGTACTCGATCTACTTCTTCGTCGCGCTGCTGCTGGTCCTGATCTGCAGCAACGTCGGCCTGCTCCTGTTCGCGCGGGCGGCCTCGCGTGAAGCCGACCTGCTGGTCCGGTCGGCGCTCGGCGCGAGCCGCGGCCGCATCGTCACGCAGATGTTCGCTGAAGCGCTGGTGCT
>CAZLLV010000362.1:0-4246 GCA_964560325.1 uncultured Thermoanaerobaculia bacterium | reverse complement strand
ATGAAACGTCTTTGTCTCGTCGGGGCGCTGTAGTGCGCTCAGGCCGCGGTGCCGTTGAGCGCCTCGACCTTCGTCGCCATGAACGGCGCCGAGCTCGTGGGCCAGTCGGACGCGGTCGTCGTAGGAGATGTTCTCTACACGTATTCGTACTGGAACCAGGAAGGCACGATGATCTTCACGGACGCGGTCGTCCACGTGCGTGAATCGGTCGTCGGCAACGCCTCCGGCCTGGTCACCGTCCGCACCCCGGGCGGCACCGTCGCCGACTACCGCGTCGAGGCCCACGGCTTCCCGGTCTTCGGCAAGGGCCAGACGCAGTTCCTGTTCCTGCACAAGAACGGCGACCAGATGGAGATCACCGGCTTCCAGCAGGGCCAGTACCGGGTCGTCACCCGCTCCGACGGTGCCGAGATCGCGGTGCCGGCACTCCAGGACGTTCGCCTGCTGACCGCGAACGGCCAGGCCGCGCCGCGGCCGAAGGCGATCCCGCTCGAGACGCTCAAGGCGTCCGTCCGTGCCGAGGCCGTCGGCCTCGACCGCAACCCCCGAGTGAAGTGAGAGGAATGACGATGAACCGCATTCAGAAATCGACTCTCGTCATCGCCCTCGTCGCCGGCTTCCTCGTGGCGAGCGGCGTCACCGCTTACGTGCTGTTGAGCCCCACGCGGACCTGGAGCTCGACGCCGACCTACATCATCGATCAGAACGGCAGCTCCTCGGTCAACGACGGGGACGGCGGCGTCTCCGCCGTGGTCAACGCCATCAACTCGAACCAGGCGTGGAACGGCGCCGGCTCCGGCAACGTGGTCAACGCGCAGGCCGGCAACACCAGCAACTTCACGCTCGGCGACGGCACGCCGATGCTGCGCTTCGACGATCCGATCAACGTGTGCACCGGGAGCTGTCTCGCGGCCACGTTCACCGGCTACTACTCCGGCTCCACGATCTTCGACGCCGACATCGTCACCAACGACAACTACGACTTCACCACGCCGGGCGAGTCGGACGGCTGCTCGAACGAGTTCTACATCGACGGCATCCAGGTGCACGAGATCGGCCACGGCCTCGGCCTCGGCCACTCGAACGTCTCGGGCGCCACGATGTACCCCTCCGTCTCCTCCTGCAACAACGGTCCGGTGACCATCGCGCAGGACGACGCCGACGGCATCAACGCTCTCTACAGCGGGAGCGGTGGCGGCGGCGGTGGTGGCGGCGGCGGCGGGAGCTGCTCGCCGCTCGGCGCCTCTTGCTCCTCCGACGGCGACTGCTGCTCGAACAAGTGCAAGGGCAAGCCGGGTTCGAAGACCTGCAAGTGATCTTCACGGCTTCGCCGTGAAACAACCCGAGGGCGGGGGCCGCGAGGCCTCCGCCCTTTCTCGTTCTTGGCGGCCTTTCAGTCCACGCGGCTCAGCCCCTCCTCGAGGAGCTGGGCGGACATGGTGAGGAAGTCGCGCTCGGTGATGATGCCGATCAGGCGCTGCTCGTCGTCGACCACCGGCAGACAGCCGACCTTGTGCTCCTTCATCAGGCGGATCGCGTCGAGAGTCGGCGTGTCGGGGCCGATGGTGACCAGCTCGCGGTGCATGATCTCGGAGACCGGGATCGGATGGCCGGTGGTGATGCGGCCCTGGGCGAGGAGGCGGAGCAGCGTACGGTGGGTGACCAGGCCGACCAGCCGGTGGCGGTCGTCCTCGACCGGGACGTGGCGGATGTGCTCCCAGTCCATGAGCGCCGCCACCAGGTCGACGAGCTCGTCCTCGTGGACGGTGAAGAGCTCGGTGATCATGAAGTGCCGCACCTTCGAGTAGTGCTTCTCCCAGCCGCCGGCCTCGGCGAGGCTCGCCGGGTGCCATTCGTGGGCCGGCCGGTTGGTGCGCTGGCGCTCGATCGTGGCGAGCGTCAGGGCCGCCAGGCGCTCCGCCTTCGTCCCCTCCTCGCCCATGTGGATCAGCGAGTCGATCATCCACTGCGAACCGGTCTGCTGCGACTCGACCCGCTCCTCGACGATCCCGAGGTAACGGTCGGTGTCGGCGGAGTCGATGCCCATGTCGTCGAGCCCTTCGCGGGCGAGGGGGAGGAGCTCCTGGAGGATCAGGTCCTGCGCCGGCGCGTTCGGGCGGCCGGGCCAGGTGAACTGCGCCTGGAGGCCGAGGCGCGAGGCGGCGAGGAAGTTCTCTTCCGCGGTCTCGAAGCTCATCACCCGCGAGATGTCGCCGTGCTCCTCGGCCACCGCCCGCATGAGCCCGAACCAGAAGGCGGCGCTCGCCATCTCGTCCGCCGGCGTCGGGCCGGAGGGCAGGATGCGGTTCTCGATCCGCAGGTGCGGCTTGCCCTCCGAGATGCCGTAGACCGGCCGGTTCCATCGGTAGACGGTGCCGTTGTAGAGGCCGAGCGCCTGGAGCTTGGGGACGCGGCCGGCCTCGAGCTCGGCACGCGAGTCCTCCTCGATCTCGGTCGAGAGGATCACCCGCAGCCGGGAGACGTCCTCGCGCAGCACTTCGAGGACCGAGTCGTCGACCCAGCGCCGGCCGAACGAGACCCGCGGGTTCTGCTCGCGCACGTGGCTGGTCGCCTGACGGGTGTCGATCGACTGCTGGAAGAGGGCGATCCGGGTCTCGCGCCAGAGCCGCTTGCCGAAGAGGATCGGCGAGTTGGTCGAGGCGGCGAGCACCGGCGCCGCCACCGCCTGGGCGACGTTGTAAAGGCGGGCGAACTCGTCCGGCACGACCTGGAAGTGGACCTGGAAGCTGGTGTTGCACGCCTCGAACATCACGCTGTCGGCACGCAGGATGACCTCGTCGAAGCCCTTGACCCGGATGTCGAAGGGCCCGCGGCGCAGGCGCAGGATGGCGTCGTTGAGCGCCCGGTAGCGCGGCTCGGGCGTGACGTTGTCCATGTTGAGGTCGGAGGCCTCGAGGGTCGGCAGGATGCCGGTCAGCACCACCCCGTACCCCTGGGCTTCCGCCGCCTTGCGGGCCTTGTCGACCAGCCCGACGAGCTGCTCTTCGAAGCGCGACAAGCAGTCGCTCTCGAGCACCCGCGGGTCGAGGTTGCACTCCAGGTTGAAGAGAGCGAGCTCGTGCGTGAAGTGGGGGTCGTCGATCGCCGCCAGGACCTCCCGCGCGACCGTCGCCGGCCGGCCCTCGCGGTCGACCAGGAACATCTCCTGCTCGGCGCCGATCCGGCGCAGGCCGGTCTCGAAGAGCTCTCCGTCGATCATCCGGGAGAGGACTTCGAGGTCGGTCAGGAGCTTCTGGGTGAAGAGCCGGATGTCCTCCGGATCGTCCTGCCGCTTGATTTCGTGGGCACCCATGCGCGCTCCCTTTCCGGCACGACCGGCCTACGGCGCCGCCGCCTCTCCGGTGCCGAGATTAGCAAGCTCCGCGCCCGGGTGCCGCGGGTCACGCGGCCGCGGCGCTCTTCATCTCGGAGACGACATCCTGCAGCGCCTCCTTGGCGTCGGCGAACAGCATCATCGAGTTCTCGTACTCGAACAGCTCGTTCTTGATGCCGGCGAAGCCGGGCGAGAGGCTCCGCTTGATCACGACCACCGACCGCGCCTCCCACACCTGGAGCACCGGCATGCCCCAGATCGGGCTCCCCGGCGTCTTCTCCGCCGCCGGGTTCACCACGTCGTTCGCGCCGACCACGATCACCACGTCGGTGTTCTTGAAATCGGCGTTGATCCGGTCCATCTCGACGAGCTGCTCGTACGGCACGTCGGCCTCGGCGAGGAGCACGTTCATGTGCCCCGGCATGCGGCCGGCGACCGGGTGGATGGCGTAGCGCACCTTGGTGCCGCGGCCCTCGAGCAGGCTCGCGAGCTCCTTGACCGTGTGCTGCGCCTGGGCCACCGCCAGGCCGTAGCCGGGAACGAAGATCACCGACTCGGCGCTCTCGAGCACCAGCGCCGCGTCCTCGGCGCTGAACGAGCGCACCACGCCGTACTCCGACGAGGCGCCGCCGGCCCCGCCCGTCTCGGGCTGGGCACCGAAGCCGCCGAAGAGCACGTTGGCGAGCGAACGGTTCATCGCCACGCACATGATGTTGGTGAGGATCAGCCCGGAGGCACCGACGAGGGCGCCGCTGATGATCAGCAGGTTGTTCTCGAGCACGAAGCCGGTCATCGCCGCGGCGATGCCCGAGTAGGAGTTGAGCAGCGAGATGACGACCGGCATGTCGGCGCCGCCGATCGGCAGCGTCATCGTCACGCCGAAGACGAGCGACGCGGCAAGGATCAGGAACA
>CAZLLV010000361.1:0-28303 GCA_964560325.1 uncultured Thermoanaerobaculia bacterium | reverse complement strand
GCACTGCCACATGACCCACCACATGATGAACCAGATGGGACACGGTCTGCCGAACATGATCGGCGTCGACGCCCGGCGCGCCGAGCGGAAGATCCGCTCGCTCCTGCCCGGCTACATGACCATGGGTCAAGACGGCATGGAGGACATGGCCCGGATGGCGGACCACATGCCGCTGCCGCCGAACTCGATCCCGATGCGCGGTTTCGAGGGGCAGTTCGGACCGACGGTGATGGGCGGCATGGCGACGCTGCTCAAGGTACGCCACCACGCGCCGGGGTACGACGATCCGGGCCCGTACGACTTCGCGCCCGGCGACGTCTCCTACCGGGCGACGGACGAGCAGCTCGCGGCCGACGGCGTCGAGATCCCGCCGTTCACGACGGACAGATCGCAAGCAGAGGATGATTCATGAAAGTCGACGGCAGCAGCTACGGCAAATTCTTCGCCATGATCGCCACCTCGGCGATCGCGATGTTCTTCCTCATGTACCTCAACTCCTACCAGATCCTCGACCACGCCTGGTTCAGCGAGACTCGGCTCTTCATGACCCTGCTGATGGCCGGGTCGATGACGATCGTCATGCTCTCGTTCATGCTGGGCATGTATCGCAACGGCAAGGTGAACCTGGCGATCTACGCCGGGGGCGTGGCCTTGATGGTCCTGGCGGTCTGGCTGGTGCGGAGCCAGGCGACCGTGACCGGGGTCGACTACATGGAGGGGATGATTCCCCACCACTCGATCGCCATCCTCACCAGCGAGCGGGCGCAGATCGAGGATCCGCGGGTACGAAAGCTGGCCGACGAGATCATCGATGCGCAGCGGCGCGAGATCAAAGCGATGGAGTGGCTCATCCGCGACATCGAGGAGAAAGGCGTGGCGACCCAGGCCGAGGCGGACGCCCGGCCGGTGCCGGACTTCTCGCCGACCCCGGAGTAGGAACCCCCGGCGTCTTCACAGGCGCCTAGCCGAAGGCGGCTTCGAGCTCCTGGAGCTTCTGCTCCTCGACCTCGGAGACCTTGCCGAGGCCGAGGAAGCCGCCGGCCGATTCGGCGACGCCGCGGGCACGGCCGAGGATGCCGTCGCGCAGGGCCTGGCGCTCGGTCGTGTCGAGCGACTCGACGAGCGCGCCGACGTAGCCCTTCCAGGCCGCCAGCAGCTCGGGGCCGGGCCGCTTGTCGAGCCATTTGAGCAGCAGGGCGTGCGCCGCCGTCCCATCGGTGGCGCCGGCGTCGCCAGCGGCGCGGAGCACCGCCTCGCGCTCCTTCTCGTGTAGCTCGCGGTCGGCCCACGCGACCTCGACCAGCGGCACCAGGCCGAGCGCGGCCACCGTGCCGGCGTCGAGGCCGAGGGCGGCGAGGCGGTCGATCACCTCCGCGTCGCGGATGCCGGACGCCTCGGCCAGCCCCGTCTTGCGCTCCTTCTCCGCGGCCTCCAGGCGCACCCGCTCCACCAGCTCGCGCTCGTGGCGGGCGAAGAACTCCTCCTCCAGGGCCTTTTTGCGGTCGGCGAGGATCTGCGAGTCGTGCGTCGTCATCGGGTCTCTCCTGTTCGGGAAACGCGCCGGGGCGCGGACGGTCGGTCGAAAGGTTCGAGCGTGGTGGCGCCACGCAGGAGTGGAATTCTACCGGTCGGCGTTCGTCTTGCGGCCACCGGGACGCGTTGATAGCGTGCAGTCCGCATCGCGTGCCGTCCGCTTCATCGACAGCAAGGAGATCGGGCTCATGACCAACGGAACCACGCAGACCCCTCCTCCGCCTCCGGGCGGGGGCTCCGCATACACCCCGGGCACGGCGCCCCAGAAGAAGGGCTTGTCGCCGCTGGCGTGGGTCGGCATCGGCTGCGGCGTCATCCTGCTCATCGGCATCGTCGTGGCGGGGGTCCTCGGCTGGTTCGCCGTCTCCAAGGCCAAGGAGTTCGCCGAGAACCCGGAGATGAACGCGGCCAAGCTGATCGTCCGCGCCAACCCGGACGTCGAGCTGGTCGAGTCGGACGACGAGGCCGGCACGCTCACCATCCGCAACGTCGAGACCGGCGAGGTCACGACCGTCGACGTCTCCGAGGTCAAGGAGGGCCGCCTGCGCTTCACCGACGAGGAGGGCCAGGAGGTCTCGATGGGCGTCGAGGAGGGGGAGGACGGCCAGGGCGCCTTCACGTTGCGCGACCGGGAGGGGAACGAGACCTTCCGGGTCGGCAGCGGCGGCGAGGAGAACATCCCGGAGTGGGTGCCGCGCTACGAGGGCGTCACCGTCGAGGGCACGATGATGAACCGCACCGCCGAGGAGACGAGCGGCGCGTTCAACTTCGAGACCGAGGACTCGGTCGACACGGTGCTCGAGCACTACAAGGAGGCGCTCGAGCAGGAGGGCCTCACCCTGACCGGCCAGAGCGACAACCGGGCCGGCAACGGGCGGTTCGCCAACCTCACCTTCGAGGCCGACGGCCGGACCGTGAACGTCGTGGTCACCACCGACGGCGGCCTGACCAACACGGTCGTGACGTACTCCGAGCCGACCGGGTGATCCGGGCTCCGGCTCTGCCGGTCCTCCTCGCCCTGCTCGTCGCGGCTGCCCTTGCCTGGTCCGAGACGCCAGTGGCGTCCGCGGCGTCCGCGGCCCAGGAGGCCGGAGAGGCTGCGGTCGAGTCGCCGGCCGCGGAGCCGGGGGCCCTCTCGCCGCGCAACGCGAGCTACACGATCGAGGTCCGTCTCGATCCGGAGGCGAAGCGTCTCGAAGGGCGCCAGCTCCTGCGCTGGCGCAACATCCAGGACGTGCCCACCGACGAGCTTCGCTTCCATCTCTACTGGAACGCCTGGCGCAACGACCACTCGACCTGGATGCGCGAGGAGCGCCTGGCCAGCGACCCACCGGGAAAGATCCGCGACGACGCCTGGGGGTGGATCGACGTCGAATCGGTGCGGCTGGTCTCCGGCGACGAGATCGACCTCTCGGCTCGAGCACGCTTCGAGTCGCCCGACGACGGCAACCCCGAGGACCGCACGGTGCTCGTCGTGCCGCTCCCGGCCCCGGTCGCCCCGGGCGAGACGATCGAGGTCGCGATGGACTGGCGCTCGCAGGTGCCGCGGACCTTCGCCCGCACCGGCTTCCGCGGCGACTTCTTCTTCGTCGCCCACTGGTTCCCGAAGCTCGGCGTCTTCGAGGGCGAGGACGGCTGGGCCTGCCGCCAGTTCCACTCCAATACCGAGTTCTACTCCGACTACGGCGTCTACGACGTGACGATCGTCGCGCCGGAGCGTTTCGTGGTCGGCGCCACCGGGCGGGAGGTTTCGTCGGAGCCGGCGGAGGATGGGCTCGTCGCGCACCGCTTCGTGCAGGAGGACGTGCACGCCTTCACCTGGACCGCGAGCCCCGACTATCGTGTCGCGACCGACCGGTTCGAGGCGGAGGGACTTCCGCCGGTCGACCTCACGCTCCTCTACCAGCCCGAGCACGAGCACCAGGTGGCGCGCCACTTCGCGGCCACCAAGCACACGCTGGAGCTCTACGGCCGCTGGTACGGGCCGTACCCGTACCGCCAGCTCACGATCGTCGACCCGGCGTGGGAGAGCGGCGCCGGCGGCATGGAGTACCCGACGCTGTTCACCTCCGGCACGCGCCTGCTCAATCCGATCGAGGGCGGCTCGCCGGAGGGGGTGACGATCCACGAGGCGGGGCATCAGTTCTGGTACGGCGTGGTCGGCAACGACGAGTTCGTGCACGCCTGGCTCGACGAGGGGCTGAACACCTTTTCGACCGCCCGAGTCTACGAGCAGGTCTACGGCGAGCGCGCCGAGGTGGTGCGGTATCTCAGGCCGCCGGGCACCGGCTGGCGCGGCTTCCTGCCGGCGGTCTTTCCCGACGTGCGCCAGACGCGCGCGGTGGGCGGCAACCGGCTCGACCGCTACCGGCGCCACGCCGACCGCGACGTGCCGGCGACCCCGACCTTCCTCTACTACCCGGGGAGCCATGCGAGCATCAGCTACTCGAAGACCGCCGTCTGGCTCGCGACCCTCGAGCGCCATCTCGGCTGGGAGGTGCTGCGGGAGATCCTCGCCACCTTCTACGAGCGCTGGAGCTTCCGGCACCCGGAGCCCGAGGACTTTTTCGCGATCGCCAACGAGGTCACCCGCGCCCGCCTCGGCTTCGATTTGGACTGGTTCTTCGACCAGGTGCACCGGGACGACGTGACCTTCGACTACGCGATCGAGCGGGCGGAGAGCTTCGACGCGGCGCTGCGCGGCGTGGTCGAGCGGGACGGCGAGATGGTGGTCGCCCGCGACGGGGACGATGGCGAGGACGGGGACGCCGGGGAGGAGCCGGTCTACCGCACCGAGGTCGTCGCGCGGCGGATCGGCGACGGCGTCTTCCCGGTCGACGTGCTGCTGGTCTTCGAGGACGGCAGCGAAGAACGCCGTGTCTGGGACGGTCGCGCGCGCTGGCGCCGGTTCGTCCACGAGGGGCCGTCGAAGCTCGATCACGCCGTCGTCGACCCGGAGCGCACGCTGCTCCTCGATCTCGACCGCACCAACGACAGCCTCCTCCGCGAAGACCCGGGTTGGCTCGCGCCGGCGAAGTGGTCGTCGAAGTGGCTGGTCTGGCTCCAGGACCTGATGCAGACCTTCACCGCCTTCGTATGACGATGCTCCACGCACTCCTCGACGGTGCCCGCCGGGCCGCCCGCGCCTGGCGCCTGCTGCTGGTCCTCTGGGTGGTCAACCTGGCTGTCGCGGCGCCGTTCGCGGTCGCTCTCGCCCACGAGCTCGACGATTCGCTCGGCCGCGGGCTCGCCCACCGGGAGCAGGCGGGCGGCCTTGACCTCGGCTGGTACGGCGAGCTCGAGGCGGAGGCGGGGCCGCTGGCGAAGACCTTCGGGCCGCAGATCCTCGGCGGCGGCGCCTTCTTCGACAACCTGGAGCGCTGGTGGCGCGGCGACCTCCTCTCCTTGCCGCCGCTCCTGGTCGGCGCCGGGCTCCTCTACGCGCTGGTCTGGGCGTTCCTGCTCGGCGGGGTCTTGGAACGCCTCGCGTGGGTCGGAGGGAGGGTCGTGGCGCGCGAGCGGGCGGCGGGCTTCTTCGCCGGCTGCGGCCGGCATTTCGGCCGCTTCGTCCTCCTCGCGCTCCTCTCGGCGGTCTTCTACTACGCCGTCTACCGCCTCGCCCGGAGCGGCTTCGGGTGGCTCGAGGATTCGACGATCGACGTCACCTCGGAGACGACGGTGCTCCTCTGGGTCGTCGCCGGCGCGGCGCTCGTGGTGCTGCTGCTCTCGATCGTGCGGGTGGTCTTCGACTACGCCAAGATCGCGGTCGTGGCGGACGACCGGGTGGGCGCCCTCTCCGGCCTCGCCCTCGGCCTGCGCTTCGTCGCCGCGCGGCCGCTGTCGACTCTCGGCCTCTACTGGCTCGTCGGGCTCGCCGGCGTGCTCCTCCTCTCCCTCTACGCGGCGGTGGCGCCGGGGGCGAGCGGCGGGAGCTGGCCGGCGGTCGTCCTCTCGCTCCTGCTCGGCCAGCTCGCGATCGCCGGCAAGCTGGCGCTGCGGCTCGTCACGCTGGGCGCCGAGACCGCCTTCTACGCCCCGACCACCGGGCCGCAGCGCTCGGGACCCTCGATCGCGGCGAGCCTGCCGCCCCGCGAGCGGCGCCCGACCATCGCCTCTTGAGGCTCTGTAACCTCCCGCCATGCCCGACACGCCCGCTCCCTCCGACGCTCCTGGCCGCCTGACGATCGAGGACGGCGTCGCCTGGCTGGTGCTCGACGACCCGGCCAAGCGGGTCAACACCCTGTCGCGCCGGATGTTCGACTGGTTCTCCGAACAGGTCGACCGGATCGAGCGCGAGCACGCCGCCGGCACGATCCGGGGCGCGGTGATCGCCTCCGGCAAGCCGGGGATGTTCGTGGCGGGGGCCGACATCGAAGAGCTACGGGGGCTCGGCGACGAGTCGGAGATCCTCGCGATGCTGGCCGGCGGCCACGCGCTGATGGGACGGCTCGCGGCGCTCCCCTGCCCGACGGTGGCGGCGATCGACGGCGCCTGCCTCGGCGGTGGCCTGGAGCTCGCGCTCGCCTGCGACTACCGTGTGGCGACGGAGACGGAGAAGACCCGCCTCGGCCTGCCGGAGGTGCAGCTCGGGCTCATCCCCGGCCTCGGCGGCACCCAGCGGCTGCCGCGCACGATCGGCGTGCCGGACGCTCTCGACCTGATCCTCACCGGCCGGCGGATCGACGCGAAGAGAGCGCGGCGCGTCGGCCTCGTCCACGCCACCTGCGACCCCGCCGACCTGCGCTTCGCCGCGCTGCGGTTGCTCGAAGCGGGCAAGCCACGGCGTGGCACCGCGAAGCGACTGCCGTGGTCGAAGCGAGCGCTCGGCCTCGCGGGCCGGCTGCCGGTCGCCGACCGGCTGGTCTACGGCCCGATCTTCGTCAAAGCCCGGGAGGGTGTGCTCGCGAAGACCGGCGGCCACTACCCGGCGCCGCTGGTGGCGATCGAGGTCGTGCGGGACGGCATGAAGCTGCCGCTCGACCGCGCGCTCGCCGTCGAGTCCGGCGCCTTCGCCCGGCTGGTCGCCTCCGACGTGGCGAAGAGCCTGATGGGCATCTTCTTCATGAAGAACGACGTGGAGGCGCGGGCGGCGAAGCTCGCGAAGCGGGGCCGCGCGGTCGGAAAGATCGGCGTGCTCGGCGCCGGGCTGATGGGGGCCGGGATCGCGCAGACGCTCTCGGCGAAAGGGCGGCAAGTGGTTCTGAAGGACCGCGACGAAGCGGCCCTCGCCCGCGGCCTCGCCGCCGCCTCGAAGGTCTTCGGGAAGCGGGTCGAGCGGCGGCGGATGACCGAGGTGGAGAAGCGGACGGCGATGGCGCGCATCCACCCGACGACCGACGACCGGGCGTTCCGCGACGTCGACTTCGTGATCGAGGCGGTGTTCGAGGACGTGGAGGTCAAGCACGGCGTGATCCGCGCGATGGAGGCCGCCTGCCCGGACGACCTGATCTTCGCCTCGAACACCTCGACTATCCCGATCGCCCGGCTCGCCGAGGGCGCCGCGCGGCCGGAGAGCGTCGTCGGCATGCACTTCTTCTCGCCGGTCGAGAAGATGCCGCTCCTCGAGGTGATTCGCCAGCCGAAGACCTCGGACGAGGCGTTGGCGACGACGGTCGCGGTCGGCGTCGAGATGGGCAAGACGGTGATCGTGGTCGAGGACGGCCCCGGCTTCTTCACCAGCCGGGTGCTCGGGCCGTTCCTGAACGAGGCGGCGTGGCTCCTCGTCCAGGGCGCCTCGATCGAGCGGATCGACCGGGCGATGCGCGCCTGGGGATGGCCGGTCGGGCCGCTCGAGCTGCTCGACGAGGTCGGCCTCGACATCGCGCACCACGCCGGGCAGGTGGTCGCTCCCTACTTTGCCGCACGGGGGGGCGAGCGCCTCGCTCCGCCGCCGGTCTTCGCCCGCATGCTCGACGACGGGCGCAAGGGGAGGAAGGCGGGCAAGGGCTTCTACGACTACTCGGGGAAGGAGAAGCGGCCCAAGCGACCGGATCGGGCGGTCTACGACCTCCTCGGCTGGAGCGAGGCGCACGTCTCCGAGGAGGAGATCGTCGAGCGCTGCTGGCTCCAGATGCTGAACGAGACCGCCCGGTGCATCGAGGACGGGGTGATCGAGAACCCGACCGACATCGACATCGGCGTCCTCTTCGGCCTCGGCTTCCCGCCCTTTCGCGGCGGCATCCTGAAGCACGCCGACCGGGTGGGGCTGCCCTACGTGGTCGAGCGCCTGGAGCGCTACGCGAAGACCTACGGCGAGCGCCTCGCCCCGGCCGAGCTCCTCCGCACGATGGCCGCCGCGGGCCGGACCTTCCACGACGGCTCCGGCCGCTAACCCGGAGCCGACATGCTCTTCGCCGCCACCCTCTTCGGCCTCTTCACCGTCCTCGCCGTCCTCGGCCTCTTCCTGCTGCTGCGCCACCACTACGGCGCGAAGACCGCCCTCCCCTGGAGCCTGGCCCTCCTCCTCGCCTTCCTCGCCCTCGGCTGGTGGGTCTACCGGATCGCCGAAGGCTCCGGGCTGGGGTGAAAACGCGGCCCGGCCGCTACCCGTGGACGGTCGGATGCTTGCCGCCCTGGGCGGTCGCTTCGCGCTCGATCTCGAGCCAGCGGTTCCAGCGTTCGTGGAGGGCTTCGGCGCCGATGCCGCCTTCGGCCTCCGCGTCGCGGATCGCCAGGGCGTGGAACATCCGCCAGTGGCGCGCTTCGGCGGGCCCGAGGTCTTCGAGCAGCCGGATCACGTCCGCGTCCGCCTCGTCGTTGCGCGCGCGGAGCACGTCGAGCAGGCGGGTGAAGCGCTCGCAGCTCCGCGCCTCGATCAGCGCCCCGACCAGCAGGCGGTCGATCTTCAGCCAGGGCTCGCGGTCGGTCTCCATCTGCTTGCGGAGGCGCCCGACCCACGGGTTGGCGCGCCGCCGGTCGGGGTGCGCGTCCCGGCGCTCGAGCGCCGCCGCCACCCGGCGCAGGTGGACCGACTCCTCGGCCGCGAGCGCGCTCATCTTGTCGACCAGCTCCCGGTCCTCCGGGTAGTGCCCGACCAGCGACAGGGCGAAGAGCGCCGCCTGCTGCTCGCAGACCGCGTGGTCGGCGAGGAACGTCACGAGCTCCCCGGCCGCCAGCTCCGCCCACCCCTCCGGGCTCCGCGACAGCAGCGGCAGCTCCTCGAACACCTCGTCGTAGTGGCTCACGCCGTCCCTCCGTCGTTCTTCATCAGGATCACGGCGCTCACCACGGCGCGTTGCGTGCTCGCCCCTCGCACGCACGGCAGGCGGTCTGGCCCAGGCGGTCTGGAAGCGGATGGACTGGAGCTCCTCGGCCTCGGCCCGGGGGGGGGACGAGGGTCTTGGTCTTTCGGGTCATCGAAGTTTCCGATCCTCCTACTCGCCCAGGTGCTCGAGCGCCTGGGCGACGAGCTCGGGCGAAACGTAGAGGCCGGCTCGTTGTACGTCCTTCAGGACCGGGCGCGCTGCCGGGATCACGCCCTGGCGTCTCGCTCTCAGGATCACGCCGAGAGTGCCGATCACCGGGACTTCGAGGGCGGCTGCACAGCGCCGCGCCTCGCGATCGTCGAGGACGGCGCGAGCCGTGCCGATCTGGGCAGCCATCTCCAGAACCTGGGATTCGCCCGGACCGAGATCCCATTGCTGGATCTCTAGCCTCACCGGCCGATCCTCTTCGAACCGGACGCCGCGCGCGGCGCGCATCCGCTCGATGGTGCTCAGGCCGTCCGGCCTCACGGCGACCTCGCGCACCACGGCTTCGGGGACGATCAGCTCGTCGCAGAGCTCCGCCAAGAGGTGCGCGCGGCCAGCTTTTCCGAGCAAGATCAGCGGAGAGGCGTTCGCCACCCAGCGGCTACTCATGCTCGATCTCTTCGAGCAGCTCCTCGAAGGTGACCTGGCTGGCGGGGACCTTGCGCCGGAAGAGCTCTTCCAGGAACTCCGCTCGGTCGAGGCCCGCGATCTCGGCCGCCTTTTCCTGGGAGACGAGGCCCTGGGCGTACCACTGTACGCAGGCGGCGATCCGCATCTCCTGGGCGAACTCCTTCGGGGATAGGCGGAGGGCGGAGAAAGCGGTGGGTGGCAGGTCGTAAGAGATGTTGGCCATGGTGGCTCCCGTGCAGGCAGTCCTCATTCTATCGAGGCGAGGCGCCGAAGGAGCCGTCGACCTGGGGCCAGAGGCCGGCGCGGGCGATCGAGGGTCGGGGACGGCTCACGGGGAGTCGAGAGTACCGCGCCGCCGGGCTCCGATCCGGTTCCGCCCGGAACCTTCACCGGTCAGGTCCCGTAATAAACGCAGGAGAACGGACGTTCTCACTGCGGGGCCGAGCGGTCCCGCCCCGACACAGCTTTCCGACATTCGAGCTTGCAGGAGACAGCACCGTGCCCAGACTCCCTTTCCGCCATGTCATCCCTTTCCGACGGGCCTTCGCTCCCGTTCTGGTGCTCTTCCTCGCCTTCGGCGGCCTCGCCCTCGGCGGCTGCAACGCCCACGACACCGAGGCGAGCGAGACCGGTCCCGACGATCCGACGGCCAACCCGAAGGACGAGGCCGTCCCGGTCGAGGTCGCCGCGCTCGGTCAGGGCTCGATCGAGGAGGTCCTGCGCTTCTCGACCAACCTGGAGGCCGAGGAGTCGGTCGGCGTCTTCTCTCAGGCGGCTCGCCAGGTGGTCGCTCTCCAGGTGGAGGAGGGCGATCGCGTCGCCAAGGGCCAGGTCCTCCTGCGCCTCCAGGACGACGCGCAGCGGACCGAGCTCGCCAAGGTCCAGGGCCAGCTCGCCAAGGCGCGCCGCGAGTACGAGCGCCAGCAGAACCTCTGGAAGGAGAAGCTGATCCCGGAGCAGGCGTTCAACGACGCCACCTACGAGATGGAGCAGCTCGAGCTCGCCATCGACGAAACGGAGCGGCAGCTCTCCTACACGGTGGTCAAGGCGCCGATCTCCGGCGTCGTCACCGGCCGCCACGTCAACCTCGGCGACCAGGTGACGGTCAACCAGCACCTGTTCGACCTCGTCGACTTCGACTCGCTGGTCGCCCGCGTCTACGTGCCGGAGAAAGAGCTGTCGAAGCTCGCGGACGGCATGGAGGCGCGGATCGTCGCCACGGCGCTCGGCGGCACCGAGTACCGCGGCGTGATCGAGCGGTTGGCGCCGATCGTCGACCCGCGGAGCGGCACCGTCAAGGTGACGGTCGCGATCCCCGACTGGCGCGGCCTGCGCCCCGGCCTCTACGTCGACGTGGCGCTGGTCACCGACACCCGGGACGACGCGCTCCTGGTGCCCAAGCGGGCGCTCGTCTTCGATCAGGACCAGACCTACGTCTACCGGGTGGTCGCGGGTGAAGGTGCCGAGCCGACCCAGGTCGAGCGGGTGCGCATCGAGTCGGCGCTCGAGAACGCCGACGCGATCCAGCCGGCGGGCACCGAGCTCGCGCCCGGCGACCGGCTGGTGATCGCCGGCCAGGCCGGTCTCAAGGACGGCACCGCCGTGCGCGTGCTGGAGCGCGGCACGTGAGCGACGCGGAAGCCCAGGCTCCGGCTCCGCCGTCCGCCGCTCCGGCCGCCGGCGCGTCGAGCTTCGTGACCCGCCGCCCGGTGGCGGTGCTGATGGTCTTCCTGGCGGCGGTGGTCTTCGGCGTCTTCTCCTGCGCCCGGCTGCCGGTCACCCTGATGCCGGAGCTGACCTACCCGACGCTCACCGTCCGCACCGAGTACCCGGGCGCGGCGCCCGAGGAGGTCGAGAACGACGTCTCCCGCCCGGTCGAGGAGCAGCTCGGCGTGATCGGCGGCCTGCGGCGGATCTCCTCGATCAGCCGCGCCGGTCTCTCCGACGTGGTGCTCGAGTTCGCGTGGGACGCGGATCTCGCCGACGCCACGCAGGACACGCTCGAACGTCTCGACCTGGTGCTCCTGCCGGACGGCGCCGAGCAGCCGCTCATCCTCCACTACGACCCGTCGCTCGACCCGGTGATGGAGCTCTCGCTCGCGGCGCCCGACTCCACCGCCTTCGATGGCGAGCAGGGCCTGCGCCGGCTGCGCCGGATCGCCGAGCTCCAGGTCAAGCGGGCGCTCGAGCCGATCAAGGGCGTGGCGGCGGTGCGGGTGCGCGGCGGCCTGGAGGAAGAGATCCACGTCCTCCTCGGGGAGGAGAAGCTCGCCCGCACCGGCCTCTCGCCGTCGCGGGTGATCGAGCGCCTGCGCCAGGAGAACGTCAACGTCGCCGGCGGCACCATCGAGGAGGGGCGCACCGAGTACATGGTCCGCACCCTCAACGAGTACCAGGACCTCGACCAGATCGCCGACACGATCGTCGCGACGGTCGACGGGCGCGACGTGCGGGTGCGCGACCTCGGCCGGGTGGTGCGCTCGCAGAAGGACCGCGAGATCGTCACCCACACCGACGGCGCCGAGAGCGTCCAGATCGATGTCTACAAGGAGGCGGACGCGAACATCGTCGACCTCGCCTCGCGCGTGAACACGGCGGTGGGGGAGGTCGTGACCGAGGCGGAGCGGGCCGAGCGGCTGGCCGCCACCGAGGGTGAGGCCGAGGGCGCGCCGGGGGAAGGCGGCCCGGGCGGCGGCGAGGAGGCGGGCGGGCTGGCGCAGCGGCTCCACGACGAGGAGGGCGTGCGGCTCGAGGTGATCGCCGACCGCTCGACCTTCATCGAGGGCTCGATCACCGAGGTGAAGAACGCCGCGCTCTTCGGCGGCCTCCTGGCGGTGGTGGTGCTCTTCCTCTTCCTGCGCAACCTGCGAACCACCTCGATCATCGCGGTCGCGATCCCGATCTCGCTGGCGGTGACGTTCGCGCCGCTCCACCTGCTCGGCGTGTCGCTCAACATCATGTCGCTCGGCGGGCTCGCGCTCGGCATCGGCATGCTGGTCGACTCGTCGATCGTGGTGCTCGAATCGATCTTCCGCTGCCGCGAGGAGGGCGACGACGTGATGACGGCGGCGGTCCGGGGCACCGCCGAGGTGCGCGGCGCGGTGATCGCTTCGACGCTCACCTCCATCGCCGTCTTCTTCCCGATGGTGTTCGTCGAGGGGATCGCCGGGCAGGCCTTCGGCGACCTCGGTCTGGCCGTCGTCATCTCGCTGCTCGCCTCCCTCGCGGTGGCGGTCTTCTTCATCCCGATGCTGGCGAGCCGGCGCGGCGTCGACCTGGAGCGGCTGGCCGCGGCCGGCGACGGCGGGAGCGGCTGGCGCGCTTTCGGCTCCTGGACCGCTTTCCGCCGCGACCTCGCCGCCCTGCCGCGCTGGGCGAAGCTGACGCTGATCGTGCCGGTCTACCTGGTGGTGCGGCTCGTGCTCGGTTTCGTGGTCGAGCTCCTCGGCAAGATCGTCCTCGCGCTGGTGACCCTGCTCGCGGCGCTCTGGGTGCGAATCGTCGGCCCCTCCGGCCGCGGCCTGCGCAGGCTGGTCGACCCGGCGCTCCGGGCCGCCGACCGGGGCGTCACCGGCCTCCAGAACGTCTACCCGCGATGGGCTCTCGGGGCGCTGCGGCACACGGGGCTGGTGGTGCTCGGCACCGCCGCCATCCTGGGCGCCACGGTCTGGATCTTCCTCGGGCTCGGCACCGAGCTGCTGCCCGAGGTCCACCAGGGCGAGGTGACCTTCGAGGTCTCGCTGCCGGTCGGCACGCCGGTCGAGGAGACGCAGTCGATCCTCGACGCGGTCGAAGAGGCGGTGCTGGCGGAGGTCGAGCACATCGACTCGCTGCTCGTCACCTACGGTTTCGATGCCTCCAACACCACCCGCTCCGACGAGGGCGAGCACTCGGCGCGCTTCAAGCTGCTGCTCGACAGCTCCGATCCCCGGACCGAGCGGCAGGTGGTCGAGGACGTGCGGGCCCGCCTCGCCCGCGTGCCGGACGCGACCGCGCGCGTGACCCGGCCGGTGCTCTTCTCGTCGAAGACGCCGATCGAGGTCGAGGTGCACGGCGACGACCTGGTCCGCCTGCGCGCCACCGCCGAGCGGGTGCGCGCCGAGATGGACGCCCTGCCGCAGCTCGCGGACGTCGAGTCGAGCCTGAAGCGCGGTGCGCCCGAGGTACAGATCGTCTACGACCGCACGCGCCTGAAGCGCTTCGGGCTCGACCTGCGGCAGACCGCCGAGATGGTGCGCAACCAGGTCCAGGGCTTCGAGGCGACCCGCTTCAACCGGCAGGACCGGCGGATCCCTGTCGTCGTGCGGCTCGAAGCGGCGGATCGGCAGAGCGTGCGCGACGTGGAAGACCTGGCGGTCAACCCGGGCACCGGCCGGCCGATCCCGCTGGGCGCCGTGGCGCGGGTCGAGCTCGGCGAGGGGCCGAGCGAGGTGCGGCGGATCGACGGGCAGCGGGTGGCGGTCGTGGGGGCGAACCTCGCGACCTATCCGGGCGGCGAGAGCGCATCGCTCGGCGGCGCGGTCCAAGCGATCGACCTTCGGCTGGCGGAGGCGATCGAGTGGCCGTCCGACATGAGCTACTTCATCACCGGCCAGAACGAGGAGTGGGAGCGCAGCCGCGGCAGCCTCTGGATGGCGCTCGCGCTCTCGATCTTCCTGGTCTACGTGATCATGGCGGCGCAGTTCGAGAACCTGATCCACCCGCTGGTGATCCTGTTCACCATCCCGCTCGCTTTCTTCGGCACCGCGCTCGCGCTCGCCTGGCTCGGGATCTCGCTCTCGGTCGTCGTCTTCCTCGGGATGATCATGCTCGCCGGCATCGTGGTGAACAACGCCATCGTCCTGGTCCACTCCGTCAACGTGCTGCGGCGGCGCGGGATGGCAGTCGAGCAGGCGATCGTCACCGCCGGCCAGGTGCGGCTGCGGCCGATCGTCCTGACCACGGCGACCACGGTCCTCGGCCTTTTGCCGATGGCGCTCGGGCTGGGCGACGGCGCCGAGATCCGCACGCCGATGGCGGTCGCGGTGATCGGCGGCCTCGTCACCTCCACGATCCTCACGCTGATCGTCATCCCGGTCATCTACCGTCTGTTCGACCGCCTCCAGGCGCGGCTGCTCGGTACCGGTGAGGAGCCGGTGTCGGAGGCCGGGGACGAGGCGGCCGACGGCTCGCGCGAGCTGCCCGCCGCGCCGGGGTACGCCCGCGAGAGGGGAGCGGAAGCGTGAGCGACGAAGGGGACCGCACCCTGCCGCGCTTCTCGCTCGAGCGGCCGGTGACGGTCGTCGTGCTGCTCGCCGCCTTCCTGGTGGTCGGGCTGGTCGCGACGCGCCTGATCCCGCTCGAGCTGATCCCGCAGGGGTGGGACGCGCCGCACCTGTCGATCAACGTGCCGTGGCAGGACGCTCCGCCGCAGGAGGTGGTCGACAAGATCATCCTGCCGATCGAGGAGGAGGTCTCGACCGTCCGCGGCATCGACCGCGTGAGCGCCTACGCCCGCAGCGGCTATGGCGGCGTGTACCTGATGTTCAAGCAGGACACCGACATGGACGTCGCCTACCGCGAGGTGCGCGACCGGGTCCAGCGGGCGCGCCTGCGGATGCCGGACGACGTCGAGCGGGTGTTCATCCGCAAGGAGGACCCCTCGGGGCTGCCGATCTTCATGGTCGGCGTCACCCTCGACCCCGACCTGACCGACGTCTATAACCTGATCGAGTACCAGATCAAGCGACCGATCGAGCGCATCGACGGCGTCGCCTCGGTGATGATCGAAGGGCTCCAGGAGAAGGAGGTCCTGATCGAGCTCGACCGGGAGGCGACCGAGGCGGCGGGGCTGTCGATCTACGACCTGGGGCGCGAGCTCTCGGGCGACAACTTCACCCTCGCCTCCGGGCACGTCTACACCGGCGGCAGCAAGCTCCTGCTCCGCTCGGTGGCGCGCTACGGGAGCATCGAGGAGCTGGAGAGCCGGCCGGTCGGGCCGGACCTTCGCCTGTCGGACATCGCGACCGTTCGCTACGCCGAGCCCGAGCGGCGCTGGATGGTGCGCGCCAACAGCCGTCCGGCCTACGCCCTGATGGTGATGAAGGAGGGGCAGGCGAACACCATCGAGGTCGCCGAGCGGGTGCGCGCTCTGGTCGACGACTTCCAGGACGACCCGCGGCTCGCGAGCGTCGACGTGAAGATCTTCTTCGACCAGGGGCAGGCGATCATGGAGTCGCTCGGCACGCTCCTCGACAGCGGCAGGATCGGTGCCCTCTTCGCCGTCGGCGTGCTCTTCTTCTTCCTGCGCCGGGTGCGGATGACGCTCATCATCACGCTCTCGATCCCGCTCTCGATCCTCCTCGCCCTGGCGGTGATGTTCTTCGTCGGCGAGACGCTCAACATCTTCAGCCTGCTCGGGCTGATGATCTCGGTCGGCCTGCTGGTCGACAACTCGGTCGTGGTGGCGGAGAACGTCTTCCGCCTCCACCGCGAGGGGGTCGGCCGCCGCGAGGCGTGCATCCGCGGCGCCGGCGAGATGGCGCTCGCGATCACCATGGCGACGCTCACCACGGTCGCGGTCTTCCTGCCGGTGTCGCTGGTCGAGGGCGGCGGCCAGTTCTTCCTCCAGCGCCTGGCGATCCCGATCTCGGTCTCGCTCCTCGCCTCGCTGGTGGTGGCGCTGGTGGTGATCCCGCTGGCGGTCTACGTGACCCTGCCGAGCCGGCGGTCGGAGCGTCCGGCGGCGGCCGACGCGGCGGACGCGGCGGAGGCGGAAGGTGGGGGAGGGCGCGGGGTGCGCGCTCTCTGGCACGCGCTGCACGAGCGTTCGAACGCCGTCCTGCGCCACGCCTACGAAGCGACTTTCGGCCGCCTCAACCAGGGTTACGGACGCCTGCTCGACGCCTGCCTGCGCCGCCGGCTCGACCTCGTCCTGCTCACGCTCGGCGTCTTCGCCGGCTCGTGCGCCCTCTTCACCACCGGGCAGGTCAAAGTGGTGCCGATCCAGGAAGACGAGGCGATGGCGTTCGAGCTCGACGTCGATCTGCCCCGCGGCACCACCTTCGAAGAGGTACAGGCGTACTTCCTCGAGGCCGAGAAGGTGCTCGAAGGGATGCAGGAGGAGCTGGGGCTCGACGGCTACCTCGTCGTCTCCGGCCAGTGGGGCGGCGGCGAGATCCAGGGCTGGTTCAAGAGCCCGCGCACGGTCGACGTGACGCCGCGCGAGGCCGCCGAGAAGGTGCGCGACGCCCTGCCCGAGCGGGCCGGCGTGACCTTCTACCTGGGCGACGAGAACCGCGCCGGCGAGGAGGACGAGGACAAGACGCACACGTTCGTGCTGACCAGCGAGGACCCCGGGGCGCTCGAGGAGGCCGCGCTCGGGCTCGAGGAGCTCTTCCGGGCGGTGCCCGGGGTGCTCGGCACCAAGCGCTCCGAAGAGGCCGCGCCGGACGAGCTGGCGCTGGTGGTCGACCGCGACCGGGCGCAGCGACAGGGGGTGAGCCCGGAGACGGTGGCCGGCGTGGTCGGCTATGCGCTCCGCGGCGAGGCGCTGCCGCGCTACAGCCAGGACGGGCGCGAGATCCCGGTGCGCGTGCGCTTCGAAGAGGAGGACCGCCAGAGTCTCGACCAGCTCGCGAACTTCGCGGTGCCGGTCGGCGACCCGTTGGGCGGGACGCACGAGCAGGGCTCGGTGGCGCTGTCGTCGCTCACCGACGTCGTGATGCTCGACGCGCCGCGCTCGATCCACCGGCGCGACAAGCGGATGTCGCGCACCATCACGCTGGAGCTCGAGGAGGGCGAAGAGGAGGAGACCCGCGAGCGGTTACTCTCGATGGCCGAGGGGATCGACCTGCCGGAAGGGATCTCGTTCGGCGAGCCGGTGCGGGTCGAGGGGATGGACGAGGATCTCGCCGGGCTGCTCTTCGCGGCCGGCCTCTCGATCGTCTTCATCTACCTCCTGATGGGCTTCCTGTTCGAGAGCTTCGTGCTGCCGATCTCGATCCTCGCCACCATCCCGCTGGCGTCGATCGGCGTCTCCGGCATCCACTGGGTGACCGGCAAGAGCCTCGACATCCTGGGGATCGTGGGGGCGGTGCTCCTGATCGGCGTGGTGGTGAACAACGGGATCGTGCTGGTCGACTATGTGAACCGGCTGCGCGGCGAGGGACACGCGCGGCACGAGGCGATCCTGCTCGCCTCGGAGCGGCGCTTCCGGCCGATCATGATGACGGCGCTCACCACCATCTGCGGCATGGTGCCGCTGACGCTCGGCGGCGCGACGTCGATCGGGCTGTCGTACACGAGCTTCGGCCTGACCCTGATCGGCGGCATGACGACGGCGACGCTGCTGACGCTCCTGATCGTGCCGGTCTTCTACACCCTGATCGAGGATCTGCGCGACGCCGTCACCCGCGCCGCCGCCCGCGGCCTGAGGAAGCGAAGCGCCAGCGAATCCGAGCCGGCGCCCGAACCCGCGGGCTGAGGTCCCCCACCGGCCCGGAGAAAGAGGTTCGGGAGGTGGCGTCCCTCTCCCCCGCGCGGGGGAGAGGGAGCGAGGGAGAAGGGGGCGATCTGCCTACTCCGGGAAGCACTCGTAACTGGAGTGCGCCGGGTCGCAGTCGGTGCGCCAGGTGCAGCAGCAGATGCCTTCGAAGCAGTTGTAGCTCGTGAGCTTGCAGAGGCCGGCGTTGTACGGGTCGCAGGGCGGCTTGCTGGCGAACAGCCCCTCGACCGACGGCGGGCTCTCGTACGACTGGATGAGCTGGGAGGCGGCGTCGCCGGTGGCCTCCTGGCTGTCGGAAGCGAGCACCAGCACCCCGGCGATCAGGGCGAAGGCGACGGGGAGGGCGACGAGCAGGCGGACCAGGTTCTTGCGCACGATGGGGCTCCTTTCGGTCGGATCGGTCGAACCGACTTCATTGGGACGAGGGGGCGATGCTTTCGCCCTTGCACGATCACCGTGCACACCGCCGCCGGAACGGGGACGCGGCCGGTGCCGCTTCGGGCTACTATGATGGGCGAGGCGAAGCATGACCGGCAAGGAATTCCTCCAGGCGGTGACGAACGGGGAGACCGATCTCCTCCAGACCTTTCTGGACGTCCTCCGGGAGGCAGACGCGGACCACTGCGTGATCGGCGGTCTGGCGGTGAACGCCTACGCCGAGCCGGTGGTCAGCCTCGATCTCGACATCGTGGTGGCGACCGATCGGGTCGACCGGGTGGCCGAGGCGGCCGCCGGGCGGGGAATGAAGGTCGAGCGCTTCCCCCACAGCGTCAACCTCTCCGCTCGCGGCTCCGATCTCCGGATCCAGCTTCAGACCGACCCGCGCTACCAGGAGTTCATCCCGCGAGCCGGAGAGCGGCGGGTGCTCGGATACCCGCTCCGGGTGGCGGCTCTGGAGGACGTTCTCCAGGGGAAGCTCTGGGCGTACCAGGACGAGCGCCGGCGCGGGAGCAAGCGGCAGAAGGACCTGGCCGACATCGCCCGCCTGGTCGAGACGCACCCGGAGCTGGCGGAGCGCCTGCCCGCCGCCGTACGTGACCGCATCGTCTGAGAGGAGCCGACGCCATGTCCGACGAGCGCGAGCAGAGGACCCCGACCGACTGGCCGAGCTGGGCCGACTTCGGCGAGGAGCCGCTGATGGTGATGGAGCTGGACGACCACGACGACGGGCGGGGCGGGGCGTTCTACCTGCCGCAGGACGCGCTCGAGTGGCTCGGACCGGCGGCGGAGGTCCACCTGGTGACGGCGCGCCGGGGCGCGGTGCGTGGAAACCACCTGCACGAGCGCCGCCGCGAGCTGATCCTGGTGCGCGGCACCGGCCCCTGGGAGCTCGCCTGGCGCCCCCCGGGCGGCGACACGGCGGTGCGCACCTTCCGCGACCCGGGCGCCGTGCTCCTCGCCGTCGAGCCCGGCACCCCGCACGCCATCCGCAACCTCGCCGACGACGAGCTGGTGATCCTCTCCTTCTCCTCCGGCAAGTACGACCCCGACCACCCGGACACCCGGGCGGTCACCCTCTTCGATTGAGCCTCTCCTGGCGCTCCCGTGACCGGCGCGACGGAGCTCCCGACGCCGGTGTCCCTGGACCGGCGCTGGCACGTCGCTGGGAGTGGATCGACCGGCCGGGCCTGGAGAGTCTGGAGATCGTGGCCCATGACGAGGTGATCGTCGCCGACGGAGCGGTGCTGGTGGTGCTCGACAGCATCCCGACGCAGGTCCGCTACCGGCTGACATACGACCGGAGCTGGCGCTTCCTCGGGGCATCCATCCGCTCCTGGGCGGGCTCGCCGGGCGGCAGCGAACCGGCGGTCGAGCGCGGGCTGGAGATCGTGCGTGACCCGATGGCCGACGCCGCGGCGTGGAGCGTCGATGGCGAGCCGCGTCCCGACCCGCCGACTGCACCGACATCGACCTGATGGTGACCCCGTTCACCAACACGCCGCCCCTGCGCTCCTATCCGCTCTCCCCCGGCGAAGCGCGGACGCTCCGGGTGGCCTGGGTCCGATGGCCAGCGCTGACGATCGAACGGGTCGCGCAGGAGTACCGGCGCCTCGACGAAACCGACCGGAGCGCCGAGAGCATCGAAGCGCGCTACCGCTACCGCAACCTCGACTCTGGGTTCGAAGACGGTCTCACTGTCGACGACGACCTCCTGGTGACCATCTACGGCCCCTGGCGCTCGCTCGTGTCACGTTAGCTCCGGCGCCGTGGGGGCTGATCTGTCGCGAAGCTGGTGGGCTCACAGAACCCCTGCATGGTATGAACCGGACATGCCGAAATTCGAAGAGACTCGCCAGCGACCCGCGGTGCTGCTCGTCGCGCTCGTCGCCGTCATGGGTTCGAACGCTCAAGCCGGCCCGCAAAGACACGATCCGTCGTCCTGGACGCTCGAAGAGCGGCTCGAGGAGCGGTTCGATCCCCGCGCGGTTGAGCACCGAGCCGGGAGGTCGCCCGACACGGCGGTAGCCCACGCTCGAGGTTTTCAGAGTGTCGACGGTCGGTTCGATCCGGGATTGTTCTTTCCGTGGGAGCTCTTCGACTCTCTGATCTACCGGGCGTACGCACTCGACTCCGACACACGAGACGCGTTTCGCGTTCAGATTGAGGAGAACCTCCTGTCGGCGGAGGGATTCGAGCCACCGGACGGCCTCTGGGTGCGGCTCGAAGAGTCGGCGCGCCCGTACATCGAGCACCGCCACGAGGAACTCGTCCGCGGTGGACGCCTCGCCGATGTCTCACCGGCGGAGGCCGCTACTCTGCGAGCCGAGATCGAAGCATTGCAGGAGAGTAGCTGTCGACGGCGCCTCCACGCCATGCGTGCGGTCGAGAGGGAGCTGGGAGAGGAGACATTGCTCCGAGTCCTCTATCACGGCGTCGCTCCGAACACGTTCATTCAGGAACCGATCGAAGACCGGAGCGAGATCCTGCTCTTCGTGCAGGAGGGGTGTCCATGAGGCGTTCGCCTCGGGAGCGCCGACTACGACCGTTGTGGATCGCCCTGGTGCTCAGCATTTCGAGCACCGCCACGGCGGACGCCCAGTCTTCGCATTACATGACGGGATCGGTCGGGATCACGGCCCGCCCAGGCGCGACGACGGGCGGACCCGACGTGCAATCGGCAGGAAAAGCTCGCATCAACAAGTGGAACGGCGAGATCGATTGGTCTCAGCCTCTCGATGGCGTCCACTACGTCTACGAGTCCGACTCGGAGAACGTGGTGATGGAGCGGAGGCTCGAAACGTCGGGCCAGTACGTCAACTCCGTTCGAGCCAGCGCCGAACCCGGGCGGTGTTACCGCGCCCGGCTCGACGCGGTCACGCCTCTGGCCGCCGACATCTCCCGCGGATCGTCGGAGCAATGTTTCGAGGACTCGTGTCCGGTGCTGCTGGACCTGGACGGCGACGGATTCCGGCTGGTTGGAACCGGCGGTGGTGTCGACTTCGATCTCGACGCGGACGGAAGCTCGGAGCGAATCGGCTGGACGGCTCCCGGCGCTCTCGACGGGTTTCTCTGTTGGGATCGCGATGGAAACGACCGGATCGACGACGGGGCCGAGCTCTTCGGCACCGCGACACCACTCCTCGCGGGTGGTCTGGCGGCTAACGGCTACCTCGCGTTGGCGGAGCTGGACGAGGAGGTTCGGGGTGGCGACGCGGACGGTGTCCTATCGCGAAACGACGAGCTCTTCCGGCAGCTCTGCGTCTGGTTCGATCTCGACCACGATGGTGAAGCCGACGACGGAGAGTGGGCAACGCTGGAGGAGCTGAGGGTCCTCGAGATCGACCTCGACTATCGGAGCTCATGGCGGCGCGATAGGCACGGCAATCTCTTCCGCTTCCGGTCGAGCGCACGAGTCGAGCATCGGAAGACGGACCGACCTGTTCAGTCGTACGACGTCTTCTTCGCAACGGCTGGAGCCGACGAGTGAGCCGGTCGAACCCGCGGATCGCGCGCGAGTCCAACAGCCTCGGGTAGACTTCCGCGCCAGGAATCGATCCCATGGAGCTCGTAATCTCGGTGCTCCGCCGGTTGTTGCGTCTCTTCTTCCGCCGGATCGAGGTGGTGGGGCTGGAGAACGTGCCGGCGGAGGGGGGTGGGGTGCTGATCGCCTGGCACCCCAACGGCCTCCTCGACCCCGCGCTGATCCTCGCCCACTTCCCGCGGCAGGTCGTCTTCGGCGCGCGCCACGGGCTCTTGCAGTGGCCGCTCTTCGGCCGCCTGCTGCGCTTTCTCGGCACCGTTCCGATCTACCGCCCCCAGGACTCGGGCCGCGGGCTCGACCCGGAGGCCCGGCGCGCCGCCAACCGCCGGAGTCTCGACGCCCTGGCCGAGGCGGTCGCGGTCGGCTCGTTCGCCGCCATCTTCCCCGAGGGCGAGAGCCACGACGAGCCGGCGCTGATGGACCTGCGCCCCGGAGCCGCGCGGCTCTTCCTGGCGGCGGCGGAGCGGACGCCGCCGGGAGCGCCGCCGCCGGTGGTCGTCCCGGTCGGTCTCCACTACGACCGCAAGCACCTGTTCGGGTCGACGGCGCTGGTCGAGTTCCATCCGCCGCTCGAGCTGCCGGCGGAGGCGCTCGCGCCGGTGCCTCCGCTCGCGGCGGAAAGCGACGCCGACGCCGACCGCGAGGCCCGGGCGCTGCTGCTCACGAACCACTTCGACCGCGCCCTCTCCGACGTGGTGCAGGAGACCGAGAGCTGGGAGCTCCATCACCTGATGCACCGGCTGCGCAAGATCTTCCGGGCCGAGCGCGCCGCCCGCGCCGGCAGCCGCCCGGGGCCGCCGACGCTACGCGAGCGAGTCCTCGGGCTGGCGCGGGTCCGGCGGGCGTACCTCGCCCTGCGCGAGTCCCGGCCGGAGGAGACCGCCCGGCTCGAGGAGCGGGTGCGGAGCTACGATCGGACGCTCACGGCGCTCGGCCTGGAGGACCACGAGCTCGGCACCCGCGCCGACCTCGCCTCGCCCTGGCGTACGCTCCTGCTGGTCGCGCAGGCGGTCGGCGTCTACCTGCTCCTGCCGCCGCTCCTGGTCCTCGGCTACGTGGTCAACACGCCGGTGGCGCTCGCCCTCGGCGCGTTCGCCCGGCGCACCGGCGGCAAGGTCAAGGACCAGGCGTCGATCAAGGTGATCGTGGGTGTGCTCGTCTTCCCGCTGGTCTGGCTCGCGGTCTCGCTCCTCGTCGCCTGGGGGCAGATCAACCTGCACGACCTCTTCCCGGGCCGGGTGCCGGAGGCGCCCTGGCTGGCGGGGATCACGACCTTCCTCCTCTGCTCGGTCGGCGGCTGGGCGGCGGTGCGCTACCTGCGCCTCGCGGGCGAGACCTACCGGGCGATCCGCGTCCGCCTGACCCGGACCATGCGCGGGCGGGCTGTCCACCGCCTCGCCCGCGAGCGCGCCGTGCTGTTCGAGGCGGCGGCGGCGCTCGCCGAGGACATGGAGCTCCCCGGCGAGGTCACGCCCGACGGCCGCGTCACCGCCCCCTCCTGAGCCCGCCCGCCATCTACCTCAGAAAACCCGGCGCAGCCACTCGAAGATCGGCCGCTCGACGTACTCGCGGTGATGCGGGGTCATGAAGTGGTCGATGTGGCCGAAGTCGGGCGTCAACAGGAAGGTCACGTCGCTCGATCCGAAGAGCGAGAGCTGGTGGTCCATGTAGGGGCCGAAGCCGTGGCCGCCGCCGATCGCCAGCACCGAGCCGCCGTAGCTCCCGAGACTCGCGGTGTAGGCGGTCTCGACCCCCGCGAGCGAGCAGGAGATGTCGCGCACGATCGGGTTCGGCACGTAGCTGTTGAACTGGCCGACGTTCTCGTACAGCCGCGGCTCCGAGGCGTAGAAGAGCTCGTCGTCCGCGAAGCTGCCGTTCATCTGGATGTAGCCCGGCACCGGCATCGAGACCGGCCCCGGCGCCGGCACCGACAGGGTGAGGACCAGCACCTGGTGGTTGGTGAGCGTCGGCGGGAAGAACGGGTTCACGTTGAGGCCGCCCGGTGCCAGCTCCGAGGCTTTCGCCACCTGCTTGAACAGGTTGGTACCGACGCCGTCGTAGACCAGGCCGGCGCCGATCTGCGCCTCGAGGGCCGCGCAGTAGCCGGCGTTCAGGGCGAGGACCACCGGATCGTCCGAGGCGAGCATGCCCTCCCAGACCAGCACGCCTTCATAGTCGTCCGGCGCGTCGTTCGCCACCGCGATGGCCAGGATGCCGCCGAGCGAGGCGCCGCCGGCCACGACCTCGGTGCCCGGGTGGAAGCTCTCGATCTGCTGGCGCACGAAGGCGATGTCGTCGAGCTGCGACCGGAGGTCCCAGCCGCCCATCACCGAGCAGTCGAAGATCCCGGCCTCGCAGGTGCCGGCCGGGATGCCGGCGTAGCGCGGCTGGTAGCCGTAGACGTCGTAGCCGCGCTGGGCGAAGTAGCCGGCGATCGACGACCCCGGAGCTCCCGAGGGACCCGTCTGCTCGTAGAAGGCGAACGAGCTGCCGAGCGGCGGCAGGAAGAGGATCGAGCCCCGGGCGCCTCCGGCCGGCCCCGCCTTCACCAGGCGCACGACCTGGAAGCGGTCGATCGGGTTCGGCCCCGCCGACACGGTGATCTCGGTGCGCTCGAAGTTGCCGACCGAGTCGGTGGCGGTGGCGATGACCGTGTACGGCCCCGCCGCGGCGACGGCCGAGGCGCCGGCAAGAGTCGAGAGAAGGGCGAGTGCGAGGGACGGGACGAGGATGCGGAAGGGGTTCCGATCGGGGCGCAAGGCGGCCTCCTTCGATAGGTGCTGCGGTTCGTCGTTCGGGAAAGGGTTTGAATACGACTCTACCGCAACCGACCCGGCACAGCCGTGGCTTCACTCGGCCGGCGGCCGGATGCGCAGCGCGTCGAGGTCGACGTCCGGGTGCAGGTGCGAGAGGTCGGCGCCCTTCTCGACCCCCGGCACGGCGGCGTCTTGCTCCCACTGCCAGAGCGTCCAGGCGCTCCACCCCTCGGGCGTCACCGGCTCGCTCACCTGGTACTCGGCCACCCAGAGCGGATAGTCGCCGAAGCGGTCGGTCAGGTTGGCGTTCCAGAAGTTGGGCGCGGTGTAGAGGATCGGCGTCACCCCGGTCTCCCGCTCGACGATCTCGAGGAAGGTCCGGAGCCGGTCGGGCAGCCCGGGCTGCGTATCGTGGCCGAGGATCTCGACGTCGACCACCGGCGGCAGGTCGCCGGGAGCGAGCTTCACCGTCCCGAGGAAGAAGCGCGCCTGCGCCTCCGGGTCGTCCTCGGTGACGTAGAAGTGGTAGGCGCCGCGCAGCAACGACGGGTGGTCCTCGAGCGCTTGCCAGTGACCGGCGAAGGCAGGGTCGGCGGAGTCGACCCCCTCGGTCGCCTTGAGGTAGGCGAAGTGGACCCCCGCTTCGGCGACCGCGTCCCAGTCGACCGCGCCGCTGTAGTGCGAGACGTCGATGCCGCGGACTTCCGAAGGCGGCGGCGCCGCGGCGGGGGCGGGCTCGCCGGCCTCGGAGCCGGCGGCGGGGAGGAGGGCCAGGACGGCGAGGACGATCGCGTGGCGGAGCATGGAGCGATCTTCTCGCGCCGCCCCACGGCTGTCCAGCACCACGCGGTATGATGCTCGGCCCGCCGGGTCCCCCACCCGCGCCGTCCCATGCCGAGATCCTCCGCCGCCACGAAGAAGGACCGCACGACCGCTCTCGAGGTCGAGGGTGCGCGCACGCACAACCTGAAAGGGGTCACCTGCCGCATCCCGCACGGGGCGGTGACGGTGGTCACCGGGCCTTCGGGCGCCGGCAAGTCGTCGCTCGCCTTCGACACCGTCTACGCCGAGGGGCAGCGCCGCTTCGTCGAGTCGATGTCGACCTACGCGCGGCAGTTCCTCGACCAGATGGAGCGGCCGCCGGTCGAGGAGATCCGGGGCATTCTGCCGCCGGTCGCGATCGAGGCGAAGAACTCGATCAAGAACGCCCGCTCGACGGTCGGCACGATCACCGAGACCCACGACGTGCTGCGCCTCCTCTTCACCCATCTGGGTGAGGTGATCTGCCCGAACGGCCACGGACCGGTGCGCCGCTACACGCCCGACCAGGCCGCGGCCGAGCTCGCCGCCGGCGCGGCGGGGGAGCGGTTCCTCCTGGTCGCCCGGGTGCCGCGGCCGAAGAACCAGGCGGACGCGGCCCTCTCCGAGCTGATCCGTCAGGGGTTCCAGCGCCGCCTGGTGACGCGCGGCAAGAAGGCGGGCGAGGTCGAGCGATTGGAGCCGGGGGCGAAGTGGCCGAAGGCGGACGCCGAGATGCCGTTCGTGCTCGGCCGCTTCACGGCGAAGACCGACGGCGAGGGCGCGCCGCCGGCGCGGCTGACCGAGACGGTGGAGGAGGCGTACCGGCTGGCGGCCGGGACGGTCGAAGCGCTCGACGCCGACCCGCCGGAGGGAGAGGGAGCGCCGGCCCGCCGCGTCTACTCCCGCGGCCTCGGCTGCCCGGTCTGCGGCTTCACCGCCCGCGCCCCCACGCCGCCCCTCTTCTCGTTCAACTCGCCGCTCGGCGCCTGCCCCGAGTGCCAGGGGTTCGGCCGGGTGATCGGGGTCGACCGCGCGCGCGTCGTCCCGAACCCGCGCCTGACCCTCGAGGAGCGGCCGATCGCGCCCTGGAACACGCCCGCCTACGAGGATCTGTACGACGACCTCTTCCGCGCCGCGCGCAAGGCGAAGGTGCCGCTCGACCTGCCGTGGGAGGAGATGTCGGACGACCACCGCGCCTGGGTCTGGAGCGGGAAGGAGGGGGGAGGCGTGAAGTTCACCAGCCTCGACCGCTTTTTCCGCTGGCTCGAGAAGCGCACCTACAAGGTCCACGTGCGCGTGCTCCTCGCCCGCTACCGCGCCTACGACGCCTGCCCGTCGTGCGCGGGCCGCCGCCT
This sequence comes from uncultured Thermoanaerobaculia bacterium, assembly GCA_964560325.1. Taxonomy (GTDB): domain Bacteria; phylum Acidobacteriota; class Thermoanaerobaculia; order Multivoradales; family DATKCC01; genus CAZLLV01. Next base: position 1,511 of record CAZLLV010000361.1, on the reverse strand, counting down.
CACGCCCGAGGCGCTCGCCGTGCGGCTGGAAGACCGCTCGATCGCCGATCTCACCGCCCTGTCGATCGAGCGCCTGCGCGAGTGGCTCGCCACCCGCGCGTGGAGCGGCCGCCAGCGCGAGGTCGCCGGCCACCTGCTCGACGAGCTGACCGAGCGGGTCGAGGTGCTCCACCGGGTGGGGCTCGACTACCTCTCCCTCGACCGCCAGGCGCGCACCCTCTCCGGCGGCGAGACGCAGCGCATCCACCTGGCGGCGGCGCTCGGCTCCGGCCTCACCAGCACCCTCTACGTCCTCGACGAGCCGACCATCGGCCTCCACCCGCAGGATTCGGACAAGCTCCTCGGCCTGCTGAAGGATCTCGCCGCGCGCGGCAACACCGTGCTCGTGGTCGAGCACGACCGGACGCTGATCGAGGGCGCCGACCACGTGATCGACCTGGGGCCGAAGGCGGGCGAGGCGGGAGGCGAGCTGATGGTCGAGGGGACGATCGACGACGTGCTCGCGACCGAGGCGTCGCTGACGGGGAAGTACCTGCGCGAGCCGCCGCCGGCGCGGGCGCGCTTCCTGGCTCTTACAGGAGAGGGGGTGGACGGCGACGAGCGCGACGACCGGCCGGACGCGGCGAAGGTTTCGAAGCTGCCGCGCCTGCGGATCGAGGGCGCCACCGCCCACAACCTGAAAGGCCTGACGGTCGAGATGCCGCTCGGCGCCCTCGTCGCGGTCACCGGCGTCTCCGGCTCGGGCAAGTCGACCCTGGTCGAGAACGTCCTCCACGGCACCTACCAGCGGGCGCGCGGGGTGGTCGACGTCGAGCCGGGCGAGGTGGAGGCGATCCGCGGGCTCGACGGCCTCGCCGACGTGACGCTGGTCGACCAGGCGCCGCTCGGCCGCTCCAGCCGCTCGAACCCGGTGACCTATGTCAAGGCGTACGACGAGATCCGCAAGCTCTTCGCCCAGACCTCGGGCGCCAAGGCGCGCGGCGTCACCGCCGGCCACTTCTCGTTCAACGTCGCCAAGGGGCGCTGTCCGGTCTGCGAGGGGACGGGGACGACCGAGGTCGACATGCAGTTCATGGCGTCGGTGACCATCCCGTGCGACGAGTGCGGGGGCCGGCGCTTCAAGCCGGAGGTGCTGGCGGTGAAGCTCCGGGAGCTGTCGATCGACCGGGTGCTCGATCTGACGGTCGACCAGGCACGCGAGCTCTTCCGTGGCCACCGGAAGCTGGTCAAGCGCCTCGACGTGCTGGCGGACGCCGGGCTCGGCTACCTGCGGCTCGGCCAGCCAACCTCGACGCTGTCGGGCGGCGAGGCGCAGCGGCTCAAGCTCGCCGCTTTTCTCGACCGGCCGAAGCGGGAGCTCCCGCGCCTCTTCCTGTTCGACGAGCCGACCACCGGCCTCCACATGTCGGACATCGATCTGCTCTACGAGACGCTGCGCAGCCTGGTGCGCCGGGGCGACGGGGTGGTGGTGGTCGAGCACTCGCCCGACCTGGTGGCGCGGGCCGACTGGA
>CAZLLV010000360.1:0-4768 GCA_964560325.1 uncultured Thermoanaerobaculia bacterium | reverse complement strand
GGACGCGGCGACGGCGGGCGCGGCGACGCCGCCCGGTTCGGTCCAGCCGGAGGGCGTCACCTGCCCGTCCCTTCCCGCACCCGCGCGCCCTCGGACGCGCTCAGCAGCGGCTCGGGGGAGCCCCGGTAGCGCAGAGTGCCGCCGAGGATGCCCTGGAAGTCCCGCAGCTCTTCGCCGACGGCCACTCCGCCCGGTCCGACCAGCAGCTCGCGGATCGCGTTCTCGTGAACGCCGGTGCTCTTCTTGACCACGGACAGGGCCTTCCGGACCGAGCCCGAAGCTTCGAAGTACCGGAGCAGGAGGACCGAGTCGGCGAGGTAGCTGATGTGGAGGGGCTGCGCCTCGGTCTCGCCCAGGAAGCCGTGCTGCGCCATGACCACCAGCGTCACGACGCCCTGTTGGTTCAAGAAGGTGAACAGCTCGTGCAGGTGGAGCGTCAGGAACTCCTCGTGCGGCATCGAGTAACGATACCCGTTGATGCTGTCGAGCAGCACCACACCCACCTCGTCCTCGAGCACGGCCGTTCGAATCGCGTGGGCGACCTCGCCCGGCGAGACCTGCGCCGGGTCCATCTGGTGCAGGTCGAGCCGACCCGACTCGAGATGGGCGCGGACGTCGAGCCCGAGGCCCCGGTTGCGCCGGTGCCAGTTCTGCGGTGTCTCGTCGAACAGGAAGACGAGGGCGCGCTCGCCCCGTGCCAGCGCCCGCTCGACGAAGACCGTCGCGAGGGTCGACTTGCCGGTGCCGGACGGTCCGAGCAAGACCGTCGTCCCGCCGCGCTCGATGCCGCCGCCGAGCAGCGAGTCGAGCGCGGGAACACCGCTCGCCAGCGGCTCGTGCTCCGCGAAGTTGCCGTGCGACGCGGCGATCAGCCGAGGATAGACCTCCAGCCCGCCCCGTACGATCCGGTAATCGTGGTAGCCCTCCTGGTACTCGAGCCCGCGGAGCTTGCCGAAGCGCAGGCGACGGCGCTGCTCGCCGAACTCGGGCGAGAGCTGCTGCAGCTCGAGATAGCCGTGGGCGAGGGTCTCGAGCTTGAAGTGGTTGCCGTCGCCCGAGGTCCGTGGATCGTCGACGTCGAGGAGGAGCACGGTGCACCCCGCCTCGGTGAAGTACTGCTTGAGAGACAGGAGCTGGCGCCGGTAGCGTAGCGAGTCGCGGGCCAGGAGCCGCATCTCCGAGAGCGAATCGAAGACCACTCGGGTCGGCTGCACGCGCTCGACCGCGTCGAGAATGATCCGGGTCGTGTCGCTGAGCTCGACCTCCGACGGGTGGAAGAAGGTGTACTGGGAGTCGGCCTGGAGACTCGCTTCGCTCGACTGGATCTCGACCAGGTCGATCTGCGACAGGTCCCAGCCGTGGGAAGCGGAGATGTCCTCCAGCTCCTCGCGGCTCTCGGAGAGGGCGACGTACACGCCGCGCTCGCCCTGCCGCGCCCCTTCGAGAAGGAACTGGATGCCGAGCGTCGTCTTTCCCGTCCCCGGCTCCCCCTCGATCAGGTAGGTGCGTCCCGCGGGCAGGCCGCCGCGCAGGATCGTGTCGAGACCGGGCACACCGGTCGAGATCCGCCGCTGTCTTCCGGTCTCCTCTCGGTTCGCTCGTTTCAGTGCTTCGTACACACGTCCCCCTTTACTCGAAAACCTCCATGGTGGAACTGACACTTTGGGGTGCTGCGGAGCCCGGGGCGAAGGCGCTTACCACCGCGGCCGGGCCGAGGCCTTTTTCGCGACCTCGCCGGGTGATTTTGCAGGGCTCGTGCCAGGCGGCTCCCGAAGGGCCGCGGCCTGGCGGGGGAAGTACCGCTCCAGGAACGGGCAGCCGCAGACGGGCAGGGATGGGAGGGGGTCGTAGTACCGCTCCCGGATCGGCTCGAGGACGGACCGCCGGTAGCGCTCGAACCGAAAGCCGCGCCCCGCGGCGACGTAGAGGGGGACGCCGTGGAGGTCGATCTCCCGCCGCTCGACCGCGCGGAAGTACGGGTCGAACGAGCCGGGTGCGATCGGCCGCTTGGAGACCATCACCACCTCGTCGCCGTCGAAGCGCCGGAAGTCGGTCGAGAGGTCGTCCTGCCGGCCGTAGTGCGAGCCGGAGCCGAAGACCGGCACCGGGCGGCCCCACCGATAGGAGAGGAGCGAGGCGAACGAGTAGCCGGGCGCCACCAGGTGGGCGCGCCCCGGCCCCGCGCCCCGCCGCAGCCCCGGCTCGGCCGCTTCCAGCTCCGCGAGCAGCTCCTCGGTCTTCTCCATGGTCACCAGCGAGTCGTAGAAGCCGGCGCCGCGGAAGGCGTCGAGCGGCAACGCCAGGGCCACCGCCAGAACCGCCGCATGGACCCCGCTGAAGACCGCGAGGAAACGGATCGATCCGACGAGCGCCGGCGGTTCGAGCACCCGGGGCACCAGGAGGAAGAGGGAGAAGGCGAAAGGGAGGATCCAGTACGCGCCGAAGAGGAGCGTCGCCGCCGACAGGCCGAGGAGCAGCGTCGGCACCAGGAAGCCGAGCGCCGCCGGTCGGAAAGCGTCGGTGCGCGCGACCTCGGCCAGGCGCCGCCACCGTCGGCCGAGGTGCCAGAGCACCGGCGGCCCGATCACCCAGAGGTGCGCGAGCAGGAAGAAGAGGAGGTTGCGGGGGATCGAGTAATTTTTACCCTCGCCGGCGTGGCGGGAGTAGAGATTGAACAGCACGGTCGACCAGCAGTGGCTCGCGTTCCAGGCCAGGTGGAGCGCGACGAAAGGCACCGCGCAAGCCACCAGGAGGGTGAACCCGGCCGCCCGGCGGCGGGCCGGGACCCGCTCCGTGCCGCGAAACGAGAGCACGTACCAGCCGGCGAACGCCAAGGCCAGGAGGGCCGCCAGGTACTTCGTGAGGAGGGCGAGCCCGAGGAGCGCGCCCGCCGCCGCGTAGCCGCCGAGCGAGTCGCTCCGGAGCGCCACCGTGCGGAAGAGCGCCGCGCCCGCGAGGGCGACGAGGAGCACGAGGACCACGTCGGTCAGCATCAGGACGCCGACCACGTGGACGGGCAGGAGGAGGAAGAGCGCGCCTCCGAGCCAGGCGCGCTCGGCGCCGAACGGCGCCAGCAGGCGCACGAGGAGCGCCGCCAGGAGCGCGTAGAGGAAGACCGAGGGCAGGCGCAGGGCGAGCGGCGCATCGAGGCCGGCGGCGAAGAAGGGGTGCAGCAGCCACGCCGCCAGCGGAGGGTGGTCGTAGTACCCCCAGGAGAGGTCGCGCGCCCAGCGGAAGAGGTACGCTTCGTCGCCGATCACCGGGAACCGCCAGGCCAAGGCGAGGCGGATCGCCAGGGTCGCCGCGAGGATGGCGAAGAAGAGGCGCCGCGCGGCCCCCGCCGCCTCCGCCGAAGCGGGAGGCGAGGGAGAATCGGACGAGCGGTCCGCCGATCGTCGGGGCGGCTCCGAGGGGGATCTCATGGCGGCGGAGACGGCATCGTACCAACCGTTTCCGTGGAACATTTCGTGCAGTACACTCGGCCGACACCGGACGCGCCAGGAACCGATCGCGCTCGGTTTCGGCGGCCAGCCGATCGAGCCCGTAGAGCGGGAGTCGGGACTTCGGGGGACTCGACCGGATCGATGCGAAGGGAGCAGGAGTGACCATTCCAAACCCGGACAGAGCGATCGACCGCCCGGAGGCGGCGGGCGCACCATGACGGCGCCGCTCGAGCCTTCGTACCGCCGCTCCACCGGCCTGGTGGACGTCCTCGACCGCGTCCTCGACAAGGGCCTGGTCGTCGCCGGCGACATCCGCGTCTCGCTCGCGGAGGTCGAGCTGCTGACCATCCGGATCCGGCTGCTCGTGTGCTCGATCGACAAGGCCGAGCAGATCGGCCTCGACTGGTGGCGGGACGACCCGCACCTCTCGGTGGCCGCGCGCAAGCTGGCGCAAGAGAACGAGAGCCTTCGGAATCAGCTCCAGACGATGGAGCACCGACTGGGGGAGATCGAGCGCAGCCTGCCGCGCGAGCGCGCGGAGCAGGGTGCGGACGAGGAATCTTCGACGGAGAACAGGAGATAAGCATGCCGGTAGAACGCGCCTCGGGTGGAACCAGTCTCATCGACGTCCTCGACCGAGTCCTGGACAAAGGCATCGTCATCGACGCCTGGGTCCGGGTGTCGCTCGTCGGGATCGACCTGCTGACGGTCGAGGCCCGTGTGGTCGTGGCGTCGATCGACACGTACCTGAAGTACTCGGAGGCCGTGGGGCAGGTACCTTCGGTGTCGCGTCCCGGCCTCGAGTCGGCGCCTCGGGAGACCCTGCAGGCCGAGAACGCCGCGCTGCGCGCCGAGCTCGCCGAGCATCGCCGGACCTCGTCCGGTGACGTCAAATGAAGGCCTGAGGACCGGACGACGGCATGGGGATCGCTCGCCTGGACACCTCCGCCAGCCCCTCGGGCGAGATCGAGCCGAGGGCTCGACTGCGGCTGGTGGAGGCACTGCTCGACGAGAGCAGCGGGCGCGCGTGTGCCGAGATCGCCCTCGCCTGGCTGGCGAGCCAGGGGGGCTGCGAGCGCAGCCTGCTGCTCGTGGTCGATCTGGACGAGGACTGCCTGCGCGGTCTCTACGGCCTCAACGTCGACCCGGAGGACGTGGAAACGCTGACGGTCGATCTGTCCGAGCGTGCCCACCCGCTGGCGGTCGCGCTGGAGAGCCAGGAGCCGGTGGCGTTCGACGCGCCGCGCGAGGGGCAGCACCGGCCACCGCCGGAGACCCCCCTCGGCCCGGTCCCCTTCCTCGCCTACCCGCTCTGCCCGGACGCC
>CAZLLV010000359.1:0-11156 GCA_964560325.1 uncultured Thermoanaerobaculia bacterium | reverse complement strand
TTGGACCCCCCAAAAACCCCTTGAAATCACCCTACGACTGTCGAACGCCAGGTGAAGAGGCGCTCCTCACCTGGCTCGAGCGCCGTCCAGATCGTCGTGCTCGCCGCCGCCTGGAGCCACCCCGCCTCGTGCCACTCCTCGATCTCCAGGTGCACCGTCCGGAGCCGCGCGGCCCCGGTGTTTCGGACCTTGAAGGCGATCTCGGAAACGTCGCCCTCGTCGGTCACGCCGACATTCTCGACGGTGTACCCCTCACCCTCGAAACCGGCGTGCTCGACCATCACCCGCTCGGCCATCCGCTCCCCGGCGAACGCCGAAGACGAGAACGCCGAGACCGTCGTGACAGCGAACGCGAGAAGGACAGCGAAGCGACACCGAGACCCGTGAAAGCTCACGAACACCTCCTGAAGAATTGACGATAGGACCAATCTAATCGGCGCGGTCCTCGCCGTCAACGCTTTCTTCTCGGGAAAGATGTCAACTATTTGCGCAAATTCGATTCGCGAGCGCGATCGCCCGTCAGAGCATGTCCATCAGGGGGGTGTAGTCGCGGTCTTGCGATTCGGCGACGGGCTGGCAGGTGATCTTGCCGCCGTAGGTGTTGACGCCGGCGAGGAGGCCGGGGTCGGCGAGGACGGCGCGCTTCAGGCCCTTCGAGGCGAGGTCGAGGGCGTACGGCAGGGTGACGTTGTTGAGGGCGAGGGTCGAGGTGCGCGGCACGGCACCCGGCATGTTGGCGACGCAGTAGTGGATCACGTCGTCGACCTCGTAGATCGGGTCGGAGTGCGTGGTCGCGCGGGTGGTCTCGAAGCAGCCACCCTGGTCGACCGCCACGTCGACCGCCACGGCGCCCTTCTTCATCGCGCCGAGCATCTCGCGCGAGACCAGCTTGGGCGCCGAGCGGCCGGGGATGAGCACCGCGCCGATCAGCACGTCGGCGCGCGCCAGCGCCGCCAGGAGGTTGTACCGGTTGCTGTAGAGGGTGGTCACCTGGCCGTGGAAGTTGTCGTCCAGGAAGCGCATCCGGTCGAGGTTCGCCTCCAGCACGACGACCCGCGCCCCCATGCCGAGCGCGACCTTGGCCGAGTTGAGCCCGACGATGCCGCGGCCGATGTTCACCACGTCGGCCGGCGGCACGCCGGGCACGCCGCTGATCAGCGTGCCGCGCCCGCCGAAGCGGCGCTGGAGGTAGTAGGCGCCGACCAGCGAGGCCATGCGCCCGGCGACCTCCGACATCGGCGTCAGCAGTGGCAGCGCGCCGCGGCGGTCGGTGATCGTCTCGTAGGCGACCCCGGCCACCTCCTTGTCGAGGAGCACCTGGGTCAGCTCGGGGATGGGCGCCAGGTGGAGGTAGGTGAAGAGGAGCTGGCCGCGCTGCATCCGGTCGTACTCGGGGCCGACCGGCTCCTTCACCTTGATGATCATCTCCGAGGTCTCCCAGACCTCGTCGGCGGTCTGGAGGATGCGGGCGCCGGCCTCCCGGAACTCGTCGTCCTCGAAGCCGCTCCCCTGCCCCGCGCCGCTCTCGACCACCACCTCGTGCCCGGCTTCGGCGAGCGCGTGCACCGACGCCGGGATCATCCCGACCCGGTACTCGTGGTCTTTGATCTCCTTCGGAATGCCGATCTTCACGCCGTGCCTCCTCGCCCGCTCTCGCCGTCTCCGCCGGACCCGCCCGTCGCATCGCCCGGCGCGTCGGACTCGCCGGCCTGGCCGAGTTGGCCGAGTGGGCCGACGCGGCCGCCGCCCGGCCCCTTCGGTCCCTCGGCGCCGCTCTGCGCGGGCCGCGCTTCCGGCCGGCGCTCCTCGCGCCCACCCATCTCGACCTTGCCCTTGAAGAAGGCGCCCTCCGCGATCGTCACGCGCGGGGCCGCGATGTCCCCTTCGAGCCGGCCGGTGCCGCCGACCTCGACTCTCTCCGAGCCGCGCACCGGGCCTTCGACCCGACCGGCGACCAGGACCGACCGCGCCTGGATCTCGCCCTTGACCCCGCCGGCCTGACCGATGACCACGCGGCCGTCGAGGCGCACCCGGCCGTCGACCTCTCCTTCGATCAGGAGCTCGGTCGTGCCGGAGATCTCGCCGGTGATGCGGGTTCCGGCCGCGATGCGGGTCACCGGCTGCTCGGCGCGGGACGCCGGCGTGGATGGGTTCGCCTGCCGGTGGGCCGGCGAAGGGGCGGCGGGCTCCTCGTCTCGTCGGAAGAAGGACATCGGACAGCCTCTCGCAATTCAGTGGATCGAGATGGATCGACCTGGGCCTGGCATGGGTCGGGATCGGGGGATCGGGAAGTTGGAGCGGGCGACGGGAATCGAACCCGCGACCCTCAGCTTGGGAAGCTGATGCTCTACCGACTGAGCTACACCCGCTCTTCGGGACCTCTCGGCAGCCGGAAATCTAGCCGAGACCGGTACTTCGGTCAAGCGACGAAGGCCGGAGGGGGGCGGCCCCGGCGCCGCCCCGCAGCTCCGGCCCGGCAGGGGCCGGCGGGTCTTCACCCGACCGGCGTTTCGATCTTCAGCATCCGGCCCCACGCGGCGCGCAGGTTCTCCGGCAGCTCGAGCGAGGAGAAGATCTCCCGCACCTCGTCGCGGTCGACGTAGGTCCAGATGTCCTCCCACTGAGCGTAGCGAAGCAGGTGGGAGATCGCCCAGGCGCGCCGCGCGGGCGGTCCTTCGGCGAGGATCTCCCGGAGCTCCTCCTCGCTCACTTCCGCGTCGGGGAAGAAGTAGAGGGAGCGCCCACGGTCCTTCGTGTCGGCTTCGCGGCTCGACGAACTCATACCGGGAGTATAGCAGTGCCCAGGCCGCCCTCCCCGGGGCCGCGGAAGGGCGGGGAGACGATCCGTTCAGCGGCCCATCAACATCTCGCCGAGGTCTCCGAGCGCCGAGCCTTCGCCCTTCCGGTTCTTGCCGCCGCGCGGGATCGCGGCGACCACCTTGCCGGCCAGGCGGCTGAACGGCAGCGACTGGATCCAGACCGTGCCGGGCCCGGTCAGCCGGGCGAAGAAGAGGCCCTCGCCGCCGAAGATCGCGGTCTTGATTCCGGGCACCGACTGGATGTCGTAGTCGACCGTCGGCTCGAACGCGACCAGGCAGCCGGTGTCGACCCGCAGGACCTCCCCCGCCTCGAGCTTGCGCGGCACCACGGTGCCGCCCGCGTGGAGGAACGCGAGGCCGTCGCCCTCGAGCTTCTGGAGGATGAAGCCCTCGCCGCCGAACAGCCCGGCGCCGATCCGGCGCTGGAAGGCGATCCCGACCGAGATCCCCTTGGCGGCGCACAGGAACGCATCCTTCTGGCACAGGAGCTGGTGGCCGTGCTGGCGCAGGTCGGCGGCGATGATCCGTCCCGGATAGGGCGAGGCGAACGCCACGTCCTGGCGCTTGGCCGACGGGTTGCCGAAGACGGTCATGAAGAGCGACTCGCCGGTGATCACCCGCTTGCCGGCCGAGAGGAGCTTGCCCATCACGCCGCCCTCCTCCGACTTGGTCGAGCCGTCGCCGAAGATCGTCTGCATGTCGATCCCCGGGTCCATGTACATGAACGCGCCCGCCTCGGCGATGCAGGCCTCGCCCGGGTCGAGCGTGATCGACACGAACTGCATCTCCTCGCCGTGGATCGCGTAGTCGATGTCGTGCGCTCCGCCGCCGGTCGGCGCGGAGCCGATGCCCGCGCCGGCCGGGGGCGGCGGGGGCGTGGCGGAACCGGCCGGGAACGCGTCTGCGAATTCCGCCTGCGAGCCGATCGGTGCCCAACCGGCCATCCCGGCCTGGAAGACGTGCGCGTCGCGGCCGACCTGACCGCTCCGGATCTTGCTCAGCACCTCGTCGCGCGTGAAGGGGCCCTGCTGCTGCCCCGCGATCGCCAGGTAGTACGTCGAGTCGCTCATGATGGGTCCTTCCTTCGCTACGCTGTTCTCGGTGTAGGGTGGCTCGCAGGTCGTGCACCCGCGAGTCTACATCCCGGGGCACGCCGGGCGGCCGGCACCCGTGTGCCACAATACGGCCTCGTTCGCCCACGTCCCCGACCCCGGAGGAGCCTTCTTGACGCGCATCGGAATCTACGGCTGGGGCGTCGTCGCGCCCCGGTCGCCCGACGTCGACGCCTTCGCCCACAATCTCGAGCGCTCCGGCACCTGGCTGGAACCGTTCCACGGCTTCGGCCCCGACACCTTCCTCGTCGGCCGGCCGCAGTTCGACTTCGAGGCGTACCGCGAGTGGATCGACGCGCGCTTCCCGCCCAACCGGTTCCCGCAGCTCGCCGAGAAAATGGACCCGACGATCCAGTACGCGATCGGCGCCTTCATCCAGTCGCTCTCCCAGAACCAGGGGCTCGAGCAGGAGCTCCAGGCGCTCGGAACCGAGGCCCACGTCTACATCGGCACCGGTCTCGGGTGCCTGCCCACCCTCTACGAGGAGAGCCTGGCGCTCCACCGCGCCCAGCGCCGCTGGGACCGCTTCTGGTCGCGGCCGGAGCGGAACGCCGAGCGCGCGGCGTTCGAGGAGCTGCCGGAGGCGGAGCAGAGGGCGCGGTCGGAGGAGCTCGGCGCGCCGCCCCGCCCGGCGACGCCCGACGGCGACGGACCCTACGACCCCGAGGTCGACGTCGACCGCGAGGCGGCCGAGGACGCGTGGTGGCACTTCTGGGCCGAGCGCTCGGACCGGCTCCGCGAGTACCTCGTCGAGCTGCGCGAGGTCGAGGGCCTGAAGGTCGAGGGGAGCGTCCAGTCGGCCAAGATGGCGGTGATGAAAGAGAAGCGGCGCCGCTACTCCCGCCTCCAGCAGAAGTGGGAGGCGCCGGAGCCGCCCTGGCGCGCGGTATCGGCGAACCTGGTCTGGAACATCGCCAACATCGCCGCCGCCCAGGTGTCGATGCTCGGGCAGATCCACGGCATGACCTTCGCGCCGGTCGCCGCCTGCTCCACGTTCGGCGTGGCGCTCAAGCTCGCCATGGACGCCATCCGCTCCGGCCAGGCGAAGGCGGTGGTGGTCGGGGCGACCGACCCGCCGCCCCACCCGCTCACGGTCGGCGGCTTCTACGGCGCGCGCGTGATCTCGGCCGACGCCCAGGTGTCGAAGCCGCTCTCCGAGATGCGCGGCACCCACGTCGCGGGCGGCGCGGTGGTCTGGGTGGTGGGCGACGTCGAGCACATGGCCGCCCGCGGCTTCGAGCCGCTCGGCATGGAGCCGCTCGCGGTCGGCGTGACCTCCGACGCGGACCACATCATCACGCCGTCGGCCGAGGGGCCGTCGGCGGCGCTCCGCGCCGCGCTCGCCGAGGCCGAGGTCGACCCGGGGACGCTCGGGAGCTGGGACCTCCACGCCACCGCCACACCGGGCGACTACACCGAGGTCGAGACCCTGCGGGGTACGGTGACGGCGCCGGTCGCGATCACCGCGCGCAAGGGGATCCACGGCCACGGGATGGCGGCCGCGGGCGGCTGGGAGCTGACCGCCCAGTATCTCGGCTACGAGCGCGGCGAGCTCTTCCCCACCCCGCTCGCCGAGGAGGAGCTGAACGCCGAGATCGGCCGCATCCACGACCGCTTCGTCTTCGACGCCGGCTGCCCGGCGCCCCCCGGCCCGGCCGGCAAGCTCTCGATGGGGGTCGGCGGCATCAACGCCTGCGTGATCTCGCGCCCGTGGCCGGACGGCGCCGGCGCGAGCGACGCGTCACCCTCCACCCGACGAGGCCGTTGACGTGGCGCACGACGAGGCGCAGCCGGGGGCCGCGAGCGAGAGCCGCGATCTCTTTCTCCACCTGACCCCCGACCGGGTGCTCGAAGCGGTCGAGGCCGCGGGCCTCGCGGTCAACCCGGTCTGCTACCCGCTCAACGCCTACGAGAACCGCGTCTACGAGGTCGAGCTCGCCGACCGCAGCCGGGTGATCGCCAAGTTCTACCGCCCGACCCGCTGGAGCGCCGAGCAGATCCTGGAAGAGCACGCCTTCGTCGCCGAGCTGGCGGCCGAGGAGATCGACGTCTGCACCTGGCGGACGCTCCAGGGCGGCGGCACGCTGCGCACGATCGACGGCATCCACTACGGCCTCTCCGACCGCCGCGGCGGCCGCTCGCCCGACGAGCTCGACGCCGCGCTCGCCGAGCGGGCCGGCATGCTCGCCGCGCGCATCCACGCCGTCGGCGCCCGCGGCGACGCTCCCCACCGGCCGCGCCTGACCTCCGACGCCTTCGTCCGCCGCAACCTCGAGTGGATGACCGAGCACGAGACGATCCCGTCCCACCTCCTCCCCCGCTACAAGGACGTCGCGCTGGCGATCGCCGACCTCTACGACCGCCTCGCGGAGGGGGTCGACATGCACCGCATCCACGGCGATCTCCACGTCTCGAACCTGCTCGTGCGCGACGGCATCCTGCGCACTCTCGACTTCGACGACATGGTGGTCGGCCCGGCTGTGCAGGATCTGTGGCTCTGCATCCCCGGCCGCGACGCCGAGGCCCGCCGGCTGCGCGAGTCCTTTCTCGAAGGGTACGAGCGCTTCCGCCTCTTCGACCGCACGACGCTGCGCCTGATCGAGCCGCTCCGGGGCCTGCGGATCGTCAGCTACAGCGCCTGGATCGCGCGACGCTGGCACGACCCGTTCTTCCCGCGCACCTTCTCCGAGTTCGGCACCGAGGCGTACTGGGTCGGCGAGCTCAAGGAGCTGGAGGACGCGCTCGCCGTGGCCCGCAGCGACGCCGGACTCGCCCCGCCGGCCGCGGACCCGGAAGAGGAGGAGATGACCAACGCCGACTTCTTCTGGGACTGGGAGGGGGACAGATGAGCTTCGGCGCCCAGCGGGTGGCCGGCTTTGGCACCACCATCTTCGCCGAGATGACGCGCCTCGCAATCGAGCACGACGCCGTCAACCTCGGCCAGGGCTTTCCCGACTTCGACGGCCCGGGCTTCCTCCACGAAGCCGCCATCCGCGCGATCCGCGAGGGGAAGAACCAGTACTGCCCGACCGGCGGCGTGCCGGAGCTGGCGGCCGCGATCACGCGGCACCAGGAGCGTTTCTGGGGCCTCCCCTGCTCCACCAACGAGGTGACCGTCTACGCCGGCGCCACCGAGGCGATCTTCGCCTCGCTGATGGCGCTCTGCGACCCGGGCGACGAGGTGGTGCTGTTCGAGCCGTTCTACGACTCCTACCTCGCCTCGATCGCCATGGCCGGCGCAACCGCGCGCGTGGTGACCCTTCGGCCGCCGGAGCCGGGCGCGCCGCCGGGGGCGCCGTTCTCCTACGACCGGGCCGAGCTCGACGCCGCGATCACCGACCGCACGCGCGCGATCCTCCTCAACACCCCCCACAACCCGACCGGCAAGGTCTGGACGCGCGACGAGCTCGACCACCTCGCCGGGCTCTGCCGCGAGCGCGACCTGCTCCTCGTCTCGGACGAGGTCTACGAGCACCTGGTCTTCGACGGCGAGCACGTTCCGCCCGCCTCCCTGCCCGGCATGCGGGAGCGGACGGTGACCATTTCGTCGGCGGGCAAGACCTTCAGCGTCACCGGCTGGAAGATCGGCTGGACGGTCGCGCCTCCCGAGATCACCCGGGCGCTGCGCGCGGCGCACCAGTTCATCACCTTCTGCAACGGGACGCCGTTCCAGCACGCCGTCGCCCATGCGCTCGGGGCCGGCGACGACTACTACGACGCCTTCCTCGCCGACTACCGGGCGCGGCGCGACCGGCTGTGCGCCGGGCTCGACGAGGTCGGCTTCCGCGTCCACCGCCCGCACGGCACCTACTTCGTGCTGGCGGACATCCGCCCGCTCGGGCACGAAGACACGGAAGCGTTCTGCCGTATGCTGCCGGAGACCGTCGGCGTCGTCGGCATCCCGCCGACCTCGTTCTTCGCCCATCCGGAAGCAGGCCGGCACCTCGTGCGCTTCGCCTTCTGCAAGACCGACGCGGTGCTCGACGAGGCGATCCGGCGGTTGAGGAAGCTCCGGGGATGAGGCTCGCACTCTTACAGACCGACATCGCCTGGGAAGATCCGGAGGCGAACTTCGCCCGCCTCGAGCCCTGGCTGCGTGCGGCGGTCGAGGCGCGCGCCCACCTCGTCGTCCTGCCCGAGATGTTCGCCTGCGGCTTCACGATGAACACGCGCGCGGTGCAGGAGCCGTGGGACGGCGCGAGCGTGCGCTTCCTGCGCGACCGGGCCGCTGAGTACGGCGTCTGGATCGCCGGCTCGGTCCCGGAGCTGCCCGAGACGTCGAACGAGAAGAAGCCCCGCCCGTTCAACACCCTGGTGCTCGCCGGCCCCGGTGGCGAGGTCCACCGCTACCGGAAGATCCACCCGTTCACGCACGCCGGCGAGGACAAGCACTACGGCGCCGGCGCCGAAACCGTGACGGTCGAGATCCCGTGCGGCGACGAGCTCTTCCGCACCGCCCTCTTCGTCTGCTACGACCTGCGCTTCGCCGACCTCTTCTGGGACGTGGCGGAAGACACCGACCTCTACCTCGTGGTCGCCAACTGGCCGGCGACCCGCAGGCACCACTGGCGGACACTCCTCGCGGCGCGGGCGATCGAGAACCAGGCGTACGTCGCCGGCGTCAACCGCGTCGGCACGGGCGGCGGGCTCGACTACGTCGGCGACAGCGCGATCGTCGACCCGATGGGCGAGGTGCTCGCCGCCGGCGCCGGCGGCGAAACCCTCCTCCTCGCCGACCTCGACCCCGCCCGCGTCAAGCAGGTACGCAAAGACCTGCCTTTTCTACAAGATCGCTGAACGGCCGGACCCCCCCGTCTTCGGCGCCACGATTGCGCACGGCGCGACCCGGGAGTAGTATCCGAACCGGATCTTCCCCTATCCACTGTGGGAGTTCGAGAGGAGAGGCTGTGCCCTACTACTACTCACTGCGGTACAAGTATCGTGATCTGGCCGAGCGGAAGCGCGTGATCGAGAACCTCTGCCGGCTGCGTGACCAGCTCGACCGGACGATCCCCGACAAGGACGCCGAGCAGAACCTCCTGCTCGCCACCTGGAACATCCGCGACTTCGACAAGCGAGACAAGCGCGGCAAGAAGTCCCGGCGCGGATTCGGCGAGCGCCTGCCTGAGAGCCACCACTACATCGCCGAGGTGCTGTCCCGCTTCGACTTCGTGGCAGTCCAGGAGATCAACGATCTCGAGGAGTGGGAGACGGTGATGAAGATCCTGGGGCCGGACTGGGACTACATCGCCACCGACGTGACCGACCCCGCCTTGGGCGGCAACGGCGAGCGGCTCACGTTCGTGTATGACAAGCGGAAGGTCTGGTTCCGCAACATCGCCGGCGAGATCGTGCTCCCGGTCAGCATGCTGATCAGCAAGGTGGAGGCCGTCGTTCACGACGAGCCGATCGTCGCCGGAAAGCAGTTCCGGCGTACACCCTTCCTCGCCAGCTTCCAGTCGGGCTGGTTCCGGTTCGACATCTGCACCGTGCACCTCTACTACGGCGCGAGCTCCGGGGCAAAGCTCCAGGAGCGGATCGAAGAGATCGACCGCGTGGCCGGCTACCTTAGTAAGCGGGCGGACCGCGCCCTGGCCGAGAACAAGGCGCTGATCCTCCTGGGCGATTTCAACATCGTCCACCCGGAGCACGGCACGATGAAGGCGCTCTCGGACCAGGGCTTCGTCGTTCCGAAGCCTCTCCTGAAGCCGACGAACATCGACCGGACCAAACACTACGACCAGATCGCGTTCAAGACCAAGCCGGAGGTGATCGAGTACGTCGAGCGCCGTTCCCAAAACCCAAAGAAGCGCAACGCTGGAATCCTCGAGATCTTCGACAGTGTCTTTACGAACGATCACTTCGACCAGTACGCAAGCCACGCCCGGAAGAGTCCGAACGGGAAACGCGCGGCCGACAAGAACGAACTGGAGGAGTACTACCGCACCTGGCGGACCTACCAGTTCTCGGACCACAAGCCGATGTGGGTCCGGTTGAGCACCAATGACAGCCAGGCCTATCTCGACAAGCTCAAGGGGTCGGAGTCGGTGCCGGCGGACTCCGATCCGGCCTGACGAAACGGCGGCTGGGGCTCAGTCGCTCGCCGGCCTGAGCGCCTCCACCGCCACCACCAGGTCCTCGGCCGGCGGGCGTTGCGTGTAGTCGACGTCGACCCGCTTGTAGCGGACCTTCCCTTCCTCGTCGATTACCAGGACGGTGGGGTGCGGCAGGACGCCGCGGGTGAAGCCCTCGTTGCGTAGCCCGTAGCGGATCACGGTCTCGCCCTCCGCGTCGTGGAGGAGCGGGTACTCGAGACCGCTATCTTCCGCGAGCGCCGCGAGGGCTTCGGAGTCGTCCCGCGCGATCACGACGACGCGGGCGCCGAGGGCTTCGAGCTCTTCCAGTTGCGCTTGCAGCTCGACCAGCTGCGTTCGGCAGTACGGTCACCAGGCGCCGCGGAAGAAGACCATCACCACGGGCCTCTCCCCGCGGTCTTCGGACAGCGTGTAGGTCTCGCCGTCGGTCACCGACGGGAGCGTGAAGTCTGGCGCCTCGGAACCCACGGCCGGACCGACCTCGGCCCCCTCCGGCTCCTCGGCCATCCCGGCGGTCGACAGGAGCAACAGACAAGCGGCCAACCCGACCGCCGACAAGATGCGTTTCTCGATCATCTCGATCTCCTTTCCTGGTCCAGTTGGAGGATAGCTCACGCGGACGGGAGCCGATCCCCACCGCCCGGGCCGGGCCAGGAGCTCCCGCCCGGGCGTCGGCTACCGAGCCCGCATGCAACGGTCGTGGTGAGGGAGCGTCGGTGCCGGAGCAGCAACGTTCGGTTCCCTGCGACCGCCGCACCCTGGTCGGGCCGTTCTACGCGAGCTCTCGCTCGTTCGCCCTCCGACCGCTCGCGTCTCCGCCCGATCGTTCGTCTACCCGGGTGCGGTGAAGCGGGCGCGTCCGCCGAGCGACCCGGTTCGGGACTCCTGGCCCGGCCCTCCCCCCTCCCCGCGAAGGTCACAGCGCTATCCACGCACTTCAAGCGTCGCTTCTGGACGGCCAGACACAACAGGTAAGCCAGGGATCGCTACGGCAATCACCGCCGAACGGCGAGCGGGCGGGGCGGGGTCCCCTCCGGCGGGCGTCGAGCGGCCGGCCGCTCTCGTGTGGGGCGGCGTGCACGCGCGTCTCGCGCCGGACGCGAACCGAGCCGCGCGCCCTACGCCGCCCT
>CAZLLV010000358.1:0-5250 GCA_964560325.1 uncultured Thermoanaerobaculia bacterium | reverse complement strand
CACTCGTCCCTCGTAGAGCGAGTCCGCCAGCGCCAGCTCGACGATCCGATGCTCTCCGGCTGCAAGCTCGAATTCGGTGGATCCTGCGGGAAAGGGCCTCCCGTCCGCTGCGCGAGCGATCCCTTCGAGCCGCCAGGCGCCCGCGGGCAGGTCCTCCAATAAGACCGTTCCTTCGGGGCCCACGTCGCGGGAGAGGGAGAGAGGCGGTCCACTCTCCCCTGTCTGTCGCAAGAAGATCTGGTGCGGAACGGCCTCGATCTCTTCGAGCCGCCGTGAGAGGCCGACCCGAACCTCGACCGAGGCCGGGGGTGGAAGCTCGAGAGAGTCGAGAATTCGTTCCTCTCCCGGAGCGAGCCGGATGTCCGCCGCCGCATGAGGAAGGCGGCGGCCATCCGCGTAGAGGAGCACGACCAAGTCGCGACCCGGCTGCAGACCGTGCATGCGCGCCCATCCTCCTTGGGAGGTCACGGTGCCGAGCCTCTCGGCACGGGCCGCCTCGTGCCCGGCATCCGCCCTCTGGAGTGCCGCGAGCGCCCGATCGGGATCGACGGCCCGGACGACGACTCCGTCGAGCGGGCGGCCGTCGGTGGCGGAGAACACGCGCGCCAGGAGAGCGGCTCCTCGCCGGAGGCGGTGGGAACCGAGGTCGACGGTGGATCCAGCCTCGGCTTCCAAATCGGGCCAGTCGAGAGCGGCGAAGTCACCGATCCTCGCCGTCACGGAAGTACATCCCGCCGCGGTCGGTGTTCGAACCGTGCCGTGCCCTTCCTCGACCTCCACCATCGCCTTCAGCTCCAGCCGCACCGGGGCTGCGGACGAGGAACCGTCGTTCGAGGAGCGAGGCCCCGGTGGCGCGCCGACGGGAATGCATGGGCCGACCGAGAGCCGGGCGACGGCTGGAAGCGTCTCCCCTGGTGGTGCTGTGACCCGGAGATCCAGGTCGGCGCGGAGAGCGAGATCCACCCGGGGTACATCGCCGTCGGCTCCGCAACCGGTCCGGTCCAACGCCAGGGTTCCCACCCGGGAGTCGGTCACGAGCGTCAGGGCGGCACCCGGCCGGCACGCGTGCTCGATCCGGACCAGCGAACCCCCGCTCGCCTGGCGCACGACGAAGGCCAGCTCGCGCGGACCGCTGGTCTCGGGTCCCCACCACCCCCGGATCTCGAGCGTCTCGAGCTCGGACGACGAGAGGGTGGGGAGCAGGAGCTCGACTTCGCCGGCCCCCTTTCCCTCCGCGCCGGTCGGGGCCCGCGCACGAGCCGGCGCCGGGGGATCCAGCCGTTCCTCCAGCCGGCCTCCCGCGGTGATCGATACACGACCGAGATCGACCGGCACCAGATCGTGAGCACCATGAGGCGGTGCCTTGAGCCAGATCTCGTACTGTCCCGGCGGGAGCGACGACCACTCCGCGCGACCGGACCCGGGGAACGGCCGTGCCCAGACGGCGAGAGCCAGCGCCGGGTCGAGGCCCGGCGGGCCGCCGGGGTGAACCTGCCTGAGCTGTATGCGGTCGTAGATCGAAGCGGGCGCCTCGGACATCGGCCAGGTGGCCGCCAGGCTTCCTCCGGGGGCCAGGACGATGTGGCGAAGAGCCGACTCCGCATCCGCGAGCCTCGAGTTCGGGAAGAAGCGGGGTTCTCGGTTGTCCGCACGAGCGGCCAGGAAAGTACCGGCGTCCGGGTGAACGTACACCTGGAAACGCCCCTGCTCGTCCGCTACGCCCTCGAAAGTCGCCGCGAGGTGCTTCTCACCGAGGAGGCTCAACCTCAGGGAGAAGTCGTGCACCAGCCGCCGAAGGTGGGAAACGGTGGCGCCGGGAAGGGGTGCCCCTTCCTCGTCGACGACGCGCCCTCCGATCGCGTGCATCGGCGTGATCAACACGCGCTCTTGGTGCACCACACCCGCTTCCAGAGCGATGGCCGATCCATAGGTGATGGCGTGGCCGGGCGCGCCCGCGGCCACGCGGTACCGGCCTGGCGGGAGGCGCCAGGCCACCGAGGAGCCGCCGTCGACTACCGCTTCGCGCGCGGGCTCGGCCCACGGAGCAGTCTCGGCCACGACGGCGACGTAGGGATCGCGGACCGGCACATCGCCGGCTTCGCTCTGCACGTCGATCCGGATCTGTGCGGTGGCGGACGGCGGCGGTTCGATGCACAGCGCCGGCGCGGCCACGAGGAGGAAGGCCAGGACGACGAGAACGGCTGTGCCAAACGTACGGAACACGGTCACCGGGCCCAGGGTCGCTGCTCGGGCCATGCGGAATCGATCTGTGGGGCTCGCTACGTGTTCGCGATCTTACGGCTTTTCGGATCTGCGCTCAAGTGGGTGTTCACCGCCCGAGAGGCGGGCTCCGCGGTGATCCGCGGTGCCCGCCTCCGGGCGACTCGCCAGCGCTCGACGGCGCCTCAGTTGCGGGTGACCACGCCGTCGATGACGGCCTGGCCGACGCAGCGGCCTTGGGGGACGCCTTCGTCGATCCCTACGGGGTAGTGGATGCCGCCGTAGAGGCGGGAGATGGCGGCCTCTTCGAAGGCGGCGGTCAGGCTGTCGAACGGCCGGGGGGCGAGGCCGCGGGCGGCGTGGGTGTGGTCGACGATCGGATCGTCACCGAAGAGGGCGACGAGCACCGCGTTGGCGGCGCCCGACTGCACCGAGTGGCCCGAGGTGTACTCGGGGAAGGGCGGCGTCCCGATCAGCGGCCGCCAGTCCGCGTCGATGTGGCGCTGGATGTAGGTCTCCGGCCGCACCAGGTTGTAGCGGTACTTCTCGTGCCAGCAGGAGATGAAGGCGTCGCCGACCGCCACGCCGAGCAGGGCGTACGCCTCGACCGCGGTCGCGAGGTCCGCCCCTTCGAGGAGCTGAAGGGCGATCGAGACCGAGTGGCCGGGCGGCGTGCCGGTCTGCCGCGGGTTGTCGGCCCAGAAGTTCGCCACCACGCGCTGGTCCGGCGTCAGCGTACGGGCCGCCTCGTAGACCGCCATCGCTTCCTGGTAGAACGGCGAGCCCGGCTCCTCGGAGTACTCGGGCGGAGGCGCCGGCGCGCAGGCGTCGAGCGAGGGGAGCGCGAAGGTGCGCAGCGTCCCCCAGTGCGGCTCGAGCGGCAGCGGGTTGGTCGAGCCGCCGGTCGGCTCCCACTGGCCGGGGCCGGTGGGTGGCACGTACGGCAGGCCGCGCGTGTCGGCGTAGCCGTCGCTGGCCGCCCAGGCGAGGATCGCGTCGGCCACCTGGTTGCCGTACATCCGGGAATGCTGCAGGACCTGTCGCGGCACGCCGGCCTGGATGCGGGTCAGGTTGTGGTTGGTGTAGAGGTCGCGGAAGGCGAGCATGGTCTGCGCGCCCGGGTTGACGAAGAGATCCTGGCTGAGCCCGGCCATGGCCGCGGAGACCACCGCCGGCCAGTCGAGCGTGACGCCCGCGGACGGCTGCGGCAGGGCCGGCAGCTCGTGGAGCTGGCCGGCGAGCGTCTGGTGGTCGGGCATGCCGCCGAGCGCCGCTTCGTACTGCGTCACGCCGGCGTAGGCGTAGATGCGGGAGGCGACGAGGGGCGAGTACCCCTCCGCCCGCGCGCGTTCGATCAGCAGGCGCATCCAGTCGTTGGCGAAGGTCGCCGGCTGGTCGGCGGCGAGAGTCGCCGCGCCGACGGGCGGCGCGCCGGCGAGGGCGCCGGCGAGGAGGAGGACGGCGGTGGCGAGCGCGGCGGTGCGCACCCGGAGCTTCGAGGCTGCGGTCATGTCGGATCTCCTGGAAGAGGTTCGAGTGGATCTCAGAAGTCGAGCACGATCCCGGCGGCCACACCGGTCGTGTCGCCGGTGTTGCGGCCGTCGAGGGCCGTGAAGGCGGACAGGGAGCCGCCGATGGACTCGGTGAAGCGAGCATAGAGCTTACCGCCCGCCCGGGAGTACTCCTCTTCGTTGCTCGGGAAGGTGAAGCCCGCCTCGCCGATGTCGGTGCCGCCGTCGGCGAGCAGCCGCGAGTAGAAGAGCGCACCGGTCACCCGGCCCCAGGTGTAACCGGCTTCGGTGTAGAGCCGGAAGTTGTCCGGCACGTCGTCTTCCCGCGAGTCGAAGCCGATCTGCTGCGAGGCGTAGAAGCCGCCGGCCTGGATCTGGTAGACGAGCCGCAGGAGGAGGTCGGTCGAGCCGTCGCCCAGGCTCACCGGTGCGTCGGCCACGTAGTTCGAGGCTGGGGTCCGCACGCCGGCGCCGGCGATCAGGCGGTGGCGTGCTCCGGCGCCCGAGCGGTCGAGCACGGAGAAGAGCGCCAGCGCCTCGACGTCGGCGATCCCGTCGTCCTCGAAGCCCATGGTCCCGTCGGCCTCGACGTCCACGTACGGGATGTTCGCCACGATCGAGAAGCGGTCGGTGAAGCCGTAGCGGAGCCAGAGGTTGACGCTGGTCGTCTCCACTTCGCCGAGCGCCGGCGGCGTCGAGACCTTCGTGTCGCCGGCCCAGAACTCGTCGTAGCTCTCGACGGAGTACGAGAGGGCGGCGGCGCCCTCGCCGGCGAGCGGCAGGAAGCCGTTGAGGTCGAGGGCGGCAGCGGCGGTCGGGAGCAGGAGTGTGGTGGCGAGCAGGGCGCAGGCGGCGGCCGGCGCACGCCACGCCGTCCGGCGGCAGTCGTTTCGGTGCATGGTGGTCCCCTTTCGGTTCGAGAAAGAGGGGACTAGGGCAACCGCCGTGCCACGGCGGGGCCGCGGTGCCGTCGCCGGTGTAACTCGTTGCTACGTAGAGGTTTGGCGGTGGACGACGGCGCCCCGGCGATCCCTCGCCACCGCGGGATGCTCGGAGAATTCATGAAGTCCCGAGCGGTCCGGGGGCCGGAAAGGCTCCTCGTAGGAACGGAACTCATTGATTCCAAGATGGATACGCGGATCGTAAAATCAATGAGTGCGGTCACGGCGGGCGAAGCGCCGGCGCTGCGCCGGGATCACCCGAGCTCGAAGTAACGGGGCGCGGGGAGGAGGGTGACGCGGGTGCCGTCGGGGGTCGGGAGGGTTTCGCCGTCGCGGCCGTGTGCGGCGCGGGCGGGGGTGGGGAGGTCGGCCTCGACGGGAGCGGGGCCGGCGCTCCAGCCGACGGCGAGGTCGGTGCCGTCCGCGCGGCGGAAGCGGTAGAGGCGGGCGACCGGGGCGCCCGCGCCGTCCGCGCTCGGCGGCGGTACCGGGCCGAGGAAGGTGGTGCCGTCGAGCCGGCGGATCAGGTGGGTCATGGCGGCGAAGGCGGGGCGGCGGGCGAGCCCGCTTTCCTGCGG
>CAZLLV010000357.1:0-4668 GCA_964560325.1 uncultured Thermoanaerobaculia bacterium | reverse complement strand
GGGCGTCGAGACGGGCCGAGACCGTCTGCGGACGGTCGTCCGCCGCCCAGGCGAGCTTCTCGGCACCCTCGGCGAGCGCGCGCAGCCGCCGTGTGGCCGGCGCCGGATCGAGGACCACCGCGCCTCCCAGCGTCGTCTCCGGCGACGGGCGCCGGAAGATCAGCCGGTCGCCGCGAATCGCCACCACCGGCTCGCGCAGCCGCAGCTCGGCCGCGCCCGAGCCGCCCGGGGCGATCGTCGCCGGCTCGGCGGCCGACCCGGCCTGCGCCGACGGCAGCGGCCGGATCTTGCCGAGCACCTGGCTCGACAGCAGGTGCGCCCGCACCGGCGTGAAGCCGCGGAACGGCTCCGGCGCCTCGGCCAGGGCGTGGAAGTCGACCAGCAGCCGCCGCGTCGCCCGGTAGCGGCCGGGCGCGACGACCTGACGGCCGCGCTCGACCGCGTCGAGGTCGACACCGGCGAGTTGGAGGGCCGAGCGTTCGCCGGCGATCGCCTCGTCACGGCTCTCGCCGTGGACCTGGATGCTCCGCACCCGGCAGCGCGGCGGCTCGGCGCCGGCGGCCGGCGGCAGGACCTCCAGAGTGTCTCCGACCGCGATCCTGCCGGCCGCGAGGGTGCCGGTGACGACCACGCCGAGCCCCTTCAGGTGGAAGGCGCGGTCGACCGGCAGGCGGGCGGGCAGATCGAGGTCGATCTCGGAGGGCGCCCGGGCGTGCTCGGCGGCGAGCGCCAGGAGCCGCTCTTCGAGCTCCGGCAGGCCGTCGCGGGTGACGCTCGACACCGGCAGCACCGGAGCGCCGGCGAACGGGGTGCCTTCGAGCAGCTCTTCGACCTCGAGGCGCGCGAGCTCGGCAAGCTCGGCGTCGACCAGGTCGGACTTGGTGAGGGCGACGATGCCGGCCGGGATGCCGAGGAGCGAGCAGACCGCCAGGTGCTCGCGCGTCTGCGGCTTGACCCCCTCGTCCGCCGCCACGACGAGGAGCATGACGCGGATGCCGCCGAGGCCGGCGAGGGCGTTGCGCAGGAAGCGCTCGTGGCCGGGGACGTCGACGAAGCCGATCTGTAGCTCGATCTCCCCCTCCCGCCCTACCTCGTGCTCTGTCGCGGGGAGCGGCCTCTCGAGATGCGCGAAGCCGAGGTCGATCGTGATGCCGCGCTGCTTCTCCTCCGCCCAGCGGTCGCAGTCGATGCCGGTCAGCGCCTCGACGAGCGTCGTCTTGCCGTGATCGATGTGGCCGGCGGTGCCGACCACGACCCGGCGGAGGGGAGCCTGGGTCACGGGGCGGGCTACTTCGAGGAGAGGACTTCGCGCACGATGCGGGAGAGGACCGAGTTGTCCGCCCGGCCCTCGAAGCGCTCGATCATGGCGGGCATCACCCGGCCCATCGCCGCCATGCCGGAGAGGTCGTGCTCGGCGACGTACGACTCGGCGGCGGAGCGGATCTCGGCCTCGCTCGGGCCGGCGGGCAGGTAGGCGGCGAGGATCTCCGCCTCACGGCGCTCCTTGGCGGCCGACTCCTCGCGGTCCCCCTTCTCGAACTGCTCGGCCGACTCCTCGCGCTGCTTGATCCCCTTGCGCACGAGCCCGGTGAAGCCGGCCTCGTCGACCTCCTCGCCGCGCCGGATGCGCTCGTTCTTCAGATCGGTCAGGAGCATGCGGAGCGTACCCACCCGCTCCTTCTCCCCCGCCTTCATGGCGTTCCTGAGGTCCGCTTCGATGCGCTGCTGAGGTGTCGGGTCGGCCATGGGCGGCATCTTATCGCTCGCGTCGACTCGGCGCAGCCGCGGCGCGTGCCGATCCGATCAGGCCGCGAGCAGTGGGCCGAGGTCGTGGCCCGTCAGGTCGGGGAGCCCGAAAGCACGGAGCGCGCGATTGAGCGCCTCGAGTGTCACCAGCTCAGGGATGGTGATCTCGATTCCGAGAGGAGTACCGTCGGCGTCCAGGTCCACCACGAGGCCGTGATCGAAGCGGCGTGTGGCGTGGCTCTTCCGCTCCGTTCCGGGCCGCAGGTAGAGATAACCGGCGAGGGGGCGACCGTGCCGAAAGGTGACTTCGAGGTAGGGGACCTTCATGGGGTAGCTCGCAGCCATTTCCGACCTCAGTCTACTGGATACGCTGTCACGACCACCAAGAGGGCGCGTTCCTCGTCCGGCTCGACCACGATCTCCCACTCGCGTCCTTCGAAACGGGCCTCGATCACCCATCGGTAATCGACGGCGTCCCTGCGATAGCCCCTGGCGAGGTGCAGCATCGTTCGGAGATCGACCTCCGTGAACCGGCGGTCGACCATCCGCTTGAGTAGGTGCGGGCTCAGCTCGAGCTCCCAGGTCCACCACGATGGCCACTCACGGGGCATGAGCGGATCGTACCGTCACCGATAGAATCGCCCCGTCATGCCCGCGAACGATCCGCGCTTCACGATCCGCCTCGCGAAAGAGGACTTCAAGTTCTCGGCCGCGCACTTCACGCTCTTTCCGGACGGCCGGGCCGAGCTGCTGCACGGCCACAACTACCGGGTCCGGGTTCGGCTCGCCGGACGGGAGCTCGGCGAGGAGGGGATCCTGGTCGACGTGGCGCGGGTCAAGCGCCGCATCCGCGCCGCCTGCGCCGCCCTCGACGAGCGCACGCTGATCCCGACCGAGACCGATCGCCTGGCGGTCGCCCGCGACGAGAGCGGGGGAGTGGAGATCTGGTACGGCGACCGGCGCTACCGGGTGCCGGAGCAGGACGTGGTCCTGCTGCCGCTCGAGAACGTGTCGATGGAGCTCCTCGCGCGCCGCCTCTGGGACGAGGTCGCCGACGAGCTCACCGGCACCGCGGTCGAAGAGCTCGCCGTCGAGGTCGAAGAGACCCCTGGTCAGAGCTGCGAGTACCGGGCGGCGGTCGGTTAGCGCCGCGTCTCAGGCGGCGTAGTCGTCGACCTGGAGAACCCGCAACTCGCCGACGCGGTCCGGCCAGCGGCCATCGTTCGTCACCAGGGTCGTGCAGCCGGCGCCGACGGCGGCGGCCACCTGGAGCGCGTCCGGACCGGACCCGCGCCCACGTCCTCGATCAATCCCACGAGGACCGTTCTCGCTCGATGTGCCGCGCGGCCTCCACACCCTCCCAACGCTCCTTCCCCAGGCCTTTGAGGTCGAGGATCGACCGGGGCGCGTCGTCCACCGCCCGACTCAGCAGGTGGATCACCTCCCGAGACAGCGAACGATGCTCCCGGTCCGCCCGCTCCTTCAGCCGGCCGTGCAGCTCGTCGGGGAAGTTTTTGATGTTGAGCGTCGCCACGGAATCCTCCCTCTTGCCTCCATTTTGGAGGAAGAGGGTCGCAAAAGCAAGGCGCCGGCCGGCGGTCTAGTTCACTTCCGCCGCGAGATCCCGCTCGATCTCCAGCCGGTCGGCGAGCGTCTTCTCGACCTCGCCCTCGGTCGGAAATCGCTTCTGCTTCTTCTTGGAGTAGATGAGCTGGTTGCCGAGGGTCACCTCGAAGACGCCGCCCCGGCTCTTGATCAGCTCCGGCTCGATGCCGAAGCGCTCCCGGATCGAAGCCGCCAGACCGGCGGCTCGCGGGTAGTAGTTTCACATCACGCAGTATTCGATGCTCACGTGGGTCATGACTCTCCTTTCGTTCTCGATCTCTCGGTGCAGGATGCTTGCCGATCGCGTCGGCACGGGCGACGACACCTCACGCCCTTCCGCACACCGCCCCGGTCGAAAACCGCGGATAGAACTCCCGCATCACCCGCACGTCCGGCACCAGCTCCACGTCGGCGAACCCCGCCGCCTCGAGCTGCGCCACCCAGAGCTCCGGCGTCAGGAACCCGGCCACCGGGCGCCGCTCCGGGTCGGTCTCGACCTCCCGGAAGTCCCCGATCAGCAGGAAGATCATCTCCGCCGCCACCGGATGGCTTGGCCGCGGCTTCAAGCACTCGCCGGCCACCAGCCATCCCCCCGGCGCGAGCGCACGGCGCGCCTCCGCCAGGGTGAAGTGGAGATCCCTCGCCACGTGGAAGACGTTGACGCCCGCGACCAGGTCGACGCTCCCGGCCTCGACGCCCTGATCGGCCCACGGCCGGTCGATATCGAGGTCGCCGCTCTCCACGGAGACCTCCGGCCAGCGGGAGGCGACCTCCCGCCCCGCCCGGCGGCGGAGCATCGCGGCCGGCTCGGTCAGCCGGTAGTGCGCCACCTCGCTCAGGCGGCCGTCGGCCTCCAGCGCCTCCAGAAGCGCCATCGTCGCGCTGCCGGCGCCTGCGCCCACCTCCAGCACCCTGCAGTCGGCGGACAGACGGTTGGCGGCCGCCACCGCGGCGAACCGGTTGTTCACCGCGTAACCGGGGTTGTCGTTCGAGAAGTAGCGCATCCAGAGGCCGAGGTTCGAGGCGCCCAGGAGCGCCGCCTCGCCCCGCACCTCGCCCGCCGCCACGCGCGGCCAGGTCCGGCCCGCGAGATCGAGCAGGTCGACGAACGGCGCGTTCGCCGGGTCGTGCTCCAGGATTGCCTCGCGGACCGCGTCGATCCCGGGTGCGCGGACGGGCCCGCCGCCGGGCGGCAGGCGGAAGCGCCGGCCGCCCCAGCCGGCGCCGCCCGCCGCGAGCGGCGGCACGCCGGCGGCCAGCACCTCGCCGACCTCGGCCAGCTCCTCCAGCAGCCAGGCGAGGGGCTGGGCGAAGCCG
>CAZLLV010000356.1:0-14274 GCA_964560325.1 uncultured Thermoanaerobaculia bacterium | reverse complement strand
ACAGGACGAGGGCGCCGGCGTTGGCGCCCGCGATCACGAGCAGGAGGAGGACCGCGCCCAGGAGGACCAGGAGCGGCGGGCGGGCGTCGCCGGCGACCGCCTCGCGCAGCGGCTCGATGCGGACGCCGCGGCCGACGTTGTCCACGGGGTACTCGGCCTCGAGCCGCTTCGCGATGCCCGACATCTCGCTCTGCGCCGCCTCGAGCGTCACGCCGTCGGCCAGCCGGCCGAAGATCGACGTCCCGTGGACCCCGCGCAGCTCCGCGAGCTCGCTCACGGTGGCGGAGAACGGGCGCCAGACCTGCGTCTCTTCGAACGGGAGGTCGAAGTCGTCCGGCAGCACGCCCACGATCTCGGTCGGCACCTCGTCGAGGCTCACCACCGACCCGACCGCGCCCGGGTCGCCGCCGAACCGGGTGCGCCAGAGCTCGTGCGAGATCATCGCCACCGCCGGCGCTCCCGGCCGGTCCTCGCCGGCGGTGAACGACCGCCCCATCACCGGGCCGCGGCCGAGCATCGCCGGCAACCGGTGAGAGATCCCGGCCGTGGCGACCCGCTCGGTCTCGCCGCCCGGGTCGGCCTTCAGGTTCATCGGCTGGGTCGAGACGCCGACGAGCCCGTCGAACGACCGGCTGTGCGCCTGGAAGTCGCGTAGGTCGGGCACCGATGCGCGCTCGCTGTCCGATTCGTTGTGCAGGTCGGTCTGCCAGACCACGACCAGCCGCTCCGGGTCGTCGTACGGCAGCGGCTTCCAGAGCACGCCCCACGCGACGGCGAAGACCGCGATGGCGGCGCCCAGCCCGAGGGCCCAGGTGGCGACCACCGCGGCGGCGTGGGCGGGCCGGCCGGCGAGGGAACGGAGGGCGTAGCGCAGGTCCTGGATCACGGCGTCCATGGCAGTCGACTCCTCGGATTGTGTGACGGTCTCTTTACTCGGAACGGAGCGCCTCGACCGGGTCGACCCTCGCCGCCCGCCGCGCCGGCCACCAGCTCGCGGCGAGCGCCGTGGCGGCGAGGACCGCGGCCATGACGCCGACCGTGGCCGGGTCGAACCGCTCCACGCCGTAGAGGAGATCGCCCAGGAGCCGGACGACGCCCCAGGCGGCGAAGGTCCCCAGGACGAGGCCGCCGGCGAGGAGCAGGCCGCCCTGCCGGAGCACCAGGCCGAGCACCGTGCCCGGCCGCGCCCCGAGAGCCATCCGGATGCCGATCTCTCGCGTGCGCTGCCCGACGGCGTACGCCATCACGCCGTACAGGCCGATCGCCGCCAGGGCCAGCGCCAGCGCGGCGAAGATCGACAGCAGACCGGTGACGAACCGCTCCGGCGCCAGGGTCGACCGTACCTGCTCCTCGACCGACACCACGTTGGCGATCGGCTGCGCCGCGTCGACCTGCGCCACCGCCTGGCGCATCGTCTCCCCGAGCGCATCCGGCGCGAGACTCGGCGAGCGGGCGACGAGCTGCAGGAAGCGGCTCCCCGCCTGGGCCATCGGCAGGTAGATCTCCGGATCGGGATGGCGCGAGAGGGCGTTGTCCCGCACGCCGCCGACGACGCCGACGACGGTCCACCAGGTGGCGTCCGGGTTCCGCACGTCGCCCACCCGCATGCGCTGCCCGATCGGGCTCTCGCCGTCGAAGGCGCGCCGCACCAGCTCCTGGCTCACCATCACCACCGGCACCGCGCCGTCGTCATCGCCCGGGCCGATCCACCGCCCCTCGATCAGGGGAATCCGGACGGTCTCGAAGTAGCCCGGCGTCACCACCCGCTCGTCCGCCGCCGGCTCCTCGCCGACCGGCGGGATCCGGCCCTCGACCACGAACGAGACGTCGGTCTGGCTGCCGGAGAGCGGCATCACCGAGATCGCGCCCGCCGCCTCGACCCCGGGAGACGCCTCCAGCCGCTCGCTCACCCGGTCGACGAAGGAACGGACCCGCTCGATCTCCGGGTAGCGCGCCGTCGGGAACGACATCTGCCCGGCCACCACCCCCTCGGTGACGAAACCGGGGTCGACCTGCTGGAGCGCTCCCAAGGTCCGGATGAGGAGCCCCGCTCCCACGAGGAGGGCCAGCCCGAGGGCGAGCTCCGCCACCACCAGGCCGGCCCGCAGGCGTGAGCGCCGGCCGGAGGCACCGCCACGCCCTCCTTCGTGGAGCGCCACGGTCAGCGGCGAGCGGGAGACGAGGAGCGCCGGCACCAGGCCGAAGAGGAGACCGGTGAGGACCGTGGCGCCGAGAGTGAAGGCGAAGACCGAGCCGTCGAGGCCGATCTCGTCCAGGCGCGGGGTGCCCGGCGGCGCGAAGTCACGGAGAAGCTCGGTGCCCCAGACGCCGATCAGCGCGCCGGCGGCGCCGCCGAGCGCGGCCAGCACCAGGCTCTCGGTGACGAGCTGGTGGATCAACCGGCGCCGGCCCGCTCCGAGGGCGGTGCGCACGGCGAGCTCGCGGTCGCGCCCGAAGGCGCGGGCCAGGACCAGGTTCGCCACGTTGGCGCACGCCACCAGGAGCACCAGCACGACCGAGCCGAGGAGCGCCAGGAGCGGCGTGCGCACCGGACCGGCCACGGTGGTGCGGAGCGGCTCCAGGGTCACCTCGGTGCCGGCGTAGTCCGCCGGTTGGGCCTCGGCGATGCGGGCCATCACGGCGTCGAGCTCCGCGTCGGCCGCCGCCGGACCGACCCCCGGCGCCAGGCGGCCGATCACCCGCAGGTAGTAGTTCCCCCAGTCGTCGGAAGCCGGATCGAACGAGAGGGGCGTCCAGATCTCGGCGGTGGAGACGATCGGCGGCTCCAGGCCGGGCGGCGCCACGCCCACCACCTCGAACGCCTCGGAGTTGATGTCGACGGTAGAGCCGACGACCGCCGGATCGGCGCCGAAGCGGCGCTGCCAGAGCCCGTGGGAGAGCACCACCACCCGGTCGTTGCCCGGCACCTCCTCGCCCGGCAGGAAGCCGCGGCCCAACGACGGCTCCAGCCCCAGGACCCGGAAGTACTCGTGGGAGACCGCCGCGCCGGGCACCACCTCCGCCCGGTCGCCGCCGGAGAGGGCGGCGTTCCAGCCGCCGACCGCGGTCAGGGCCGCGAAGCTCTGCGGCTCGTCCCGCCAGGCCCGGAAGACCGAGCGGCCGGTCCACTCGGTCGACGGGCCGCCCCGGGCGGAGAGGTCCTCCCAGGCGGTGTAGAGCTCGTCCTCCCGGGGGAAGTCGAGCGGGTCGAGAAGGACCGCGTCGACGACGCTGAAGACGGCGGTGTTCGCCCCGATCCCCAGGGCGAGGGTGACGACGGCGGCGGCGGTGAAGCCGGGGCTCTTGGCCAGGGAGCGGAGAGCGAAGCGGAGGTCCTGGCGCACGGTTTCGAGGCTCATGCCGGCCCGCTAGCGCAACCGGCGTGCCACTGTCCCCGGAGAGGCTCGGGCGCCCGCCGAGCCCCGTCCGGCGGGCATTTGCACCCTACAGCATGGCCGCGAAGGCCGATGCTCGTCCGCTTCCGGCACCGCACCGTCCCGCGAACGGACGGTAGCGGCCGAACGTGGGGCCGAAGGCGCTCAGCCGCGCTCAGCCACGCTCGACCAGGGCGTCGAGGCGGTCGAGCGTCGCCGCGAGGCGGCGAGTGACGTCCGCCGGATCGCTCGCGGCGGCGGGCCCCGTCTCGGCGGGTACGGGCCGAGGTCCGCGGCGCCTCGGCAGGCCGACGTGGTCCCAGATCTCGCGCGTCTCGTCGTCGAGCACCTCGTGACGGATCGCGATGCCGTGGCGGGCGAGCACCGGCTCGAGCTCCGCCCGGCGCTCGCGCAGGTCGCGCCGGGTCTGCCGGTAGGCGTGCTCGCAGACCGTGACCCGCTCGTGGATGCTGAAGACGTTGGTGAAGAACATCCGGTAGTCGTCCCGCCGCGGCTGGAAGAGGACCACGTCGCGCCCTTCGTAGCTCGTCTGGTAGGCGCGCATCCCGACTTCGAGCCGGGACTGGATGAGGGTGCGGAAGGTCTGCGAGAGCACGGTCGGCAGGCCACGGTCGACCAGCCGCCCCCGCTTCATCACGCCCTCCTCGACCGCGTGGACCGTGTCGACCGGGACGATCGGGTTGATGCAAAGCACGAGCTTCGCGCCGGCGTCGAGCGCGACCGAGGCGTGGACGGTCTTGAGCAGCACGCCGTCGACGTAGAGGCGGCCGCCGATCTCGACCGGCGGGTAGAGCCCCGGCAGGGCGGTCGAGGCCTGGACGGCGCGCGCGATGGTCACCTCGTCGTGACCCGGTTCGCCGAAGCGCACGGCCTTGCCGGAGTCGAGATCGACCGCCACCACGTAGAGCTCGGGGCCCAGCTCGTCGAAGCGGTCGACCCGCCCCTCCTCCGCGAACAGGTGCTCGAGGTAGAGCCGGAGCGGGGCGTTGTCGAAGAGCGCCACCGGGAGCGCCCGGCCGAGCCGGGTGAGCGCGGCGGACAGGCTCTTGTCGAGCGGATGGCGGACGTAGTCCCAGAGCGCCTCGGCGAGGAGCTGCGGCAGCTTCGATCCCTGCCGCAGCCACTCCCGGCCGGCGGGCGTGAGGAAGGTCTCGGGGACGAACGGGTGCTCCCCGCGCTCGGTCGACACGATCGAGCGGCAGAGCTCGGCCGTGTCGATGCCGTTCGCGAGGCAGGCGGCGACGACCGAGCCGGCGGAGACCCCGACGTAGACGTCGAGGTCTTCGAGGTGGACGCCGTCGAGAACCTCGTCGAGGGCGCGCAGGGCGCCGATCTCGTAGACCGCCCCCTCGGGGCCGCCGCCGGCGAGCGCCAGGCCCACGCGCGGCTTTCCCGCACGCTCCCGGCCCCGCCTCCCGGGCCGCGCGTCAGCCACCCGCGTTCATCCGCTCGATCTTGGCGTTCAGCTCCTCGACCCGCCGGGTGAGCTCGCGGATCTCGTCCCGGCTCGGAACGCCGAAGCGGCGCAGGGCGGAGGCGACCTTTTCGTCGATCCGGTCTTCGACCGAGGCGGCGGCGTCACCGACCTTCGACCGGGTCTCCTCCATCCGCTCCTTGCCCCGCTCCTCGAAGGTGCGCCCGCGCTCGACCAGCGTGTCGAACATCCGGGTGCCCTCCTGCTCGGCCACCGACAGCGCGCCGAGGCCGGCGAGCCAGATCTTCTGGGCCGATTCCTTCAGGTCTCGCTGGGCTCTCTTCCACTCTTCGTCGGCCATCGCAAAACCTCCTGCTCGGTGTGGTGCGTGAGACCGGAGGGCCGCTGCTCCTAGCCGCCGGTCGGGGTCTTCTTGCGCGGGGCGGCCGGCTTCTTCTGCTGCGCGGTCGCATCGGCAGATCGCTGCGTGGACGCCGGCTGCGGCGCCGGAGCCGGCGGCGGCACTGCCCCGGCCTTGTCGCGGGAGCTGGTCTCCAGGTCGGAGAGCGACGCTTCGAGCTGCTCGAGCCGGCTGCGCAGGACGTTCATCTCCTCGCGCGCCTGGCGTACCGGACCGAAGCGGTCGATCGTGCCGTGCACCAGCCGCCCGACCCGGTTCTGCACCTGCTCGAAGCCGCTGGTGACCGTCCGCTCGCCGAGGCGCACCAGCTCGTGGAGCAGGTCGCTCGGCAGCGGCTCGCCCCCCTTGCGCCCCTCCTCGACGATGATCTGGGTCAGCGTCTGGGAGGTGACGTCGGCGGCGGTGGCGTTGTCGACCACCCGCACGTCCTGGCCCTCGCGGATCCAGGACGCGATGTCCTCGAGCGAGACGTAGCGGCTCTCTTCGGTGTCGTAGAGCTTGCGGCTTTCGTAGCGTTTGATGAGCCGGATCATGGGGAACGACCTCTCTCGGGATGGGTGCGGACCGGTCTCGGTCAGCGTTCATCGTACCGCGACGCGGCATAGCGGTCAATCGAGCACGCCGCGGCGCAGCAATCGGGTCGCAGCCCACTCGACCGCTGTCATCCGCGTGACAACCGCTCCGCCAGCTCCGCCCCCAGCGCGTCGAGCGCTTCGAGCGTGGTCGGCTCTTCGGGCTGGAGGGGGACCGGGACGACGCGCCGGCCGGCCTCGCCCTCCATCAGCTCCCGGAGGTGCTCGACGCCGCGGCGGTCCTGGGCACCGAGCCAGGCGAAGAGCTCCGGCCCCGACGGGCGGCACGCCTCGCCACCCGCCGGCGGCGCCTCCCCCAGGCGCTCCCCGAGCGCCGGAAACTCCGGGTGGACCCGGTTGACCACCACCGGCCCCAGCCGGTACCCGCGCTCCGCCAACCGCCGGGCGAAGAAGAGCGTGTCCGGGATGCGCTCCTCTCCCGGGCCGGAAACCAGCAGGAAGCGGGTCTCCTCCGAGCCGAGCAGCGCCTCCACCCGTCCGGCGCGCTCGCGGAAGCCTTCGAAGAGCGGCCCGAACGCCTGGAAGAACTCGAGCATGTCTTGCAGGAAGTCGAGCCCCACCACCCGGTCGAGGATGCCCTCCAGCCGCCGCGCCAGGAAGCCGAGGCCGCGCCCCGGCTCGAGGCGGCCCCGTTCGTCGAACCAGTCGCGCAGCGCGATCTTGAGCGCCCCGCTGTCGAGGAAAGCGACGATCCGCGACGGCGCCTCCAGGAAGTCGAGGGCTTGGCGGGTCGGCGGCGTGTCGAGGATGATCCGCTCGTAGCGCCCCTCGCGCGCGACCTCGAACAGACGCTCGACCGCCATGTACTCGAGCGTGCCGGCGAGCCCGCCCGCGAGGTGCTGGTAGAAGCGGTTGTCGAGGATGCGCCGGCGCGCGGCCTCGTCCGGGGCGTAGCGCTCGACCAGCCGGTCGAAGGTGAGCCGGGCGTCGAGCAGGCTGGCGTCCAGGCGGCCCCAGTCGGCGCCCCGCTCGCCGGACGCACCTGCGAGCGCGCCGAGGTCGACCGGCACCTCCCGCTCGCGCGCCTCCTCCCCCACTCCGAGTGTGTCCTTCAGGCGCAGCGACGGGTCGAACGTCATGACCAGCGTGTCGCGCCCCTCGCGCGCCGAGCGCAGGCCGAGGGCGGCGGCGATGGTGGTCTTGCCCACCCCGCCGGAGCCGACCACCACGAGGAGGGGCGAGTCGGTCCCCATCGACTCGATCGAGCGCTCCGTCACGGCTGCGCCTCCCTGCCGGGCTGCGTCTCGAGGCAGGCCGCGAGCGCGTCGACCAGTCCCGGGCCGCGGCCGATCGGCAGGAGCGGCAGGTGGAGGCGCGCCTCCGGCCACTCGCTCTCGATGCGGTCGAGCTCGCGCCGGTTGACCGCCTGCCGGCGGCGCCAGAGGTCGACCAGCTCGTCGGACGCTCCGTCCGGCGAGCCTTCGGGAGGAAACGCCGGGTAGAGGCCGTTCACCACCAGCAGGTCGGGCCGCCGGCCGAGCTGCTCGCCGAGCATCCGCCGCACCTCCAGCGCCTCCTCGACCGGCATCTCCTCGGCCTGCGCGACGACCGCCACGGCGCAGCGCGAAGGATCGGCGACGAGCGCCGCGATGTCGCCCGCGATGCGTCCGAACGGACCGCCTTCGACCGCCCCGGCTACCAGGAGGGGCGCCCGCAGCATCGAAAGGCCGTGCCCGGTCGCCGGTGCGTCGAGCACCACCACCTCGAAGCGGCGCTCGTCGAGCAGGCGACGGGCGTGCTCCAGGATGGCGAGCTCCTTCAAGCCCGGCGCGCCGTCGACGAAGTGCTGGTAGACCGGCGAGGCGAAGACCTTGCGGGCGACGGCGCCGATGCGCACCCGCTCCTCGACCACCCGGTCGACCACCGCGCGCGGCTTGAGGTGCTGGAGCCAGAGGCCGCCGCCGACGTCGACCACCTCGCCGCCGGAGGGGGGCGCACCGAGGAGCTGATGCAGGTTCTCGCGCGGATCGACCTCGATGACAATCACCCGGCGCGAAGCATCCCGCCGGGCGTGGCGCGAAGCTTCGCGCCGGGCGTGGCCGTGCGCCGCGAGCCGCCGAGCGAGCACCGCGGCGACGGTGCTCTTGCCGACGCCCCCTTTGCCGGTGACGACGACGAAGCCCTTCTCCGCGAGCTGCCCGAGGATCTCCATGCCGCGCGCGATTATGCCTGAGGCTGTGGTACAACCCTCGAATCATGCCCTTTCCCGAGCACCGCATGCGGCGCCTCCGGCGCACTCCGACCCTGCGCCGCATGGTCCGCGAGACCCGCCTCACGCCGGACGACCTGATCCTCCCCCTCTTCGCCCGTCCCGGCGAGGGCGTGGCCCGACCGGTCGGCTCGATGCCGGGCGTCTTCCAGCACTCGGTCGACCGGCTGGTCGAGGCCGCCCGCGAGGCGTGGGAGGCGGGCGTGCCGGCGGTTCTCCTCTTCGGCCTGCCGGAGACCAAGGACGGGGTCGGCTCGGCCGCCTGGAGCGACGACGGCATCGTCCAGCGGGCGGCGCGGGCGCTCGAGAGCGAGCTGCCGGAGATGGTCGTGATCGCCGATCTGTGCTTCTGCGAGTACACCGACCACGGCCACTGCGGCGAGCTGGACGGCGAGACGGTCGACAACGACGCGACCCTCGAGAACCTGGGCAAGCAGGCGGTGTCGCTGGCGCGCGCCGGGATCGACGTGATCGCCCCCTCGGACATGATGGACGGCCGGGTGGGCGCCGTCCGCGCCGCCCTCGACGACGCCGGCTTCCCCGACACGGCGATCCTCTCCTACGCCGCCAAGTTCGCCAGCGCCTTCTACGGACCGTTCCGCGAAGCCGCCGAGTCGGCGCCCTCGTTCGGCGACCGCAAGACCTACCAGATGGACCCGGCGAACCGGCGCGAGGCGCTGCGCGAGGTCGAGCTCGACGTGGCCGAGGGGGCCGACCTGGTGATGGTCAAGCCGGCGGTGCCGTACCTCGACGTGGTCTCCGACGTGGCCGAGACCTTCGGCCTGCCGACCGCCGCCTACCACGTCTCCGGGGAGTACGCGATGATCCGCGCCGCCGCCGAGCGCGGCTGGATCGACGGCGATCGGGCGCTGATGGAGACCCTGCTCTCGATCCGGCGCGCCGGCGCCGACCTGATCGTGACGTACGGAGCGGTCGAGGCGGCGCGATTCCTCCACGACGGCTGGGAGCCCTGACCGTGACGACCCCGAGCGACCTCTTCGCGCGCGCCAGCCGGCTGATGCCGGGCGGTGTCTCTTCCCCCGTGCGCGCCTTCACCGGCGTCGGCGGCGAGCCGGTCTTTGTGCGCGCCGCCCAGGGCGCCTACCTCGAGGCCGAGGACGGCACCCGCTACATCGACTACATCGGCGCCTACGGCCCGCACATCCTCGGCCACGGCCACCCGGACGTCGTCGCCGCGGTGCGCGAGGCGGCCGGGCGCGGCACCGCCTTCGGCGCTCCGACCGCCGCCGAGGCCGACCTCGCCGAGGCGATCGTCGGCGCCCTCCCCTCGGTCGACATGGTGCGGCTGGTCAACTCGGGCACCGAGGCGACCATGTCGGCCCTGCGCCTCGCCCGCGCCGCCACCGGCCGCTCCCGCTTCGTCAAGCTCGAAGGGTGTTACCACGGCCACGGCGACGCCTTCCTGGTCGCCGCCGGCTCGGGCGCCGCGACGATCGGCCACCCGTCGTCGCCCGGCGTCCCCGAGGCGGTGACCGCCGACACGCTGGTGGCGCCATTCAACGTCCTGGCGGCGACGGTGGCGCTCTTCGACCGCCACGGCGGGGAGATCGCCGCCGTCTTCGTCGAGCCGATCGCCGGCAACATGGGCCTGGTGCCGCCGGTCGACGGCTATCTCGAAGGGCTGCGCGCGCTCTGCGACCGGGTCGGGGCTCTCCTGGTCTACGACGAGGTGATGACCGGCTTCCGGGTCGCCTGGGGGGGCGTGCAGACGCTGCCGGCCTACGCCTCGGTGCGGCCCGACCTCACCACGCTCGGCAAGGTGATCGGCGGCGGCCTGCCGCTCGCCGCCTACGGCGGCCGGCGCGACCTGATGCAGCAGGTGGCACCGGCCGGCCCGGTCTACCAGGCCGGCACCCTGTCGGGAAACCCGCTGGCGGTCGCCGCCGGTCTCGCCGCCCTCGGCGCGCTCCGGGCCGACGGCTTCGCGGCCTACGAGCGCCTGGAGGCGACCGGCGCCGCGCTCGAGGCGGGGCTCCTCGCCGCCGCCGAGCGCCACGGCGTGCCCTGCCGGGTGCAGCGCCAGGGCTCGATGCTCGGCGTCTTCTTCACGGGCGAGCCGGTCCGGCGGATCTCCGACGTGCACGCCTCCGACCGGGAGCTCTACAAGCGGGTCTTCCACCGCATGCTCGGGAGCGGCATCCACCTGCCCCCGTCCCCCTACGAGACCTTCTTCGTCTCCACCGCGCACGGCGACGACGAGATCTCTCGCACGGTCGAGGCGTTCGCCGGGGCGCTGGCACAGGAGCGGTGACCTTTTCTATACTCTGTGTCCCGAGAGTCCACACGGCCCGCAAAGGAGAGATCACCGAATGACCCACATCATCATGGAGCCCTGCATCGGCGTGAAGGACATCTCCTGCGTCGACGTCTGCCCCGTGGACTGCATCTACGGCGCCGAAGAGGACTGGGAGATGCTCTACATCCACCCCGAGGAGTGCATCGACTGCGGGCTCTGCGTCGACGCCTGTCCGGTGGAGGCGATCCTCCCGGAGGAGGAGGTGCCGGACAAGTGGGAGAAGTTCATCGCGATCAACTATGAGCACTTCGACCTGACCCCTCCCTGAGAGGCGGGATCGCACGCCTCGGACTCCCTGGACCCGCCTCGATCGGCGGAAGACCTCACCAAAGGATGTAGGGGACGAGCTTTGTCTCGTCCCGCCGCGCCGCAGGCGCGGGCAGGTGTTCGGTGGTCATTTCACCTCGGGCCGAGGCAAGGCTCCGCCCCTTCCATGAGAGGGCCCTAGTTTGTCAAGGCCGCCTTGGCGGCCTGGCCTTCGGCCTGCGGGTCTTCGCGTCTTGGATCTGTCGCCCTTCCATTCGCACTCGTCGGGGAGCTCGTGGTGGCTCGGTGCACGTGGGTATCCGATCCAGATCGGGTGCTTCCATCTACACTTCGGCCTCGGGGGCCAAGGGGCGGCTCGCAGTCACCCGGATACGACATGAGACGCGCAGGCCTGTCGGTTTCGTCGTGCGGCTCGATCCGCTCCTCGGTGCCTCAGGCAGCCTGGGCTACGTCGTCAGCTCGGGCTTGCCGGCGGCGGGCTTGATAGAGCGGATCGTACGCTTCTCCTGTGCGCCAGAGCCGATGCAGCAGCACCGCCAGCTTGCGGGCCACGGCGATGGCGGCCTTCTTCTTCGCAATCGACCCGCCTCGTCGGCGGATCGCCTCGCCGAAGCGGCGCAGGTCACTGTCCTCGCCCTGCGCCAGGATGTAGTGGGCACACTGGAGCAGCAGACGCCGCAACAGAGGATCCCCTTCCTTGGTGATGCGGAGCTGAGGACTCGACTCGCCGGATTCGTCCAGCTTCGGCACCAGGCCGAGGTAGGCTCCGACGCTACGGCTGGTGGCAAACCGCCGCGGATCCTCCAGGATCAGCACGTACGCCAGCGAGCTGATCGGACCCACTCCGCTGACCTGTCGCAGACGCTCAGTCTCCGGGTACCGGCGGTGCATCCCCTCGATCTGTCGGTCGTAGTCCTGGATGCGCTCACTGAGCTGGCCGATCTGCTCCAGCAGCGGCAGCAGCGCGGGGGCCAGTGCCCTCGGGATCTCCCCACGCATACGCTCGGCAAACACCCTCGAATCGCACGAGCTCAGCCGATACCCCAGCGCCTTGACCGTGCCGCGCACGTGGTTGATCAGTTGCGTCCGGCTACGCACCGCCACGTCCCGAGAGCGCACCACCGCCAGGTCGCACTGAGCCTGCTCGCCGCGATGACGTACCGGGTACAGCAGCTGCGGATCCACTCGGGCCAGCCGCGCCAGCAACTCCGCATCGATGCGATCCGTCTTGCGCCGGTTGCCCGCGATCAGAGCCACCTTGGCCGCATGCGCCACCAGCACCTCGTGGCCCAGACCCTCCAGTAGTCGAGCCAGCCACGGAGAGTGCGTCCCCACCTCCAGGGCGATCCGCTCCGGTGCACGACCCGAGAACGCTTCCTGCATCGCCGAAGGAGACGTCCGAATTCGACCCTCCTCGAGCTTTTCACCCGACTCCCTCGAAATCCGATGAAGATGAATCCACCGATCCCCCACGTCCAAGCCGGTCACACAATCGACGCTGCTGCTATCCTGTCCCACGGGTCAACTCCTCCTTCCTGAGCCCTCGAGCTCGACTTAATTTGCAGACGCTCTAAGCGTACTGCGTGAGGGGTTGGCCCTCTCATTCCCATCTACACCCTTGGAATGAGGCGCCACCGGAGCGCCGTTGAAGGGGCTGAGTGCCAACGACTCAGATCCCGAAAGACAGCGTGGAATTCAAGGACTATTACCAGACCCTGGGCGTCGAGCGCGGCGCGTCGCAGGAGGAGATCCAGAAGGCGTACCGGAAGCTCGCCCGGAAGTACCACCCCGACGTCTCGAAGGAGGAGAACGCCGAGGACCGCTTCAAGGAGATCAGCGAAGCCTACGAGGTGCTCAAGGACTCGGAGAAGCGGCAGAAGTACGACCAGTTCGGAAGCGCCTGGAAGCAGGCGCGCCAGACCGGGCGGACGCCCCCCGGCTTCGAGGGCTTCCGCTTCGACTTCGGCGGCCCCGGCGGCGGGCCGAGCGGCGGCTTCCGCTTCGAAGGCGACCCGAGCGCCTTCTCCGGCATGGGCGGCTCCGGGTTCTCCGACTTCTTCGAGGCGCTGTTCGGCGGCCAGCGCGGCGCCCGCGGCCCGGCCGGCCGGGGCGGCTTCGGCGGCGCCGGCCGAGGGATCGGCCGCGGCGCCGACCACGAGGCCTCGATCGCGCTCGCCCTGGAGGAGGCCGCCCGGGGCGGCAAGCGCGAGATCGGCCTGAGCGACCCCGCGACCGGCGGTACGAAGAACCTCGCGGTCAACATCCCACCCGGCGTCAAGCCGGGCAGCAAGATCCGCCTCCAGGGCCAGGGCTCTCCCGGTCCTGGCGGCGGTCCCGCCGGCGACCTGTACCTGAAGGTCGAGGTGCTCCCCCACCCCGAGCTCCGGCTCGACGGCCACGACCTCCACGCCACCGTCCCGGTCACGCCC
This sequence comes from uncultured Thermoanaerobaculia bacterium, assembly GCA_964560325.1. GTDB lineage: Bacteria > Acidobacteriota > Thermoanaerobaculia > Multivoradales > DATKCC01 > CAZLLV01. The sequence goes on along the minus strand of CAZLLV010000356.1, from coordinate 1,229 downwards.
TGGGACGCGGCGCTCGGCGGGCGCGCCGAGGTGCCGACCCTCGACGGTCCGTTGACCATCAAGGTGCCGGCCGGCAGCTCCTCAGGGCGGCGGATCCGGCTCAAGGGGAAGGGCTTCCCCCGCCGCAAGGGCGAGGCGGGCGACCTCTTCGCCGAGCTGCGCATCCTGGTGCCGGAGAGCCTCTCCGACGAGGAGCGGGAGCTGTTCGAGAAGCTCGCCGCCACCTCCTCCTTCGATCCCCGCACCTGACCCCCGCCCTCGCGGGCGGATTCCGGGAATGCCGCGGGCGGGGTGTCCGTTCTCATACCTGAGTGACAAGCACTCATATCCGCGACGAGACGGCTGAGAGACGAGAGGACGCGACGCGATGGACCTGAACAAGCTGACCCAGAAATCGCAGGAGGCGGTGCAGGACGCCCAGGCGCGCGCCCAGCGCCACGGCCAGCAAGAGGTCGACGGCGAGCACCTGCTGCTCGCGCTGGTCGAGCAGCCGGAGGGGCTGGTCCCGCGTCTGCTCGCCCGCATGGACGTACCGGCCGCCGAGGTGGCGGCCGAGCTGGCGCAGGCGGTCGAGCGCCGCCCCTCGGTCTCCGGCCCGGGCGCCGAGGCCGGCAAGGTATACGTCACCAACCGGCTCCAGCGCTTGCTGCTCGACGCGCAGGACCAGGCCAAGCGGCTCAAGGACGAGTACGTCTCGGTCGAGCATCTCCTCCTCGCCTTCCTCGGTGAAGGCGGATCGACCGATGCCGGCCGGGTGCTCTCCCGCCACGGCGTGACCCGCGACCGCTTCCTCTCCGCGCTGACCGCGGTACGGGGCAGCCAGCGCGTGACCTCCGCCTCCCCGGAGCAGGCGTACGAGGCGCTCGAGAAGTACGGCGTCGACCTGGTCGCCCAGGCGAGGAGCGGCAAGCTCGACCCCGTCATCGGCCGCGACATGGAGATCCGCCGGGCGATCCGCATCCTCTCCCGGAAGACCAAGAACAACCCGGTCCTGATCGGTGAGCCGGGCGTCGGCAAGACGGCGATCGTCGAGGGCCTCGCCCAGCGGATCGTGCGCGGCGACGTGCCCGAGTGGCTGAAGGACCGCTCGATCTTCTCGCTCGACATGGGCTCGCTCCTCGCCGGCGCCAAGTACCGGGGCGAGTTCGAGGAGCGGCTCAAGGCGGTGCTCAACGAGATCAAGGAGGCCGAGGGGCGGATCCTCCTCTTCATCGACGAGCTCCACAACA
>CAZLLV010000355.1:0-4668 GCA_964560325.1 uncultured Thermoanaerobaculia bacterium | reverse complement strand
CCGCCAGCGCCTCCACCTCCTCCGGCGAAAGGAACCCCTCCCGCACCGCCCACCCCTCTTCCTCCACCTTCGCCGCCACCTCTGCCACCGCTACGTCGATCCGATCTCCCATCCTCACCTCCGGTGGGGAGGCTACAGCGGTCCGGAGAAGGAGGCTCCTGTCGGCAAGAGGGAAGACGTCCGTCGGAAACGCGAACCCGCGCGGGCGGCACGCTCCCCGGAAGCACCCCTCCGCCCACCACCGAACCGAGGGTCCGGCCGGGAGCATCGCGGCCGGAGGTGGTCGAACGAGCGGAGCCGGCACGCCCGGCTGGCGTGCACGCCCGTAGCGCCCGCGAAGTGAGTCCAGGCGAGGCCCCCGGCGGAAGTCTTCCCAGCCGAGCCGTGCCGGAGGCCGCGAGGCCCCCGGCCGGACCCGTGATCGAAGCCAAACCCACTCCGCCAACCACGACCCCGTGTGGTACAAATCCACCATGGAGAGACGCACAGCCCGGGCGGTTCCGACACCGGGCAGCTCTCTCCCCGGGAACCCCCTTCCCGGCCGGCGCCACCCCCGCGCGCGCCGACCGCATCCACCGACCCCAGCCCGGAGGCCCCCCGCCCTCGATGACTGAAACGCCCTCTCCGAAGATCTTCGTCCTCGACACCTCGGTCGTCCTCTACGACTTCAAGGCCATGACCTCCTTCGAGGAGCACGACGTGGCGGTGCCCCTCACCGTCCTCGAAGAGCTCGACCAGTTCAAGAAGGGCAACAACGTCATCAACCTCCACGCCCGCGAATTCATGCGCCAGCTCGACCGGCTGTCGCAAGAGGGCGACCTGCGCCAGTGGACCCCGATCAACGGCCCCGGCAAGGGCCGCCTCCAGGTCGTGGCCGAAGAGGCCGGCACCGTCGACGCTTCCGAGCTCTTCGGCTCGAAGAAGAACGACCACCGCATCCTGAACACCGCCCTCGCCCTCGCCAAGCGCGAAGCCCCGCGCAAGGTCATCCTGGTCTCGAAAGACATCAACCTGCGCGTCAAGGCGCGCGCCGTCTCGCTCGCCGCCGAGGACTACGAGACCGTCCGCATCAAGGACGTCGACCACCTCTACCGCGGCATCACCCACCTCGAGCTCGACCGCGAAGAGCCGATCGACCGCCTACACGCCGACGGCCGCGTGCCGGTCGCCGACGTGCTCGCCGAGCCGCCGCCGCCGCACCACTTCCTGATCCTGCGCCACGGCACCAAGTCCGCCCTCGCCTGCTACGAGCCGGTCGAGGGGATGCTCGAGCGGGTGACCAAGGGGCACGCCTACGGCATCTCGCCGAGGAACGCCGAGCAAACCTTCGCCCTCCACGCGATCCTCGACCCGGCCGTCCCGCTGGTCTCGATCAGCGGCGCCGCCGGCACCGGCAAGACGCTCCTGGCGCTCGCGGGGGCGCTCGAGCAGCGGCGCTCGTTCCGGCAGATCTACCTCGCGCGGCCGGTGGTGCCGCTGTCGAACAAAGACCTGGGTTACCTGCCGGGCGACATCCACTCGAAGATCAACCCGTACATGCAGCCGCTCTGGGACAACCTGTCGGTGATCAAGAACCAGTTCTCCGACGGGTCGAAGGAGTCGAAGCGGATCGACGAGATGATCGAGCACGACAAGCTGCACATCGTGCCGCTCGCCTACATCCGGGGGCGCAGCTTCTCGAACATCATGTTCATCGTCGACGAGGCGCAGAACCTCACCCCCCACGAGATCAAGACGATCATCACGCGCGCCGGGGAGGGGACGAAGATCATCCTGACCGGCGACGTGTTCCAGATCGACACGCCGTACCTCGACGCGCACTCGAACGGGTTGAGCTACCTGATCGACCGGTTGCGCGGCAACCGGCTGTACGCGCACATCAACCTGGAGAAGGGCGAGCGCTCGGAGCTCGCGAACCTGGCGTCGTCGTTCCTGTGACGCGGGGGCGACCTCTCGTACAGGAGACGACATCGTGATCGCAACCGTCCTTCTCGCGGCGACGCTGACCGCCGCCGCTCCGGCTCCGCCCCTCGCGGACACCTACCTCGAGCGCTACTTCGCCTTCTACCCGTCCCGCGCCACCTCGGCCGGGCGGCACGATCACGACCGGGAGCTGGAGGACTTCTCGGACGAGTCGGTCGCGTCGTGGGTGGCGTTCAACCGCGAGGCGGCGGAGGAGCTGCGGGAGCGGCTCGCGGCGGCCGGCGGGGCGCGGCACGACCGGCCGCCTCATCTGGAAGAGGCGCTCGACTGGGAGCTGCTGCTCCGGCAGGCGGAGGAGGAGCTGGCGCTTTGGGAGACGCTCGCGCGCCACCGGACGAACCCGCTCCTCTGGACCGGGGTGCCGTCGAACGCGACGATCTTCCTGCTGGTGCGCGACGATCTTCCCGAGGCGGACCGGCTGGAGCGGGCGGCGGCGCGGGCGGAGGAGATCCCGCGCTTCGTCGAGCAGGCGGTGAAGGCGATGCGGGCCGCCGATCCGGCGGAGGTCGCCCCGGAGCTGGCCCGGATCGCCGCGGGGCAGGCGAAGGCGTCGGCGACTTTCTACCGGGAGGGGCTGGCGCGCGCCGCCGGGGAGCCAGGGGCGGAGGAAGCCGAGGAGCGCGCCGCGCTCGCGGCCCGGCTGGCGAAGGTGGGCGGCGCGGCGGGGGAGGCGCTCGACCGGTTCGCCACGGTGCTCGACGAGCTCGCCGGGAAAGCCTCCGGCTCACCCCGTCTGGGCCGGGAGGCGTACACCCTCCTCTTCCGGTTGCACTCGGGCCTCGACGACGATCCGGCGAAGGTCGCCGCCGAGGCGGAGGCGGCGCTCGCCGAGAAGCGCGCCGAGGCTTCCCGCTACGCCCGCTCGGTCTGGTCCGACTACTTCCCCGACGAGGAGCCGCCGGCGGACGACCGGGCGCTCCTCGCGCGGATGTTCGAGCGGGTGGAGGCCGACCGGGCGGAGTCGGTCGACGAGCTGGTGGCCGATTACCGGCGGCTGGTGCCGGAGGCGATCGAGCTCGCGCGCGAGCGGGGGATCGTCACGATCCCCGACCCGGTGAACATCCGCACCGAGCGCTCGCCGTCGTTCTTCGTCGGCCAGTCGGTCGGCGGCGTGTACCCGGCCGGTCCGTACGCGCCGGAGGCGGACACGCTCTTCTACCTGCCCACGCCGCCGGAGACCGCGACCCCCGAGCAGGCGGAGACCTTCTACCGCGGCTTCAACGACCACTTCAACGTCATGATCGTGCCGCACGAGATGGTGCCCGGCCACTACCTCCAGCTCCAGCACGCCGCCCGGCACCCGCGCAAGGTCCGGGCGCTCTTCGGCGACGGGGTCTACGTGGAGGGGTGGGGGACGTTCTGCGAGCGGCTGATGCTCGACCTGGGGTGGGGCGGGCCGCTCGACCGGCTCGCGCACCTCAAGAAGCAGATGGAGAACATCGCCCGCACGGTGGTCGACATCCGCGTGCACACGACGGGGATGACGCGCGAGGAGGTGATCCGCTTCGTGGAGGGCGAGGCGCTTCAGGACGGGCAGTTCGCGGGCAACATGTGGACGCGGGCGATCACGTCCAGCCCGCAGCTCACTTCGTACTGGCTCGGCTACCGGCGGGTGATGGGGTTGTACGAGGAGGTGAAGGCGGCGCGGGGGGAGGGGTTCGTGCTGCGGGAGTTCATGGACGGGATGATGGAGATGGGTCCGGTGCCGGTGCGGCATTACCGGGAGCGGATGCTGCCGTAGGGTAGGGTCGCATCCCGCCGTCTCCGGTCGGGCGTATACTCGGTCGTGACGCCATGACCTACTTCCGCCGAACCCTCGTCCTCGCCTGCTTCCTTCTCGCGCTCCCGTTGCTAGCTCAGGAGGGGGACCAGGAGGGCGCCCAGGAGGGGGCCGAGGAGGCGGTGCCGGCCGAGGCGACCGACACGGCGCCGGTCGTCCACGTCGTCCCGATCCGCACCGCCATCCACCCGGTCGCGGCCGAGGTGCTGGCCGACGCGGTGCGCGGGGCGGAGGAGGCGGAGGCCGACGCGCTGGTGATCGAGCTCGATACCCCCGGCGGCCTCGTCACCTCGACCCGCACGATGATCCAGACCATGCTCGGCTCGCGGGTGCCGGTGGTCGTCTACGTCTCCCCGTCGGGCGCCCAGGCGGCCTCGGCCGGCTTCTTCCTCCTGATGGCCGCGGACGTGGCCGCGATGGCCCCCGGGACCAACGCCGGCGCCGCGGCCGCGGTGACCGCCGAGGGGGGCGACATCGAGGGGACGATGGGGCAGAAGGTCGAGCAGGACTCGCTCGCCCAGATCCGCGCGCTCGCCAAGCGCCACGGCCGGAACGTCGAGCTCGCCCAGGAGGCGATCACCGAGGCCCGCTCCTACGACGCCGAGGAGGCGCTCGAGGAGGGGCTGATCGAGGTCGTGGCGCCGTCGCTCTCCTCGCTCCTCGACCGGATCGACGGCCGCACCGTGCGCTCCGCCACCGGCGACGAGGTGGCGCTCGTCACCGCGAACGCCTCGATCGAGCGGCACGAGCCGACGCCGTTCCAGGGCTTCCGCTCGATGCTCGCGTCGCCCAACATCGCCGTCCTCCTGGTCTCGCTCGGCGGCCTCGGCCTGATGATGGAGATCTACAACCCGGGCTCGATCTTCCCGGGCGTGATCGGCGCGATCTTCCTGGTGCTCGGCTTT
>CAZLLV010000354.1:0-8232 GCA_964560325.1 uncultured Thermoanaerobaculia bacterium | reverse complement strand
CTGAGGCTCGGCGGCGCCGCGATCGCCAACCTGCGCGAGGGGCGTGTCGCGGAGGGCGGCAGCACGATCACCATGCAGCTCGCCCGCAACCTGTTCTCCGAACGGATTCCGGCGACCGATCGCACCTTCCGGCGCAAGATCCTCGAGATGCGGGTGGCGCGGGCGATCGAGGAGCGCTTCTCGAAGGAGGAGATCCTCGAGCTCTACCTCAACCACATCTACTTCGGCGGCGGCGCGCACGGGATCGAGGCCGCCTCCCGAAACTACTTCGGCCACGGTGCCGCTCGCCTGAGCGTGCCCAGACGGCGCTCCTCGCCGCGCTGCCGAAGGCGCCTTCGCACTACGACCCGCGCGAGCACCCGGAGGCGGCCCGCGAACGGCGGAACCTGGTGCTGCGCCTGATGGTCGAGCAGGGGCGGCTCGGGGAGCAGGAGGCGGAGGCCGCGACCGACGCGCCGCTCGGAGTCACGCCCTCGCCGCCACCGCCGCGGGAGAGCCGCCCGGGCGCCGCGCCCTACTTCGCCGAGGCGGTCCGGCGCCGGCTCGAGGAGCGCTTCGGCCCGTCGATCTACTCCGAGCCGGTGCGCGTCTGGACCACCCTCGACCGCCGGGCGCAGCGGGCGGCCGAGGAGGCGCTGGCGAGCCGGCTGCGAGCCGCCGAGCGGGGCGCCCTCGGGCCGTTCCCCGGCGGCGATGGCCAGCCGCTCCAGGGCGCGGCGGTGCTGCTCGACGCCCGCACCGGCGACGTGCTCGTCTGGGTCGGCGGGCGCGACTTCGAAACTTCGGCGTTCGACCGCGTCTCGCACGCGCGCCGGCAGCCGGGGAGCGCCTTCAAGCCGTTCGTCCTGGCGGCGGCGCTCGCCGAGGGACACCCGCTCTCGACCGTGCTCGACGACACGCCGCTCACCGTCGAGCTCGTCGGGGAGCGCACCTGGAGCCCGAAGAACTTCGGCGACGAGTACGACGGCCGGGTGACCGTCCGCGATGCGCTGGTGCGCTCGAAGAACGTGGCGACGGTCCGGCTGGCGCAGGAGGTCGGCACCGGCGACGTCGCCGGCATGGCCGAGCGGGTCGGCATCGAGCCGCCGATCCCGGAGGAGCCGTCGATGGCGCTCGGCACGGTCGACGTCTCGCCGCTCGAGCTGGCGCGCGCCTACAGCGCCTTCGCCGGTCTCGGCGAGCGCGTCGAGCCGCGGCTCGTGTTGCGGGTGTCGCGGCCGGACGGCGAGGTGCTGTGGGAGGTGGAGCCGGAGCGCGAGCGGGTGCTCGATCCGGATATCGCCTACCTGGTCGACGACGTGCTGGCGGACGCCGTGCGCCGGGGCACCGGGCGCGGTGCGCTCTCGGCGGGCGTCCGGGGAGCGGTCGCCGGCAAGACCGGGACGAGCGACCACAACACCGACGCCTGGTTCGCTGGCTACACGCCCCGCCACGTCGGCGTCGTCTGGATCGGCTTCGACCAGCCGCGCACGATCGGCCCGCGGGCGACCGGCGGACGGCTCGCGGCGCCGGTCTGGGGGCGGATGGCGGCGGCGGCCGAGCGGGACGAGCCGATCGCCGCTTGGCCGCGGCCGGAGGGGGTGGTCGAGCGGCGGATCGACCCGGCGACCGGCATGCCGCTCCGGGAGGACTGCGCGCCGCGCGGCCGGCGCGCGGTGAGCGAGCTCTTCCTCGCCAGTGAGATGCCGGAGCCGCGCTGTCCGGGGGAGGACGAGGACGAGCGCGGTCTCCTGGCCGCCTGGCTCGAACGCCGCGAGGCGCGCGAGGAGGCTCGCCGGGAGGCGGAGGAGCGCGAGCGGCTCGAGGAGGAGCGTCTTGCCGCGTTGGAAGAGGCCGAGCCGGAGGAGGCCGACGCCGAGGCGGCACGGGCCGGGCGCGCGCGCCGGCCGGAGGAGCGGCCCGCACCCGCACCGCGGCGTGCCGAGCACGAAGACCTCGCCGGCTGGTGGGAGCTCGAGACCCGCATTCGGTCGAGCGCCGTCGAGCGCTACGAGGGCCTCCGCCTCGGCTTCCGCGTCTACCTGCGGCAGGACGGCGACCGGCTGACCGGCCACGGCGAGAAGATCCAGGAGAACGGCCGTTCGCTCCCCGGAGCGCGGCGCACTCCGATCGACCTCGAAGGGAGCGTCGACGGGCGGGAGGTCACCCTCCGCTTCACCGAGCGCGGCGCGCAGCGCGAGTCGGCGGGCACCCTCCGGCTGACGCTGACGCCCGACCGCTCGACCATGACCGGCAGCTTCCGGAGCGGTGCCGCCTCGGCCCGGGGTGGCGCACGCATGCTCCGCAGCCTACGGTGAAGCGAGAGGCGGCGACAGGATCGCGATGAGACGACGAGCGAGAGAGACGCTGCTGGGCGCGGTGGAACGGCTGGAGCACGCGCTCGATCGGACGAAGCATCGGCTGGACCGGTCGCTCCGGTCCGACCGACCGCTCCGAGTGGTGCCGTACCTCGGCCACGGCACGCGCGAGACGTTGCGCCTGCGCGGCCGGGTGCTCGCCGGCGCCCGGGAGCTGCCGGTCGCCTCGCCCGACGACTCGCGCCTGGTGAACCTCTTCCGGGCGCTCCGGCGTTTCGACACCGACGAGGTGCCGGACGCGGAGGTCGAGGTGCGCGCGGCCGGCGCCGCGACCCGAGCCCGCACCGACGAGGAGGGGTACTTCGAGGCCGAGCTGCCGCTCCCGGAGCCCCTGCCCGCCACGGGCGGATGGCACCCGCTCGAGGTCGACCTCGTGACCCCGGCCGAGCGCGAAGTGCTGATCGGGCCGGCGCGCGCCCTCGTGCCGCCGGCCGGTGCCGAGCTGATCGTGGTCAGCGACCTCGACGACACGGTGATCCACACCGACGCGACCAACCTCCTCAAGATGGTCCGCAACACCGTGCTCGGCAACTCGCGCACCCGCATGCCCTTCCCGGGGGTGGCGCCGTTCTACCGCGCGCTCACCCTGGGCGACGACGACGCACCCGCCAACGGCCTCTTCTACGTGTCGAGCAGCCCGTGGAACCTCTACGGCGCGCTGGTCGACTTCCTGGAGATCAACGGCATTCCGCCCGGCCCGCTCTTCCTCGGCGACTGGGGCTTCAGCCGGACCCAGCTCGTCTCCGCCGCCCACGGCGAGCACAAGGGCCGCGCGATCCGCCACCTCCTCGCTCTCTACCCCGGCCGGCGCTTCGTGCTGATCGGCGACAGCGGCCAGGAGGACCCGGAGATCTACGCCGACGTGGTGTCGGAGCACCCGGACCGGGTGGCCGCGATCTACATCCGCAACCTGCCGCTCGAAGACGTCGAGCGGCCGGAGGCGATCCGCCGGCTGGCGAGGGAGGTGGAGGCCGTAGGGAGCACGCTCCTCCTGGTCGACACCACCTACGAAGCCGCCGAGCACGCGGCGGAGCGCGGCTGGATCTCGCGCTCCGCGCTCGCCGAGATCGCCGCGGCGGTAGGCAAGGACCTGGCGCCGGCCGAAGAGCCGGGCCTGGACATCGTGGAGCCGGAAGACCGCCCGGAGCCGGGCCACGGAGCGCCCGACGCGAAGGGCGAGGCCGAGACCGCCGCGCCCGGCGCGGACCGGCCGCGCTGACCGACGCCGCTCCCCTCTACGCCGGTGGGGGCTCGCCGTTGCTTCGCGCCACCAGGTCGGCGAGGGTCACCTCGTTCAGGCCCTGGCGCCGCAGCTCGGAGATCTGCCGCGCCAGGTCGTCGAGCGCTGCCTGGAGCTTCGTCCCCAGCGGCTCGAAGACCCGGTGGCTCCGGGCGTCGTAGGCGGCGAGCACGCTGCCGGCGGTCAGCCGGTGGGGCGGCCGGGAGAGCAGGTACTCGCGCTCGCGCCCCTCGGTCGGCTCCAGGATCTTCGCATCGACCAGCGGCTCCAGGATCGCTTCGAGCTCGTCCGCCGGCACCAGCAGCAGCTCGGCGAGGTCGTCCTGGCTGGTCACCGGCTGGCCCTTCTCGAAGCGCTCGGCGAGCGCCAGCACCGAGGCGAGGCCGACCCAGCGGCCCTGGAAGTGCGCCTCCCGCCCCATGCCGCGCGCGAGCGCCCCCCAGTGCTGGGCGCAGTAGGCGAGCTCGCTGCCGTAGAGCACGATCGCCCAGGTGAGCTGGATCGAGATGGCGAAGAAGAGGAGGAAGGCGAAGCGGCCGTAGATCGCCGTCGGGTTGGTGAGCAGGGTGACGTAGAGGCTGAACGAGAGGCGCAGCAGCTCGAGCAGGATCGCCGCCGCCAGGCCGCCGGTGAGCGCGCAGCGGAACGAAACGGACGTGTACGGCACCAGCCAGTAGAGCATGGTGAGCCCGACCAGCGCGCCCGCGAAGGGGAGCAGGTTGAGGGCCACCGAGCTCTCGAGCAGCTCGGGCCCGAAGCGCTTGCGCAGGATGAGCAGCGTCGAGTAGATCGCGCCGATCGTCACCGGCCCCCAGAAGACGAGGAGGGTGAAGGAGAGGAAGCGAACCCGGAAGCGCCGTCGCCGGGTGACGTTCCAGATCCGGTTGATCGTCTCCTCGACGGTGCCGAAGGCGAAGAGCGAGGTGGCGAAGAAGGCGAGGATGCCCCAGCCCTCGAGGTCGCGCGCCTGGACCAGGAACTGCTCGATCTGGTCGGTGACCGGCGCCTCGTGGTAGGGCAGCACCTGGACGAAGAAATCGAGGCTGCGCTCCTGGTAGGCGGTGAAGACCCGGGCCCCGACGAAGGCGAACGCCGCGAGCAGCGGGATGAGCGACAGGATGGTGACGTAGGCGAGCGCGGCCGAGGTGATCAGCACGCCGTCCTGGTGCGCGCGCCGGAAGGTGAGGAGGAAGAACGACCCGAGCCGGCGGGCGGAGGCGAGCCAGGGCTCGAGCCGCGGACGCTCGGGCAGAGTCCGCAGACGGTCGATCCATGGAAAAGACGTCATGGCCCGGATCTCGCAATCATCACTGGACGGTTACACTGGACCGGCACGCGTGCCCCGGCGGCGCGTGCGGCAGTCTACACGGACCACCCGTAGCGCCGGGACGACGGGAATCCACCCGAGACACGAGACGCGTGGAGACGAAGATGGCAGCGAATCAGACGGGATCGACCACCGGCGGCGCCGGCGGCGAGAAGGCGGCCGGGAGCCGCTCGGACAACGTGGTGAGCGGGATGCAGGATCGCTTCCGGGAGGCTTCGGAGGACGTTCGCCACGGGGCCGAGCGCGCGAGCGAGGAGATCCGCCGCGGCTACGAGCGTGCGAGCCACGCCGCCCGCGAGGGTTACGGCCGGGTGGAGAAGGATCTCCGGAGCCTGAGCCGGGACGTCGACGCCTACGTGCGCGACAACCCGGGCAAGTCGGTGATGCTGGCGGCCGGCGTCGGTTTCCTGCTCGGTCTCCTGATGCGCTCGGAGGAGGATTGAGATGGGAGTCGTGACGCCGTCCGAAGGAACCGCCCGCGACATGGTGGGTGAGGTCATGCCGGAAGAGTTCGAGTGGGAGCGCCTGGTGCGCGAGTACCCGATCCCGGCGATGGTCTTCGCCGCGCTCGGCGGCTTCGTGCTCGCCCGCACCCGCGGGACCGCGGTGCTCGCCGCCGTCGGCACCTTCGCCGGTGCCAAGGTGAGCGAGGAGATCGAACGGGTGATCGGGGAGGACGTGCTCGGCGGGTAGAATCCACCCCGCGTGCGCACGATCTTCCACATCTCCGACGTCCATTTCGGTCCGCCCCACCTGCCGCGCGTGTCGGACGGGGTGATCGAGATGATCGAGGACCGCCGCCCCGACGTGGTGGTCGTCTCCGGCGATCTGACCCAGCGGGCGAAGCCGGAGCAGTTCCGGCAGGCGCGCCGGTTCGTCGACCGCATCCCGGTGCCCACGCTCGTGGTGCCGGGCAACCACGACGTACCGCTCTACCGCGTCTGGGAGCGGGTCTTCGCCCCCTTCGGCGCCTACCGGAAGCACTTCGCCGAGGAGCTCGAGCCGATCTACCGGGACGAGGAGCTGCTGATCGTCGGCATCAACACGGCGTTCAACTGGACCTGGAAGGACGGACGGATCACGCTCTCGCGCCTGCTCGAGGTGGGGGAGCTGCTGGAGGCGGCGCCGGAGTCGCTGCTCAAGGTCGTGGTGGCCCACCACCACCTGATCCCGCCGCCCAACTTCGGAACCCAGCGGGTGCTGTCGAACGCCTTCGACGCGATCGACCTGTTCTCGTCGGCGGGAGTCGACCTGATCCTCTCCGGCCACCTGCACCAGGCCTACATCGGCAACTCCGAGGAGTTCTACCCGAAGGGGCGTCCGCCGGTCGTGATCTTGCACTCGGGGACCACGACGTCGAACCGCGGGCGGATGGGGGAGCGGGAGCGCAACACGTGCAACTGGATCGAGATCGGTCCGCAGACGATGACCGTCTCGCACTACCGGTGGCACCACGAGCTCGACCGCTTCGCGGAGCATTCGCGGCACCTGTACCCGCGGCAGGAGCGGGTTCCTTACACGCTCGACGACCTTTGACTGCGCTGTATCATCCGCGCCGGAGGAGATTGGCATGACCGACCCGACCGACAACGAGGAGTGGCTCTCGATCATCATGGTCGAGAACGAGGAGCACGCCGAGCTGATCGAAGGTTTCCTGCGCAGCGAAGGCATCCCGGCCCAGCTCGAGTCGAAGTACTCCCACGAGTTCCCGACCCACGTCGGCCACCTCAGCGAGGTCGAGGTCATGGTGCCCGCGAGCCGCGCCGAGGAGGCGAAGCGCCTCGTCGAAGAGCGGGAGGCGACGACCCGGCCGGTGGAGGGGAGCGCGGAGCCCGGTTCCTGACGTGACCGCGGAGCTCCCGGGCGGCGGGACGGTCGGCCGCTACCGCATCCTCCGGACCCTCGGATCGGGAGCGATGGGGGTCGTCTACCTGGCCGAGGACCCCCAGATCGAGCGGCAGCTCGCGATCAAGACGGTCCGCATCGGCTCCGACGAGCCGGCGGAGGTCGCCGACCGCCGCGAGCGCCTGCTGCGCGAGGCGAAGACCGCCGGCCGGCTGATCCATCCGCACGTCGTCACCCTCTTCGACGCCGGCGAGGAGGGCGGCACCCTCTACCTCGCCTTCGAGTACGTGGAGGGCTCGAACCTCGCCGAGCGCCTCCAGGGGCCGCGGCCGCTCACCCTCGCCGAAGCGCTCCGCATCGGCCGCGAGACCGCCACCGGCCTCGCCTTCGCCCACCGGCAGGGGATCGTCCACCGGGACGTCAAGCCGGCGAACCTCCTGCTCTCGACCGGCGGTACGGTCAAGATCTCCGACTTCGGCATTGCCAAGGTGCTCGGCCAGGCGACCGAGCTGACGATGACCGGCACGGTGATCGGCAGCCCGCACTACCTCTCGCCCGAGCAGGTGCGCGGCGAGGAGCTCGACGGGCGGAGCGACCTCTTCTCGCTCGGCGTGGTGCTCTACGAGCTGCTCGGCGACCGCCGGCCGTTCGACGGCGACACGCTGACGACACTCCTCTACCAGATCCTCCACCAGGAGCCGCCGCCGATGGTCCTGCGGCCCGGCGTGCCGGAGCGGCTGACGGAGCTGCTGAGCCGGCTGCTCGCCAAGGAGCGCGCCGAGCGCTTCGCGAGCGCCGACGAGGTGGTGGCGGCGATCGCGGCGCTCGAGGCCGAGCTGCCGGCGGAGCTGCTCTCCCGGCCGGCGGTCCTCGCCGGCAGCGCCGGGCAGGTGGAGCCGACTCGCCTCCTGCCGATCACCGGCGTGCAGCCGGTGGCGGCGGAAACGAGGCCGCCGCCCGTTCCACCACCGGTTCCGGCAGCGCCGGTGGCGGCCGCCCCGGCGGAGCCCGGGCGCGGCGGCGGCCGGTTGCGGTGGGCGGTCGCACTCGGCGTGCTCGTCGTGGTCGCCGGAGCGGTCCTCGCGGCGTTCCTCGTGAGCACCCGGCTCGGTGATGCGAGAGGTGCGCCGGAAGGCGCCGACGAGGTGCCGGACGTGGCGGCGCTCGAGCTCGACGAGACGGAGCCGACGGCGGCGATCGGCGGCCCCGACGCGCCCACCACCCGTGCGGCAGCGAGCCCGCCCCGGCCGCTCCCCGAGACGACGCCCAAGCGGCGGCCGCCGGTGTCGGCCGGAACCGACCCACTCCCTTCCCGGACCGCTGCCGCCGGCCGGACGGAGGCCGAGCCGGTTCCGCCGCCGCCCGCGCCGCCCGTTCGAGAGCCGAGCGGCGGCAGCGGCCGGCCTTCGCCCGTCGACACGGCGGAGGAGGAGACGCCGACGGTCCGGGAGGAGAGCCCGGCC
>CAZLLV010000353.1:0-22945 GCA_964560325.1 uncultured Thermoanaerobaculia bacterium | reverse complement strand
CCTCCACGCGGTCGATGAACTCCGACACACTGGTCACCCGACCGCCGCACAGCGAGGTGACCAGGTGTTCGCCCAGGGCGCGGTAGCTCTCGAACTGCGACTCGCCGAAGAACTGGTCGCCGGTCGATTCGTGCGGGAAGGTGGGCGAGCGCACGCCGTAGGCCAGCACGTCGCGCGCCTCGTCGCCGGTCAGGCTCGCCTTCAGGTAGAGCAGCACGCCGGGCGCGGCGCCGGGGTCGACCTTGTCGTAGCGGATCGACCCGACCGCGCAGTGCCAGAGACTCCGCCGGTCCTGCGGGTCGTGGAAGATGCGCTGGGTGTCGATGTCGATCTCGATGCCGAAGTCGGTGCAGCACTTGCGAATCGCGTTGCCCAGATCCTCGAAGGTCGATTCGGGGTCGGCGCCGGCGTCGCTCGCCAGGATGAAGCGGCAGCGGCGGCGCACCAGCTCGTAGACCGCGAGGTTCTCGAAGTGGCCGCCGTCGGAGAGGTAGACGTAGCGCGACTCTTCGTCGGTGCTGCCGAAGAGCTCGGCGAGGAGCGCCGCGGCACCCACCCGCGGCCCCATGCGGTACCAGGTCTTGCGGTGCCGGGGGTTGCCGAGCCACCAGCCGAGGCGGACGTTGAAGACGGTCAGCAGGAAGGCCATCGCCGGCGTCGTCCCGGCCCCCATGTTGGGGCTCGCGGCGGCGCCCGAGATGGCGACCGCGGTGCCGACCGTCACCCCGTGCTCGGTCTGCCGGTAGAGCTGCGTCGGCCGGAACCCGTGCTCCTCGAGCTTCCGGGTCGTCTTGCCCTCGTGGACCTCGAAGCCGGTGGCGAGCGGCGTGAACACGAAGGAGGCGCCCTTCCTCTCCTGCCACGCGAGCTCCTGGCCGGCCACCAGGTTGAGGGTGGCGTTGTGGATCGGGTACGGCCCGTCGTAGTCGTTCTCCGGCACGAAGTCGGCGAGCGCCAGGTCGTCCTCCGGGTCGAAGCCGGTGAACGGCTGCGCTTCCCGCTCGTCGTTCGACGCCCCCAGGTAGGCACGGATCAGGCGGTTCCGGTAGAAGAGGTGCATCGAGAACTCGTTGATGTCGACGCGCCACGAGAAGACGAGAGCGCCCGCCAGGAGGAGCCCGAGCAGGCCGAGCGTGCGGCCCGGTGTGGTCCCCTTCCAGAGCCGCTCGGAGTGGCACTGGAGGACGCGGCCGGCGTCGATCCGCCGGCGGGCCGGTTCCGCCGCCTCCGGGTCGTCGATCCAGAAGAAGCCGCAGGGGCTCGACAGCCGCTCGGCCGCCATCGCCTGCTCCATCGGTCCGTAGGCGACCGCGTCGTCCGGCGGAGCGTAGGCCGCCGTCGCTGCGCCGGCCTCGCCCGGCTCGGCGGCCCCCGCGGCGGCCGTCGCCTCGAGCGGCTCGCGCGGGCTCAGGGCCGCGTGGAGCCCGAGGGCGACGAGCGCCAGGACGCCGACGATGAAGATCTGCGGCGCCGCGGCGATCACGATCTTCTTCCATCGGCCGCTCGAAGCGCGCCCCCCGGCCTCCGCCTGGGCCGTCTCGCGCCCCACCACCACACCCGCCGCGGTCGCGCCCGCCCAGGTGGCGGTGACGGCGGCGAAGATCCACTGGCCGAGCAGCGCGAGGGCGATCGGCCCGTAGATCGCGATCCCGAAGAGGCCGACCCAGGTGACCGAGTAGATGAGCATCCAGGCGCCAAGGCGGCTCCACCACTGGCGCATCGACTCGGGAAACGCACGGCCCATCAGGCCGGTGTGGGCGAACGCCGTGAGCAGGAAGACGAAGATGATCCCCGGCGCCTTCCAGACGTTGATGTGGAGGAGGTGCCAGGAGCCGGTCCGGTACTGATCCTCGAGCAGCCCTTCGAGGCCGCTCGCGCTGGCGGTGAGGGTGTAAATGAGCGCACCGCCCACCGCGCCGGCGATCGGGGCGGAGACGATCACCGCCCGCCAGACGCGCCCCGTCCAGGGCGGTCGCTCGCGGCCGCGGATCGTGCTCGACGCCCAGTAGAGAATCCCGCCGAGGACCCAGACGCCGCCGTAGACGACCGCTGCCATGAGCGCCCAGGCGAGCGGCTCGAACGCCGGCGCGTCGAGCCCGGCGTCCGAGTACCACCCGAAGGGCGACCGCTCGCCGAGCCAGCGGCCGAGGAGCAGGTCGCGGTGCCCCTCCTCCATGCCGCCCTCGTCGGCGAGCGCACCGGCCTCCGAGTACCAGAGCCAGAGCGAGGCGAGCCAGGCGGCGACGAAGAGCGGCAGCACGACCAGCGTTTGGATCCACCCCTGGCGGGAGAACCACGACCAGCGGTGCGACCGTTCGGGGATCATCTCGGCCAGGTTGAGGCCGATGAAGACGATGGCGACCGCCAGGGAGGCGACGGCGCCCGCGATCAGCCCGTAGGCGTCGCCGCGGTCGAAGACGCGGGAGAGGAGGAGCACCAGCCGGGGCGAGAGCAGGATGACGCCGAGGACGAGGATCACCACCACCAGGTTGAGGAGGAGGTTCCGCAGGTAGGTCGCGACCAGCGTCCAGGTGTCGGCGGAGAAGAGGCCGAGCTGCGGCGTGAGGTAGTTGCTGAAGCGGCGCAGGAAGCGGACCGGGCCGGCCTCGACCTCCTGGCCGGCGGCCGCGCGCCCCTCGTCCTCGAACGGGTCGGCCCCGCCGTCGCCGGCCGGCTCTTCCGGGGGATCTTCGTTGCGGCAGGCGTCGGCGGCGAGCGCCTCCTCGACTTCGCGCAGGTTCTTGCGCCGGATCCAGGAGCTGAGCCAGCCCCCGATGTAGCCGCCGCCCGAGTTGACCGACAGGTAGTCGAAGCGGGAGAGCAGCCCGAGCCGGGCGAGGGCCTGGATGACGCCCAGATTGAAGGTGGCGCTCCGGATGCCGCCGCCGGAGACGGCGAGGCCGGCGAGGCGGGCGTCGTGCGCGTCGGCGATCGCGCTGCCCGCCGGCACCGCGTCCGGCAGCTCCTCCGGGTCGGGCGGCTCGTCGCCGCGGCGCAGCGCGCGCCCCCGCCGGATCGCGTCGAGCTCCGCCGCGAGCACCCGCTCGAAGTCGTGCGCCGGTACCTCTTCCGGCTCGCGCCGCGTCCGCGGGCCGTCGTCGGCGGCGACGCCGGCGGCCGGCAGCGTCCCCTCGCTGGTCGTCTCCGCCGCGCTCGGGGTGGTCGTCTGTTCGCGGGTCGTCGTTTCGTCGCTCATCGGGAAGCCCCTCCCCGGAGAACGGTCTCCGGAACCTCCGGCGTCAGCCGGCGCCGTCTCGGGTCATCAGCTCGGCGGTCCGCTCGGCGAGCGCGCCGATGGTCATCGACGGGTTGCGCCCGGTCGGCTTCGGCAGCACCGCGCCGTCCGCCACGTAGAGTCGCGGATAGCCGAAGACTTCGCCCCGGTGGTCGACCACGCCGTCGGCGGCGCTCCGGCCCATGGCGCAGCCGCCGAGCGGGTGGACCGTCACCAGCGCCTTGGCGAGGCGCCACCAGAGCGGCACCCGAAGGTCGCCGCCCTCGACCCCGGAGAGCCGCTCGTGGGCGTCGAGGATGCGCTCGATCACGCCGCGCGACGGCCCCACGTCCCAGTCGAGCGAGAGCTCGCGCTTCCAGGGCGCCAGCGGGCGGCGGCGCAGGTGGAGCCGTCCGTCGGCGGCGTCGATGCCCTCGCCCAACCAGACCATCACCTGCTTCGTCGGGTTCACCTCCTCGAAGCCGCGCTCGAGCCGGTCGTCGATCTTCGCCTCGAGGTCGATCTGAAGGCGCTTCGCGAGCCGGCGGCCGAACCAGCCGTTCCCGCCCGCCGAAAGTCGCGAGCGGACCGCCTCGAGCAGCACGTTCGGGAAGCCGTCGTCCTCGACGTAGAAGCGCTCGCCTCCGCCTCCCTCGGCAAAGGCGCCGTCCATGAAGCTCAGCCCTGCCGAGATGGTCGGGCCGATCCCCTGGTTCACCTCGACCTCGCGCGGGTAGCGGGCGGGGGCGAGGAAGTTGGCGTTGGCGCTCCAGCGGTGGCCGAGCCGGCGCGAGATCCCGGGGAGCGTGCCGTGCTCGTCGCGGCAGCGCAGCAGCAGCTCGGTCGAGCCGAGCGAGCCGGCGGCGATCACCACCCGCTCCGCCTCGGCGGAGCCGGGGACCAGGCGGCCGTCCCGGATCTCGTCCCAGTGCACGCGGTAGCCGGAGCCGGCCGGCTCGATCGACCGGACCACGTGCAGCGGGCGCACCTCGGCCCCCTTCGCCTCGGCGGCGGGGACGTAGTTGAGGTCGAGGGTGTTCTTCGCGTGCACGTCGCAGCCGATGTCGCAGTTGCCGAGGTGGACGCAGGTCCCCTGCTCGACCCCCTGCGGGTTGACGAAGCGCTTCGAGTGGCGCGCGTCGATCGGGTCGGGCAGGCCGTAGTGGTAGTCGGGATCGAAGCTGATCGCGAGCGGCACGCTCTCCAGCCGGTCGCCCCAGCCGAGCTGCTCGGCGGCCCGGCGCAGCAGGTCGAAGCGGTGGGTGCGCTGCTTCTCCGGGATCGGTGTCAGCCGCAGCATCTGCCGCAGCTTCGCGTAGTGCGGCGCGAGCTCGTCGTAGGTCATCTCGGGCGGCCAGGGCTCGGCGAAGACGTCCGGGTCGGCCTCCATCACCACGCTCGAGTAGCAGAGCGAGCCGCCGCCGACGCCGGCCCCCTGCGCCACCGCCATGCCGTGGAAGAGGCGCAGGTCGAGCCAGCCGTGGTGCGTCTCCGGGTGGCGCACGTGGTACAGCCAGGGGTCGGTCGACTTGCGCGGGTAGGTCGCCGGGCTCCAGCGGCGCCCGCGCTCGAGCACCAGCGTCCGCGCCCCCGCCTCCGCCAGCCGGCACGCCGACACCGCCCCGCCGAAGCCGGTGCCGATCACGACCGCGTCGAATCGCTCAGGCATGTCGACCTCCTTTGCCAGGAGAGGTTCGGGTGGGGGCGTCCCCTTCCCCCCTCGGGGGCGGGAAGGGGAACGAGGGGTTGCGGGGGGGATTCATACCGGCGCCTTCGCCACCGACCTGCCCCCTTCGAGGTTGGGGATGTCGCGCGGAATCCAGAAGTGGAGCCGCTTGTCGCTCCCCTCCGAGACGGTGTCCTCGTTCAGCGTGATCTTGCCGATCCGCGTCCACGCCTCTTCACCGAGCGCCTTGACCTCGAGGTCGAGCACCAGCTCGCCGCCCGGATAGCGGGCGAGGCGGATCTCGTCGCGGAAGTCCTTCTCGTCGACGCGCGGCGTGCCGTCCGCCGGCACCACCCGCATCAGGTCGGGCGTCACCACCGGCTCGCCCGGCGCCACGCCGAGGGTCGAGACCGGGTAGAGCTGCCGGTAGCCGGGGCGGGTGTCGAACATGCGGAAGACCCACCGGTTGATCACGTTCGAGATCGGGTCGACGCCGATCGACGGGTAGTTGGTCATCTCGATGTCGAGGACGTGCTTGGCGAACGAGCCGGAGAGGTGGCTGACCAGCACGAAGTTGCCGGGCCACACCCGCTCGTCCGGGTCCATCGTCGGGAAGACCTTGCCGCCCATGCCGAGGGCGCGCGGGAAGCCCCGGTTCAAGAACAGGCCGGCGACCGAGACGCGACCGACGAAGAGCCCCTTCTTGCCGGTGGCGAACCAGCCGGTGTAGGGCGTCTCGGTGTCGATCTCCCAGACCCCGGCGTAGGCCACGCCGTGGCTGTGGATCAGCTTGTCGTAGACCGGCCGGATGTCCCGGTGGTCGTGGAGGTTGCGGGCCGAGTCGTTCAGGAACTGGAAGAAGGTCGTCGGTCCCAGGCCCGGGTGCTTCGGGTTCGCCGGGTACGGGTTGCTCCAGGTCCCGTCGCGCACCTCTCGGAAGGAGGCGCCCCGGTACTCGAAGATCTCCCCATCCCGGATGCGCCAGTTCGGGAGGATCTGCATCGCCATCAGCAGGAACGGGAACTGGATCAGGAAGAGCGACCCGTCGAGCAGCGCGAACGACGGGTAGAACCCCGGCCAGACGAGCAGGAAGAAGATCACGCCCGGCGGCCGCGCGAACACCGCCAGCCAGGCGTTCAGCCGGTAGCGGTACGGCCGGTTGGCGCCCGGGATGTAGAAGAGCGACAGCAGCACCAGGATCATCGCCGCGAACGAGGTCCAGACCGGGTCGAGCGTCTGGCGCAGGCCGACCATCTCCAGCACCCGCTCGGGAAAGAAGATCGACGGGATGCCGAGCGCCCAGTCGGCGACGATTCCGAGCCAGAGCGTCCGGCGCAGCCAGCGGGTCGCGTGCTCCTCGGTGCCCCGCTTGGCCTGGACGGCGGCCGGGTAGTACTCCGCCTCGGCCGGCTTGCTCTTCATCACCAGCAGCAGCAACGGGAACTGGATCAGGAAGAGCGCCCCGTCGAGGATGCCGAACGCCGGGTAGGTCCCCGGGTGGAGGAACAGGAAGTAGATCACCCCCGGCGGGCGCGCGAACACCGCCAGCCAGGCGTTGAACCGGTACCGGTGGGGCTGGTTGGCGCCCGGGATGTAGAAGAGCGACAGCAGCACCACCAGGAGCGCCGCGAAGGCGGTCCAGACGGGGTCGCCGGTGGGCCGGAAGCCGAGGGTCGAGAGCACCCACTCCGGGGCGAAGATGGTCGGAATGCCGAGGGCCCAGTCGGCGAGGATCCCGAGCCAGACCGCGCGCCGGAACCAGGTGGCGTGCTTGTCGGCCGAGGTCTTTCCCGGGACCTGGTCGGGGGACGGAGCGTTCGCGATCGTCGTCATAGCGTCTTCAGGTACTCGAGAAGGGCCCGCTTCTCGTCCGGGGAGAGGTCGGTCCCCCACACGTGGCCCTGGTTGGAGTTGCCGACCTCGCCGACACGCAACGGGGTGCCCGCCCGCTCCGCCTCCGGTCCCTCGGAGACGAAGCCGACGCGCACCGGGTCGTAGACCTCGTAGCCGCGGTAGAAGCTCCGGGTGCGTGCCTCCGGGGGCTCCAGCAGCTCGCCGAGGTACGGCACCGAGCCGTTGTGCAGGTAGGGAGCGCGCAGCCATATGCCGTCGAGCGGCACGGACACGTAGCCGCCGGTCGAGCGGAAGTGATCGAATCGGCCGCCTCCTGCGTAGCCTTGGCGGTTGTAGGCCTCGGCCGCTTCGGGCGTCCACATCGCGGCCCGGTGCGGGTCGGTCCGCGAGTCGCCGGGACCGTCCTGCCATGCCGGGTCGTCGAGCGCGATCACCGTGCCGGTCCGCTCGCCGTCCGGCGCGTGGCAGTCGCCGCAGTGCTCGGTGTAGATCGGCTCCCCGGCGGCGGCGAGCACAGGATCGATCGCTTCGGGGAAGTACTCCGCCATCTTCGGCGGCTGGAGATCGAGGAGGTACTCTTCGAGCCGCTCCAGGTCCGCCATCGGCAGCGACTTGCGCGTAGCCCCGTCGCCCAGCGCCGACGAGACCACCACCTCGCGCAACGACGTGTTGAGGCCGTCCCAGTGGAACGCCTTGCCCTCGGCCGTCCGCGGCCGCAGGTTCCAGACCGGCTCCATGTCGGAGTTGCCGATCGTGTCGCCGACGTCGACGCCGAGGAGCGAGACCTTCACCGGGTTGAACGGGTCGATCCGGCCGCGACCCCACGGCGGGCGCGAGTCGGTCCACTCGAAGCTCCGCTTCTGCTCGAGCAGGGCGTTCTTCGTCTGCGGGATCAGCACGAAGCGGTAGAGGAGCGCCTCGTGCGCCGGCAGCGTCGTGATCTGCCCGATCGCGTTCATCACGTTCTTCGCGTTGAAGCGCGGGTCGCTCGCGCTGGCGAAGAGGAAGCGCTGATAGGCCAGGACGTCCTGCGTGTTCGACGGGCCGCCGAGCACGAGGTGGCGCTCGACCTCCCCCTCGCGGCGCAGGCTCGTCGTGTGGCAGAGGGCGCAGTTGAGGCCGACGCGGTCGAAACCGATCCGCTTCTTCGTGAAGCCGACCGGCATCGGCCGGCCCTGCTCCCACGGGAAGCCGAGGGCGGCGTAGCCGCCGGGCGCCGGCAGGTGCTCGGGGAACATCTTGGGGAGCACCAGCCAGATCCAGTACGGCACGCCCTGGGCGTTCTCGGTGCCGATCGAGCCGTACTTGAAGTACTCCTCGATCGAGTCGTCGGCGAGCTGCTGCGGCTCCTCACGGAAGAGCAGGAACCAGCCGGCGACCCCGACGAGCACGGCGAGGATCACCAGCACGACCAGGACCCGCACGACCTTCTTGCCTCTCGATGTCTTCGCCATGGCGTTCCTCCTCAGAAGGTCTTCATGTACTCGACGATCGCGTCCTTGTCCTCGGGCGGCAGCTCGGTGCCCCAGAGGTGGCCGCCGTTTCCGTTGGCCGGAAGCGTCGTGTCGAACCGGAAGTAGCGGGTCTTCCCCTCGCGGCCGACGGTGGAGACGAAGCCGACCTTCTCCGGGTCGAAGACGTCGTAGCCGCGGTAGAAGCTCTTCGGCCGCGCCTCCGGCGGCTCGAGCAGGTCGCGCAGCGTCGGCACCGAGCCGTTGTGGAGGTAGGGCGCGCGCGCCCAGATCCCGTCGAGCGGCTGGTTGGCGTAGCCGTCGGTCTTCCGGAAGTGCGAGAAGCGGTACCGCGAGTCGGGGTAGAGGGTGTACTGGTTGGCCGCGAAGGTCTCGGTGTACGAGCTCAGCCGGTAGGGGTCGGTCCCGACGTCGGCGAGCTTCTCCACCTTCCCCACCCGGCTGCCGGTGATCTCGCCGTCCTTGAACCGATGGTCGGCGTGGCACTCGGTGCAGTGCTCGGCGTAGACCGCGGCGCCGCGCGCGGCGAGCTCCCGGTCGACCGGGAACGGGTACTCGGGCGGCGGCAGGGTCTCGACCCACTCGCGCACCCGGCCGAGCCGCTCGTGGTCGATCGTCACCGGCGTGACGCCGGCGCCCAGCGAGGCGGAGAGGTTGCGCTCCATCAGCGAGGAGTTGTTGCCGTCCCAGTGCAGGTCCATCCCCTCGCGCGGCGCCTGGTTCCAGAGCGACGGGAAGTCGGAGGCGGCGGTCAGCTCCTCGATCGGCAGCCGGTCGAGCTGCCAGTGGAACTGCATCCCCTTGTACGGGTTGAAGGTGTCGACCCGGCCCGGCCCCCAATCGGTGACCCGGTCGCCCATGATGAGCGCGAGCTGGCGCTCGAGTTGGAGGGTCTGCTCGCGGGTGCGCGGGATCAACGCCAGCCGGTAGAGGAAGCGGTCGAACGGCGAGAGCTCCGTACCGCCCTCCGCGATCCGGCCGAGCACGTTGTCGGCGGTGAAGCGGGGGTCGAGCGTGCAGTCGAGGACGAAGCGGAAGAAGTCCTGGAGGAGGAGCTGGTGGGACGGCATGCCGGCGACGATCACCGGCTCGGACTCCTCGCTCTCCCGCACGGTGCCGGTGTGGCAGACGGCGCAGTTGAGGCCGACCTGGTCGAAGCCGAGGCGCTGGCGGCGCGAGACGCCGATCGGTAGCTCGTGCCCCTCTTCGAACAGGAAGCCGAGGGAGGCGTAGCCCTCCCCGGGCAGCATCTCGGGGCAGATCTGGGGCATCACCTTGAAGATTTCGTAGGGCGGCAGCAGGCCGCCCGCGGCGTTGATGAGCGAGCCGCCCGGCTCGCTCCCGATCGAGCCCCATTTGAAGTGCTCGACCGGGTCGTCGTAGTCGACCGGCACGTCGGCGCGGAAGCGGCCGACGAGCGAGCCGACGAGCAGGATCACGGCGAGCACGACGAGCGAGACGATCAGGTGCCGCCGGTCCTTCTGCTGGCGCTCGTCGACCGGGCTGGTGCGAACCTCGTCGGTAAGGGTTCTTCCCTCGGTTTCGGTGTGGGTGACTTCCCGTCTCATGGCTCACCTCGGGGTCGGTTCCGTTTCGCGTCTTCGAGAATCACGTCGCTCGCCTTCTCGGCCACCATGTAGACGGCCGAGACGATGAACAGGCCGGGGATGTGCGGGAAGACCGAGGCGTCGACCACCCGCAGGCCGGTCGTGCCGCGCACGCGAAAGCGGCTGTCGAGCACCGCCATCGGATCGTCGTCCCGGCCGATCTTGCAGGTGCAGGAGGCGTGGTGCCCCCACGCCTCGTCGCGCACGAAGTCCTCGATCTTCTTTCTCGTGTCGAGCGGCTCGGGCGGGTGGATCACCGCCTTCACCTTGCTCCCGTGGCTCTCGACGATCCCCTGCACGAACTCGACGGCCGCGACCATCGCCGCCATGTCCTCCCCCTCCGGGTCGCAGTCGGGGTCGAAGCAGCGGAAGTCGACGTGCGGCCGGTCGCGGGGGTCGGGGGAGGCGATCTCCACCCGGCCGGCGAGGTTGTGGGTGTGGCCTTTCAAGATCGCCCAGGTGAACCTGTCCTTCGCCGCCCGGACGCGGGCCGAGTAGCCCGGGTCGTAGCCGCGGAAGTCGGTCACCAGCCCGAAGACGAAGAGGTCGGCGTCCTCGAGCTCGGGGTCGGAGCGCTTGACGATCGAGACGGCCGTGCCGTTGGTCGTGTAGACGCCGGTCCGGTGGTCGCGCCACTCGGCGAAGGCGGAGTCGGGCGGGACGCCGGGGCCGGGCGGCTCCATCGCCGCGTCCCGGAGCATCGAGAACGGCTCCGCCATCTCGAGGACGTACGAGACCTCGTAGCGGTCCTGGAGGTTGCAGCCGACGCCGGGGCGGTCGCGCACGAGCGGCACGCCCTTCTCCTGCAGCAGGTCGGCCGGTCCGATGCCGGAGAGCTGGAGGATCTGCGGCGTGTTGAAGGCGCCGCCGCAGAGGATCACCTCGCGCGACGCCCGCACCTCGCGGCGGACGCCGGTCTCGCCCGCCTCACCAGCGGGAGGCGCCTTGGGGTCTGCCCGGTAGAGGTGCTCTCCCTCCAGGTACTCGACCCCGACCGCCCGCGGCGGATCGCCCGGCGCCTCGCCGTCCTCGAACAGCACCCGGGTGACCAGCGCCCCGGTACGGATCTCGAGCCGGTCGGGGTGCGCTTCGCGGGCCGCCAGCAGCCGCTCCCGGCTGCCGCTCCGGGCGCCGCGATCGCGCGTCATCGGCACCAGCCGCATCCCCTCGGTGCGCCGGCGCACCGCCCACCAGGTGTTCGGATCGCCGGCGGTGAAGAGGAAGCCGAAGACGCGGCGGATGCCGGAGAGGATGCCGCCGGAGCGCACCAGGTTCCAGAGCGCCGCCCAGAGGACGAGCCAGCGGAGCTGCCGGTCGTCGAGCAGCAGCTTCGGGTCGGCCTCCTCGACCGGCAGCCAGCCGGAGAAGCCGTGCCGGGTCGGGTCCCAGCCGAAGATCCGGTGGAACGGCCGCCAGAGCTTCCGGTACCGGCAGTCCTCCATGCGCCGGAAGTACTTGCGCATGGCGCGGCCCCGCCACGACGGGTCGCCGGTCGCCTCCGCGATGCCGTCCCAGTCGCTGTTCGACGGGTAGACGAGGATCATCGCGTTGTGCGCCGTGCAGCCGCCGAGGGTGCCGGCTCGCGGGTAGAAGACGCCGTCCTCCCGCCGGGTCTCCTCGAAGTCGGAGTATTTCCAGTCCCGCTCCTGCTGCTCGCGGTCCGAGTAGTGGCGCACGAAGAAGCGCCACGACATGCCGTCCTCCTCCGAGGCGTTCGGGTGGAAGGCGGGGACCTGGTAGTTCAGCGAGTCCGGGGCGCCGCCGGCCTCGAGCACGAGCACCCGATGGCCGGCCTCGGCCAGGTTGGCGGCGAGCGGTCCTCCGCCCGCCCCCGAGCCGACCACGATGTAGTCGTAGTGCGTCATACCCTCGCTCTACAGGGTCTTCAGGTACTCGATCAGCGCTTCCTTGTCCTCGTCGGACAGGTCGGTGCCGAAGTAGTGGCCCCGGTCGGGGATGAAGTCCGGGCAGTTGGACAGATCGATCAGCCGTGGCACGTTGCCGCGCAGCAGCGCCGCCGCCTGGGCGTCGTCGAGATCGTCCTTCTCGATCTTCTCGAGGTCCTTGGCCAGGCCCCGTACGCCGCCCAGGAGGCGCCACAGGCCGAAGCGGTCGTCGGAGGAGTCCACCATCAGGTTCGACAGCAGGTTGACCGGCGTGCGGTCGGGCACCGGACCGATCTTGATGTCGCCGTCCTCGGTCAGCCCCGCCAGACCGGCGACCCAAGCCACCAGGGTGGGCATGGCCGCCTCGTTGACCTTGATGTAGGTGGTGTCCCGGGTGCGCGACACCTCGTGGTCCCGGAGCTCGGGCCAGAGGAGCGCGCGGATGCCGCTCTCGAAGGCGAAGAGGCGGCCTTCGACCGACGGGTCGCCGGTGAAGGTGCCCACCTCGTTGTTGTGGAGGAACGGCGCCGTGGTCCAGATGGAGACGAGCGACGGCACCCGCTGGTAGCCGCGCCCGCCGCCCGGGGTCTCGAATTCGAACAGGCGGTCGCCCACCGGGTCGTAGAGCTCCACGGTGCCCACCGCCGGCAGGCTCTTGTAGGAGCGGGACGCGAAGTTGTCCCACACGTGGCCTTCGATGGCGTTGGTGGCCATGGAGCTGCAGATCTCGCTCTCGAGAGCGCCGGTGGCGAGGCCCCGGAGGCGCGAGCGCTCCAGGTGCTCGATCAGGGTGTCGGACAGATCCGGGTTCCGGGCCCGGTAGCGCGCCACCACCTCCGCCGGCACGCTCGGCGGCGCGTTCCACTCGAGGAGCGGCTGGTGCACCGGGATCCGGGCGTCGGTGGAGAGATAGTTGTTCTCCAGGAAGTCGGGGGCCAGGACCATCTCGGTCATCGCCCGCTGGAACTGAGGCGTCTCCGTGTGCTGCCAGTAGTCGGCCCAGCACTGGAGCCAGCTCTCACCGGCGCAGTCGAGACCCCCGTCCATGCCGGGCAGGTTCTCCGGCAGCTTCGACGAGTGGCAGCGGGCACAGTTCTCGGCGAACAGGACGGCGCCCCGGCGGCCGACGGCCGACGACGCCAGGGACTCCTCCTCCCCCTCCTCGTCCGGGCCCTCTTCCGCCACCCCTCTGGTGGCTTGGGCGGTGGCCGCGTCCCGGGCTTCCTCGCCCCGGTCGCCGGCCGCCGCGGCCTCGGTCTCCTCCGCCTCGTTCCCATCCGGACCTTCGGCCGGCTGATCTACGTCGGCCAGCCGGTACGGGTAGCCGGCCCGGATCAGGTAGGCCGCCATGTCGGCCGCCCGGTCCTGGGTGGCCTGCCAGAAGACGGAGTTGTTCTGGGCCGCTTCGACCGTGATCGGCGACTGGGAACCGTAGGGGTTGAGCGAGATGATCGGCTGGATGTGCTTGATCCACTCCTGGTGGTACTCGCCGATGTTGATGTAGACCCGGGTGAGCGCCGCGTCGATGCCCACCGAGTCGGCGCCGTCCCATAGGATGTGGGGCACCCCGAACTCGGCCGCGTCGTCGCCCTTCATGTGCTGCTGCACCTCGGGCAGGTCCAGCGCCCCGCCGTCGATCACCTCCGGATGGAAGCGCTTCGCCGCGGCCATCCGCGCCGGCAGGTCGAAGATGGCGTTCATCGCCCGTGGGTTGTTCAAGTTGTCCGAGGGCACGAAGGAGGTGTCGACGGCGCCCGGGAGCTGGGCGTCCAGGAGGTGCCAGGCGAAGTTGTCCGGGGTCACGTTCGACCCCAGCACCCGGCCGAACCAGAAGTACTGGGCGCCGATGGTGCCCGACAGGTTGGCGAAGGTGGGGTTCTCCGGGTCCTCCGGCGGGTGGAGCGGGTGAGGGCTGATGTGGCAGAAGCCGCAGGACATGCCCACCCGGTACGGGCGGACGAGCTTGTTACTACTGTAGTAGGACGGATCGGTATAGAACTTGATCGGGTCCCAGTCCTCCCGCGCTTGCCGCGCTTCCTTGCTGTCGCCAAAGAAGTTGGGGTTGGGGAAGAGCCGGAGCCCCATGATCCCCGAGGGCCGGCCGTAGACCTCCTCGTCGAACGGATCGTCCGCCGTCGTCGCCTGGTCGAGGCAGAGGCCTTGCTCGTCGGGCGCGGTGGGGCGCTCGAAGCCGGGCTCGTTGATGAGACCGGCGTAGCAGAAGCGGGTGCCCCGGTCGTAGTAGCGGTACGGGGGGCGGCCCGGCTCCGGGTACATGGTGCCGCTGCAGGCGCCCGAGTACTCCTCGTCGTACTCCTCGCCGTAGCCGCCCGGGGGCACCGCCGGATGGTAGTCGCCGTAACCGTCGTCCGTCGCCCCCCGGTAGGCGGCTTCGTACTCACGTGCCGCCGCCTCGCCCTCCGGCGAGCAGGGGAACGACGAGACGGTCTTCAAGAGATCGTGGGTGCCGAAGCTGTGGTTGGCGAGGTAGTCCCAGAAGGCCTGGTTGCCGCCGGTCCACACCCACCAGGTGTTGCGGCCCCGGACCTCGGCGGGCGTGAGCTCGATGCCGCCGTCGGCGTCGCGGAAGTAGTCGGGCTCGTCCGGCGCCTGGGCGAAGTCCGCCTTGGTCAGGCCAGCCGCCATGGGCTCGTCCTGGGCGGGGCGGGCGTCGATGCAGCCCTTGATCCAGAAGAACAGGAGCACTAGCACGAGGAGGAGCACCACGATGAGCAGGCAGCTTCTGAGTTTGCGCTTCATGTCCTTCTCCCTGTTAGAACGTCTTCATCAGCTCGATCAGGGCGCGCTTGTCGTCGTCGCTCTCGATGCCCGCGACGATTCGCTCGTGCCCCTTGTTTTCGACGAAATCGGGTGCGGCGTTCTTCTCCAGCATCACCTTGCGCAGCAGGTTCCGCAGGCGCTCGTTGCCGAGCACCTCGCGGGCGATCCGCTCCTTGCGCTCGCGCGCCGCCGCCGAGCGGTCGGAAGCGAGCGCGCGGCGGAGCGGCGCCGGCAGGGCGTCGACCAGGTCGTGGAGCGGCAGGTTTCCGAGCATCTTGATCGGGTAGCCGGGAGGTACCGGCACCAGGATGCCGTCCGCTCCGTCCGGAAGAGGCAGCCAGGTGGCCCGGTCGCCGGTCCGCTTCACGTAGGGCCCGGGCGTGCCGTCCGGGCCGGTCCGCCGCTCGGGCCAGAGGAGCTGCGCGGCGGCGTCCTCGAACGCCTCGAGGCGGCCGTCGACGCTCGGGTCGTGGACGTGGCGGCCGACGGCGTTGTTGTGGAAGAACGGAGCGGTCGCCCAGAGGCCGACCAGCGAGGCGGTGCGGTAGTAGCCCCGGCCGCCGGATGGCGGGCAGAAGTCGACCGTCTCGCCCTCCTCGAACGGGTGCGGCAGCGAGATCGGGCCCTCGCCCGCCCCCTCCCCGTCGAGTGGCGGCAGCCGCTTGTAGGCGAGCGACGAGAAGTCCTCCCAGACGTGGCCGGCGAGGGCGTTGGTCGCCATGCTCCGGGTCAGGTTGACGCCCACGGCGCCGGCCGGGTGGCGGCGGTCGTCGGCCAGGAAGTCGCGGTCGAAGAAGCCGTCCTCGTCGACCAGCTCGCGCATCGCCCGCCGCCAGCCCTCGGGGTCTTCGTGGCGATCGACCGCGGGCTGCCGGCCGGCGTGGCAGGCGGCGCAGTGGTCGGCGAAGACCCGGCGGCCGCGGGCGAGGGTTTCTTCGCCGGCGAGCCGCGCCGTCCCGCCCGGCGCGTTCGCGAGGCGCGGAGAGCGGCCGGCGGAGAGGTACTCCACCACGTCGGGCATGCGGACCTCGGTCCGGTCCCACCACATCGCGCCGTCGTAGCCCGGCGTGGTCATCGCGTCTCGGACCGCGAACGGCTGCTGCGGCCGCGGCGAGCCGCCGAGCAGCAGGTAGGCGTCGTGGTCGTTCAACCACCGGTTGCCGAGCATCCCGATGTTCACGTAGACGCGGAGCGCGGCGAGAGCGAGGCCGGCCGAGTCGGCGCCGTCCTTGAGCACCCGCGGCACCGGCTCGGCGTGACCGTTCGGTAGCTCCTCCGGGCCGCTCTCGGCGAGCGCCAGCCGTTCGCCCACCCGGTAGAGGGCGTTGATCGCGCTCGGGTTGTCGAGGTCGTCGGTCGCGATCCGGGAGGTGTCGCTCGTGCCCGCCGGCTGCGCCATCAGGTAGTCGGTGTAGAAGGCGTCGTCGCCGAAGTCGAGCATCCAGGCGAAGAGCGGCCCCTCCTTCAGGTAGACGTTGCCGAGCGCGCCGGTGAGGTTCTCCCAGCCGGGAGCGGAGGGGTCGGCCGGCGGGTTCTCGGGGTCGAACGAGATGTGGCAGAAGCCGCACGAGATGCCGACCAGGTAGGGCGGCTGGTAGCAGTCGGTGCGGCTCTCGGCGGCGTTGGTGGCGGCGGTCCGCTGGTCCCAGGGCGAGCGCTCGCCCGGCGTGCAGCCGGCCGGCGGGCGGTACGGGTTCGCCGGGTCCCACGCCTCGGGGCGGAAGTCGGGGTTGTCGAAGAGCCGCAGGCCGAGGACGCCGGTCGGCCGGCCGAGAAGGGCGGCGGTCTCTTCCGAGACGCCAGGGTCGGTCATGTGGTCGAGGCAGAGGCCGTGCGCGTCCGGCGTGCAGGCGCCGTCGTCGCCGACCTCCGGCGCCGCGGCCGACGGGTCGTTGATCAGCCCGAAGCGCGCGAAGCGCTCCTCGCGTGGCAGCGCCCGGTTGTCGACCAGCCGCAGCAGGTCGAGGCGGCCGCCACTTCTTTGCGCGAGATCGCGCCAGGTGTGCTCGTTGCCGCCGGTCCAGTGCCACCAGGTGTCGCGGCCGAGCCAGACGTCGTCCGACCAGTCGGCCTCCTCGGGCCGCGCCCGGTACCAGGGCTGCGCCTCGATCTCCGCCATCCGGACGCGCTTCCAGTCGGCGTAGCTCCGGCGCTCGGCGTCGAGGCTCTCCGCCGCCGGGGCGCCCGCCGCCGCGCGCAGCGCCGGCAGGTAGCCGCGCTCGGGGTCGAGGTCGGCGACCGGCTCGGCGCCGGCCGGGCCACGGCCGCGATCGGGCTCGCAGCCGCGGCCGCAGCCGGCCACGGCGAAGCCCGTCGAGATCCCGAGGCAGAGGAGCATGCCGCAGGTCCGGATCACGCGCCGGCCGTACCCAGCACGATCAGCACGACGACGACCACCACGACGGCCCAGAAGACGATCCTCCGGGTGCGCGCCTGACGGCGGTCGACCGGGTCCTCCCGCACGACGTCGGTGAGGACTCCGGAGGCGGTGCGGGTACGCACGGTGCTCATCGCCGCACCTCCGGTCCCGGCGCGGCCGCCGCGTGCCCGTTGCCCGGGAAGTGCGGCGGGTCGAAGACCGTCATCACCTCGCGGATCATCGCCTCGTGGCTCTCGTAGCGCCGCAGGTCGTAGCAGCCGAGCGGATTGGCGATGGCGTTGATCAGGCAGCGGTTGCAGAAGGTGCAGGGGCGGTCGGGCAGGCTGCGGCCCGACTCCAGGATCTTCGGCAGGTCGTTGTTGGCGATCAGCGGCCGGGCGATCGCGACGCCGTCGAAGTAGCCCTCGGTGAGGCCGCGGCGGATCAGGTCTCCGTCCTGGTAGCCGCCGGTGTTGATCACCGGGATCGACACCGCGTCCTTGATCGGCTTGGTCAGCTCCATGGAGACGCCCTCGATCGGGTACTTCTTCTTCGTCCGGTTCCAGAGCCAGAGGAAGAGCGGGCGCAGGAGCTTGAAGTGGAAGGCGGTGTAGTTCGGAAAGAAGCCGCGGGTGCCGGACGACGCCATGCCGCCGTACCACCAGTTGAGCTCGTCGGGCGGGAAGCCGCCCGGCGGCACCAGCGGGTGCGGGAACATGCTGCCCGCCGAGACGTGCAGGGCGTCGGCGCCGTCCTCCTCCACCCACTGGCACATCTGGATGTACTCCTCCGGGGTGTTGCCCTTCTTCTCCCAGGGGTAGAGCGCGTTGTTGAGGTCGATCGCGTTGATCTTGACCTGGAGGTGGAAGTCGTCGCCGACCTCGCGGCGGATCGCGTGGATCACCTCGTGGAGGAAGCGGTAGCGGTTGCGCAGCGACCCGCCGTACTCGTCGTCGCGGTCGTTGATGCCGGACGACAGGAACTGGGTGAAGAGGTAGCCGTGCGAGGCGTGGAGCTCCACGCCGTCGAGGCCGGCCTCGCGCGCGCGGCGGGCGCCCTGGGCGAAGTAGCCGACGAGCTGCTCGATCTCTTCCTTGGTGGCGGCTTCGCAGAGGAGGCCGTGGAAGGTGTCCATGTTGCTGGTCGAGGAGAGCCCCGGCTTCGTGAAGTTCTCGACGCCGGGCACGTCGCGCTGGCGGCCCGAGTGGCTGAGCTGCATGATGAACTTGCAGCCGTGCTCGTGGACGGCCTTGCCGACCTCGCGCCAGAACGGGATCTTGTCGTCCGCGTCGATCATCGCGTAGCTCGGCAGGATGCGCCCGCGGATGTGGACCGGCACGAACGACGAGATGATCGCCCCCACGCCGCCGCGGGCAAACTTCGTCTCCCAGTTGATGCGGGCCTGGGTGCCCGAGCCGTCGTAGTTGTCCCAGCGCCCGGAGATGCTGGAGCGGAAGAGACGGTTTTTTACCGTCAGATGGCGAAATTCGAGAGGTTGGAAGATCGGGTCCTGGTTCGTCACCATACGGGCTCACTCCTCCGGTCGTGGTCCTCGCTCGACCCATTCGGCCCGGCGCGCCCCCGCTCCCCCACGGGAACGGCCGGTCTGGAGATGGAACGCCTCGTGGGTGACGAAGCCCTCACTCGAAGGAGTCGCTCACCCACCAGGCGCCGCGAAATGTCAACGCCTCACCCCACGCATCACCGAGGCTCCCGCGAGCTCACGCTCCGCGTAGACCCGATCGTCGCTAGCCGTCTCGAAGACGGCCTCGGCACCCGGGCTCGAGGCCAGGGCACGCGACCGGGCTGGATCGGTGAAAGGGGCGGGAACCCCGAAAACGACTCAGAACTTCAATTGACTGATTGCGGTGGAGCTTAGCTCACGATCTTGGTCCCATGCAAGCGCGGCCTTGGCGAGGTCGGCGAGATCGCTACACTCGTGGCGTGGCGACCCTGCTGGAGCTCTTCGAAACCCGCCGCCGCGAGCGGCCGGAGGCGGTGGCGATCGCGGCCTCCGGCGAAGGCGAGACGGGGGCGCCGGAACCGGAGCGCCGGGAGCTCGGCTACGGCGAGCTGTTCGTGTCCGTCGAGCGCGCGGCGGTCGGTCTCGCGGCGCGCGGGGCGGCACCCGGGGACCGCGTCGCCCTGGTCGCCGGCAATCGTCCGGAGACGGTGATCGCCGGGCTCGCGGTGCTGCGAGCCGGCGCCGTGGCGGTGCCGGTCAACGTCGCCTACACGGCGCGGGAGACGGCGCATCTGCTGGCCGACTCCGCGCCGGGCTGGGTGGTGGCGGAGACGGCGTTCCGGGCGGAGGTGGAGCGGGCGGTCGAGGAGGCGCGATCGGCAGGCGGACCCGCTCCGGAGGTCGTCGACCTCGCCGAGCTGACCTCGCCGGCCGAGCCGCGCGGCGGTCCGGGACGCGGCGCGGCGCTCCCCTCGCCCGGCGCGGTCGGCTCGACACACGACCCGGCGCTCCTGGTCTACACCTCCGGCACCACCGGCCGCAGCAAGGGCGCGGTGCTCACCCACGGCAACCTGGCCGCCACCGTCACGGGGCTGCGGAGCGCCTGGGCCTGGAGGGCGGACGACCGCCTGCTCCTCACGCTCCCGCTCTTCCACGTCCACGGCCTGGTGGTCGGCCTCTTCACCGCCCTCGCCTCCGGCGCCCGGGTCGAGCTGCGGAGCCGCTTCCGGGCGGCCGAGACGGCGCGCGAGCTGGTGGCCGGCGCGGCGTCCCTCTTCTTCGGCGTGCCGACGATGTACGTGCGGCTGCTAGACGCGATCCGAGCGCTTCCCGATCGAGACGCGCTCGGCCGGCTGGAAGATCTCGGCGCCATCCCGTCGATGCGCCTCTTCGCTTCCGGCAGCGCGCCGCTCTCGCCGGAGACGTTCGAGGCGTTCCGGCGGCGGACCGGTCACGCGATCCTCGAGCGCTACGGCATGAGCGAGACCGGGATGAACCTGTCGAACCCGTACCAGGGCGAGCGGCGGCCGGGGACGGTGGGGGTGCCGCTGCCGGGGGTCGAGGCGCGGATCGTCGACCCGGACGACCGGGAGGTGCCGGAGGGCGGCGCGGGAGAGCTGGTGGTACGCGGCCCGAACGTCTTCGGCGGCTACTGGCGCGATCCGGCGAAGACGGCGGAGAGCTTCCTGCCCGGGCCGGACGGCGAACGGTGGTTCCGGACCGGCGACCTCGCGCGGCGCGACCCGGCGACCGGCTACGTCACCCTCCTCGGCCGCAGCCGCGAGCTGATCCTCCGCGGCGGGCTGAACGTCTATCCGCGCGAGATCGAAGAGGTGCTGGAGGGAGCGCCGGGCGTGCGCGAGGCGGCGGTGGTCGGTCGCCCCGACCGGGAGTACGGCGAGGTGCCGGTGGCCTACGTGGTGGCGGAGCCCGAGCCGGCAGGCGACGAGCCCGGCACGGCAACCGGCGAGCCCGACCCGCAAGCGATCCTCGCCCACTGCCGCGAGCGGCTGGCGGGCTTCAAGGTGCCGGTAGACGTGCTCTTCGTCCCGGCGCTCCCGAGAAACGCCCTCGGCAAGGTGCAGAAGCACCGGCTGGGACTCGAGTAGCCTACTTGCGCGCGGCCAGCATCTCCTGAAGAGCGGCTTCCGCCTCTTCCTGCGGGTACCGATTCGTCATCTCGTGGAACGTCCGGCGCTGCTGCTCCAGGTCGGAGGCGGTGACCGCCCGCGTCAGCGAGTAGACGATGTAGTGGTTGAGGGAGACGCCCTCTCGGCTCGCTTCTCTGGCGAGCTGCTGGTGGAGCGATTCGGGCAAGCGCAAGGTCAATCGGCTCATCGCGTCATCTCCACGACCACCCGCCACACCGCACCACTATAGCACCGAATGCAGTGTCGAGCAGGCCGACCGCCCTTCACAGGGTTCAGAGTCTCGGTGACGTGCGATTCCCAGGTCTGCCGAGAACGCCCTCGGCAAGATGCAGAAGCGCCGGCTGGTTCTTCCACTCTCCCGAGCCGGTAGAATGCCGAGAATGAGCCCGACGGTCTTCCGGTCCGGCCCGTACCGCTTCTACTTCTTCTCGCGCGAGGAGGAGCGACCCCACGTCCACGTCCAGAGCGCGGAAGGGGAAGCGAAGTACTGGCTCGATCCGGAGGTCGAGCTCGCGCGGAACTACAAGCTCTCGTCGCGCCAACTCCGGCAGATCGAAGAGCTGATCAGGGAGCATGAGGATGAAATCAGGAACGCATGGGACGCTCACTTCGGCACCCACTTCGGACCTTGAGGTCACGAACATCTCGCGGCACGGCCTGTGGCTTCTACTCGACGGCCGCGAGCTGTTCCTGGGCTTTGCGGACTTTCCGTGGTTCGCGGAAGCCCCGGTGAAAGCGATCCTGAACGTGGAGCGGCCGCACCCGCACCATCTCCACTGGCCCGATCTCGACGTCGATCTCGCCGTCGAGTCGATCGAGCATCCGGAGCGATTTCCGCTGGTCTCCCGCGCGGCTCGCCCTGAGTAGAGAGAAGAACTCCCGCGGGACGGTGTCGATTTCACGGAATCCGGATCGTCGCTTCTGTGACAGGCTGACCCAACCACGACACAGGAGATCGACGATGCCCGGAATCACCCACCTTCACACCGCCAGGCTCTGCGCCTGCCTGGCCCTGCTCCTCATCCTCGCGACCGTTCCCGCCTTCGCCGCCGGCGATGAGATTTCGCCGAAGCTGACCGAGGACGAGCGTGCCCACCTCGTCGAGCTGTTGGAGACGTCGCAGAGTGAGCTGGAAGCGCTGGCGGCGGAGGCCGAGGGCGACCTCTGGCTGAAGCGGCCCGCCGCCGACTCCTGGTCGGTGGGCGCGGGCGTGGTGCCCCACGTCCGCGCCGAGGGGTTGTTCTACGGGGTCGTCACCGCGACGCCCGCAAGCGAGCCGAACCCCGAGTGGCGGACCGTCGCGGAGTCCGGCACCGCCGGCCTCGAGGCGACCGTGCTGGACCGCTCGCAGCAATTTCAAGCGCCCGAGCAGCTGCAACCCACGGGAGAGCCGTCGCGGAGCGACCTGCTCGCCCGCTTCGCCAGCGCCCGCGCCCAGACGCTCGAGCTCGTGGGCTCGCTCGACGGGCCGGTAAAGGAGCACACCTTCACCGGCCCGCCCGGCACCATGAACACCCACCAGTGGCTGGTGCTGGTGGGGGCCCACAACCTGCGCCACAACCAGCAGATGAAAGAGGCGCTCGAAGCCGTGCGCTGACCCTCCGTCGCGGGCGGCCGACGGGTCAGGCGGGGCGATCGGCGTCGCCCAGCCTGGCCCGCACCCGCGCGCGCAGCTCGCGGAAGCGAGTGAGCCGCTCTTTCAGCTCCGCCTCGAAGCCGCGCTCCTTCGGTTCGTAGAACCGCTCCCCCCGGAGCGCCTCGGGCAGGCAGTCGATGCCGCCGACGCCTTCCTCCACGTGGTGAGCGTAGACGTAGCCCGAGCCGTAGCCCTGCTCCTTCATCAGGCTCGTGGGAGCGTTGCGGATCACCTTCGGCACCGGGTCGGCGGGGCGCTCTTCGACCGTGCGGCGGGCGTGCTTGTAGCCGGCGTAGAGGGCGTCGCTCTTCGGCGCGAGCGCGAGGTAGAGGCAGGCCTGGGCGAGGGCGAGCTCGCCCTCGGGGGTGCCGAGCCGGTGGTAGGCGTCCCAACCCGCGAGCGCCTGGGGGAGCGCCTGCGGGTCGGCGAGCCCCACGTCCTCGCTCGCGAACCGGACCATGCGCCGCGCCACGTAGAGCGGGTCCTCGCCGGCGGCGAGCATGCGGGCGAGCCAGTAGAGGGCGGCGTCGGCGTCGCTCTCGCGCAGCGACTTGTGGAGCGCCGAGATCAGGTTGAAGTGCTCCTCGCCCGCCTTGTCGTAGAGGAGGGTCTTCTTCCGCTCGACCCGGCGGACGTTCTCCGGCGTGAGGAGGCGTGGGCGCTCCACTTCCTCCTCCGCCGCCGCGTCGGCCGCGTCGCCCGCCGCCAGCTCGAGCAGGTTGAGGGCGCGGCGGGCGTCGCCCGAGGCGAGCCGGGTGATGGCCGCGAGGGCGTCCGGAGCGAAGCGCGACGCGGCGCCCCGGAGACCGCGCTCGTCGGCGAGCGCGCGCGCCAGGAGGTCGAGGATCTCCTCCC
>CAZLLV010000352.1:0-4638 GCA_964560325.1 uncultured Thermoanaerobaculia bacterium | reverse complement strand
GCTGGGGGGGGCTTCGACCCACGCGGCGAAGAGCGGCGTCGCCCACTTCACCGTGCCGAACGACGCCGCCTGCCTCGCCGGCATCCGCAAGCTCCTGTCGTACCTGCCGTCGAACAACCTCGAGGACCCGCCGGTCCGGCCGACCGACGACCCGCCCGACCGGCAGGACGAGGCGCTCGACACGATGGTGCCGGCGGACCCGAACAAGCCGTACGACATCAAGCGGGTGATCGAGGCGGTGGTCGACCGGGGCAGCTTCTACGAGGTGCACGCGGCGTACGCGAAGAACATCGTGGTCGGCTTCGCACGGCTGGGCGGGCAGAGCGTGGGGATCGTGGCGAACCAGCCGGCCTACCTCGCCGGCGTTCTGGACATCGACGCCTCGCTCAAGGGCGCGCGCTTCGTGCGCTTCTGCGACGCCTTCAACCTGCCGCTCGTCACCTTCGAGGACGTGCCCGGCTTCCTTCCCGGCACGCAGCAGGAGTTCGGCGGCATCATCAAGCACGGGGCGAAGCTCCTCTACGCCTACGCCGAGGCGACGGTTCCGAAGATCACGGTGATCACGAGGAAGGCGTACGGCGGCGCCTACTGCGTGATGGCGTCGAAGCACCTGCGCACCGACGTGAACCTGGCGTATCCGTCGGCGGAGATCGCGGTGATGGGGCCGGAGGGGGCGGTGAACATCCTCTACCGGCGCGAGCTCCAGGAGGCGGGGGACGATGCGGACCGGGTGCGGGCGGAGAAGGTGGCGGAGTACCGGGAGCGGTTCTCGAACCCGTACATCGCGGCGGAGCTCGGCTTCGTCGACGGCGTGATCGAGCCGCGGGAGACCCGCCCGGCCGTGATCCGCGCCCTCCGGCAGCTCGCCGGGAAGCGGCAGTCGTTGCCTCCGAAGAAGCACGGCAACATCCCGCTGTAAGGGAGAGGGAAACGTCGGTGGCGGGGAGTCCGGGGCCGGGGCGGGCGGCTTCCGGGACGGCTCGCTTCCTGCGTGTCCCATCGGGGCTCGCCTCGCAGGTCCTCGCGCGGGTTGCGGGCGTGCAATCTCACCGTCCGTGCCGACTGCGCGGGCCCAGAGCCCTCCAGCCGCCCGCCCCGGCCCCGGCCTCCCTTGACCGATCGGAGGATGGGAAGAAGAAGCCTCTCTTCTGCGAGGGCTTCGGTTGACAGGCTCTCTACGCTCAGACAAGCTTCAGGGCCGGCCTTCGGGGCCGTTTCCGCATTTCGTCATTTCTGGAGGAGGTTTTCATGCGTGAGAAGGACCGCAAGCTCCGCCGGCGGCAGCACCGCCGCAAGAAGGCGCTGGCACGCCGCAACCGGGAGGCCGCGGCCGGCGCCTCCGAGACCAAGACCGCCAAGAAGCCGGCGCGGCAGACCTCGTCGAAGCGCGCCCCGCGCAAGGCCGCCGCCAAGACCGAGAAGCAGAAGGAGGTAACGGTCGCCGAGGAGACGGCCGAGCCGGCGCCGAAGAAGACGACCGCCAAGAAGCCGAAGAAGAAGCCGGCGGAGCCGAAGTCGGGCACCCCGCAGAGCGAGGAGACCGAGGCCGACGCCTCGGGCGCGGCGGACGAGGCCGGCGACTCGGAAGAGTCCGGCGATTCGGAAGAGTAGGCGCGCGCGAGACGATGGCCGATTTCCGCGAGCTGAAGTCCGTCGATCCCGCGGTCTACGCCGCGATCGGCGCCGAGCGTGAGCGCCAGAACTCGGGGCTCGAGCTGATCGCCTCGGAGAACTTCGTCAGCCGCGCCGTGCTCGAGGCGACCGGCTGCGTGATGACCAACAAGTACGCCGAGGGCTATCCCGGCCGGCGCTACTACGGCGGCTGCGAGCACGTCGACACGGTCGAGCGGCTGGCGATCGAGCGCGCCCTCGAGCTCTTCCCCGGCGCCGAGCACGTGAACGTGCAGCCGCACAGCGGCACCACCGCCAACATGGCGGTCTACTTCGGCTTCCTCCGGCCCGGCGACACGCTGATGGGCATGGACCTGTCGAGCGGCGGCCACCTGACGCACGGGCACCGGCTGTCCTACTCCGGCCGCGACTTCGAGGTGGTCTCGTACGCCGTCGACCGGGAGAGCGAACGGATCGACTACGACGAGGTCGAGCGCCTCGCCGCCGAGCACCGGCCGAAGCTGATCGTGTGCGGCGCGAGCGCTTATAGCCGGATCATCGACTTCGAGCGCTTCCGGGCGATCGCCGACCGCGTGGACGCCCTCCTGATGGCGGACATCGCCCACATCGCCGGCCTGGTGGCGGCCGGGCTCCACCCGTCGCCCTTCCCGCACTGCGACTTCGTCACCACCACCACCCACAAGACCTTGCGCGGGCCGCGCGGCGGCATGGCGTTCTCGAAGGAGGAGCACGCCAAGCTCCTCGACCGCGCCGTCTTCCCCGGCCTCCAGGGCGGGCCCCTGATGCACGTGATCGCCGCCAAGGCGGTCGCCCTCGGCGAAGCCCTGGACGACGGCTTCCGGAACTACCAGCGAGCCACCGTCGCGAACGCCGCCCGCCTCGCCCGAAGGATCGAGGAGCGGGGCTTCCGCATCGTCTCCGGCGGCACCGACAACCACGTCTTCCTGGTCGACGTCGGCTCGCGCGGGGTGACCGGCAAGGTGGCCGAGGAGTCGCTCGAGGCGGCCGGCATCACGGTCAACAAGAACACGATCCCCTACGACGAGCGCCCGCCGCTGGTCGCTTCCGGCGTGCGGATCGGCACCCCCGCGCTCACCACGCGCGGCATGGGCGAGGCCGAGATGGACCGCGTCGGCGACCTGGTGGCCGAGGTGCTGGCCGACCCGGAGAGCGAGCCCGTCCGCGCGGCGGTGCGCGACAAGGTCCACGAGCTGACCGCGCGCTTCCCGCTCTACGACCCGCTCTCCTGACCCGGCGGCTCCCGACGCAGGCGGCACCGTGAGCGACCACCCCCCGGACCCGTGGCCGCGGCTCTTCGAGCTGCCCCGCCACGGGACCGGTGTCGCGCTCCCGCGGCTGGTCGAGATCTGCCGGCCGGTGCTCGACGGCTGGTGGACGGGCGAGACCCTCTCTCTCCGCGTCACCGGCTCGAACGGCAAGGGGAGCGTCGCCACCTTCGGCGCCGAGATCCTCTCCGCCCTCGGGCTACGCACCGGCCTCTTCACCTCCCCCCACCTCCTCCACCCCGGCGAGCGCCTGCGCATCGACGGCCGCCCGGCGACCGAAGCCGAGCTCGCGCCCGCCGTCGACCGCTTCTTCGCCCGCCGCGCCGAGTACCTGGAAGACCACCCCGGCGAGGAGACCGGCTCCTTCGAGGCCCTGACCGCCGTCGCCCTCGACCACTTCCAGGCCTCAGGCGTCGAAGCCGCGGTCTGGGAAGCCGGCCTCGGCGGCCGCCTCGACCCCACCCGCCTCGCCCGCTGCTCTCGGCCGAACAGCGCGGCAGTCGCCCTCACCTCCCTCGACCTCGAGCACACGGAGCTGCTGGGCGACAGCCTGGAGAGGATCGCCTACGAAAAGGCCGACCTCTGCCCCGACGGCGGCGTACTCGTGATCGGCCCGCTCCGCGACCCCGGCCTCGAACAGAAGCTCGCCGCCTACTGCCGCATCCGCCACGTCCGGCCGCTCTTCGTCGAGCGGCTGGCACGGGTGACGAACGTGGGAGCGCGGCACGACGGCGAGCCGGGGACCCGGTTCGATCTGGCGTGGGAGAGCGCCGACGCGCCCGACCTGCCGCCGCTGCCGGACCTGGAGATCGCCCTCCCCGGCCATCACCAGGTCTGGAACGGGGTGGTGGCGGTAGCGCTGGTGACCGCGGCGCTCCGCGCGGCGGGCCGCGACACCCCGGCCATCGAGCTGACGGAGGCGATCCGGTCCGGCCTGGCACGGACGCGGGTACCGGGACGCTTCGAGCGCGTGCGCCGGAACCCGGACCTCTACCTCGACATCGGCCACACCCCCGCCGCCGCCCGCACCACCGCGGCCGCCATCCGCGACCTCCACCACGGCCGCGACCGCAGCGTCATCCTCGTCGTGGGCGTCTCCGATGAAAAGCGGGTCGAAGAGATCGTCCGCGAGCTGGTGAGCGGCCTCGACCCGAAGGGCGACCACGTCGTCTGCACCCGCTCTCGCTGGCACGGCGCCCCGGTGGAGCGAATCCGCCGCGCCGTCGAAACCGCCGGCTGGAAAGGCCCGACCGACACCTTCCACAACGCCTCCGAGGCCGTCCACACCGCGATCGACCAAGCCGGTCCCGAAGCCCTCATCCTCATCGCCGGCAGCCTCTACCTAGTCGCCGAAGCCACCTGTGCCGCCACCGGCCAGGACCCCGCGCGGCTCCGCTTCTTCTGAAGAGCCCCCCGCGGCCGCGAGCGAAGCGAGCAGGCCGCCCGGGCGGGGGACCCTCCCCTCACCACCGATCGGTGAGCGGGCGGAGGAGGCGGGGGCGCACGGCCGCAGGGCTCAGGGCCCGCGCAGCAAGCAAGCCCGGTGGAAGTGCACGCCAGTAACACGCGCGGTCGGCCCTGCGAGGCGAGGCACCCGCCGGACCACCCACCAGCCGAGCCGACCCGGAGGCCGTGCGCCCCCGCCGCCGGCGCGCGCCCCCCCCGCCCCCCCCGGCGCCCGCCCCGCGGCCCCGCCCCGGCGCCGCGCGCCCCCCGCGCC
>CAZLLV010000351.1:0-4874 GCA_964560325.1 uncultured Thermoanaerobaculia bacterium | reverse complement strand
GCGGGCGCTCGGCGGTGCAGCGAACGGTGGCGCAGTCGGGAAAGACCTCGAGCGCCACCGCCAGCCTTGCGCCGTCGGGGGAGAGCGCGAAGGCGTTCACGTCGAGCGGCAGGTCGGTCACCTGCACCGGCGCTGCGGCGCCCTGGTCCGGCTGGGCCGGCTCGAGCCCCTGGAACGCCCAGACTTGCGAAGAGCCCGACCGCGACGACAGGAAGTAGAGCGAGCCGCCGTCCGGGCCCCAGACCGGCGAGCCGTCCGACGCCTCGTGCTCGGTCAAGCGCTTCGCCTCCCCGCCTGCCGCCGGTACCGCCCAGAGGTCGGTCCGTCCGCGGTCGGCCGCGACGTCGGTCTCGCGCAGCACGAAGACCACCCACTCCCCGTCCGGCGACACCGCCGGCTCCGAGACCCGGGCCATCGTGACCAGCGCCTCGGCGTCGAACGGACGCGCCGAGGCTTCCGCCGGTGCGGCGGCAAGCGTCGAAACGGCGAGCAGGGCGAGAAGCGGGCGGGTCAGGAACGTCGGGAGTCTGAGCATGGCGCGCGATTCTCTCACGGGCCTTCACCTCTGCCCGCCGGCCGGGTTAAGGTGAGCGCCCATGGCCGAACGGACCATCGTCGTCATGCCGGCGTACAACGCGGCCGGGACTCTCGAGACCACCCTCCTGCGCATCCCGGACGGGGCGTGCGACGAGGTGATCGTGGTCGACGACGCGAGCCGCGACGACACGGCCGTGGTCGCGGCGCGGCTGCCGGTGACCCTGGTCCGCCACGAGCGCAACCGGGGCTACGGCGGCAATCAGAAGACCTGCTACCGGGAAGCGCTCGCACGGGGCGCCGACTACGTGGTGATGGTCCACCCGGACGACCAGTACGACGCCCGGCTGGTGCCCGCGACCGTCGACATCCTGCGGCTCGGCGTCCTCGACCTGGTCCTCGGCAACCGCATCCGCACCCGCAAAGAGGCGCTTTCGGGCGGCATGCCGCGCATCAAGTACCTGGCGAACCGCGGCCTGACACTGGTCGAGAACATGCTCACCGGGCAGAACCTCGGGGAATGGCACAGCGGCTTCCGGGGCTACAACCGGCGCCTGCTCGAGACGATCCCGTTCGAGAGGAACTCGGAAGATTTCGTCTTCGACTCGCAGCTCCTCCTCCAGGCGGTCCACTTCGGCTTCAAGGTGGGCGACATCCCGATGCCGGTGCGCTACTTCGACGAGGCCTCGAGCATCAGCCTGCGCCGCTCGACCACCTACGCGGTCGCCACCCTCGCCTCGCTCGGCCTCTGGTACGGCCACCGGCTGCGCCTGCGCCGGAGCCCTCTCTTCGACATCCCCAGGGAGAACGGGTGACGACCGGCCGTGTCGGGCCGGGGCTCCTCCTGCTGCTGCTCGCCGCCTGCGGCCCCGCGGCGCCGGGGCCGGCGGGAGGCGCGGCCGAGACCGACCCCGGCAACGGCGCGAACGTGGTCGTCGTGCTCGCCGACACCCTCCGCGCCCAGAACCTCGGCAGCTACGGCCACTCGCGCGCGACCGATCCGCATCTCGCCGCCTTCGCCGCCGGCGGCTACCTGTTCGAGGACGTGCGGGCGCAGGCCCCGTGCACCTACCCGTCCGCCAACTCGATCCTCACCGGCCGCGACGGCAGCCGCTTCTGGGTCCAGCCCGGGCAGCGGATCGGCATTCCGGACGACGTGCCGTCGCTCGCCGGGCTGCTCCACGAGCGCGGCTACGCGACCGTCGCCGTCTCCGCCTCCCCGATCGTCCGCGCGAGCCCGACCCGGTTCAACCCGCACGGCGGCTTCGACCGCGGCTTCGACGTCTTCGACGAGCGCTGCCTGCACCGGGACGCGGCGTGCGTCAACCGGGTGGCGCTCGAGTATCTCTCGGTGCTGCGCGAGCCGTTCTTCCTCTACGTCCACTACATGGACCCGCACGACCCTTACCGGCCGGCGGAGCCCAGGTGGTCGGACGGAGACTACGCCGAGCGGCCGGGCGCGAAGCCGTTCGTCGCCACCGGCGACCCGAACCCGATCGCCGAACAGGTCTACGGCGGCGAGGAGCCCCGCTTCGAGGTC
The DNA here is from genome assembly GCA_964560325.1 of uncultured Thermoanaerobaculia bacterium. GTDB lineage: Bacteria > Acidobacteriota > Thermoanaerobaculia > Multivoradales > DATKCC01 > CAZLLV01. The sequence goes on along the minus strand of CAZLLV010000351.1, from coordinate 2,800 downwards.
ACGCCCGAAGACCTCCGCCACCTGCTCGACCTCTACGACGACGAGATCGCCGGGCTTGACGAGCGGCTGGGCGAGCTCTTCGACGCGCTGGCGCTCGATCGCACGCTGGTCGCGTTCGTCTCCGACCACGGCGAGTCGTTCCTCGACCACGGCCACGTCAAGCACTGCCAGTCGCTCTACGACCACGAGATCCGGACGCCGATGGTGCTGCGCGTGCCGGAGACCGAGGGCGGCCGCCGGGTGACCGGGCTGGCCCAGAACCTCGACCTGGTGCCGACGCTCCTCGACTACCTGGAGATCGAAGCGCCGGGGCTGCGCCTCGACGGCACCAGCCTGCGGCCGCTGGCCGAAGAGGGCGAGCGGGTGCACGACCAGGTGATCTCGTCCTGGGGGGCGCTGCGGTCGGTGCGGTCGGACCGGTACAAGCTGCTGATGAACCTCTACTCCGGTGAGGTGGAGCTCTACGACCTCGCGAGCGACCCCGGAGAGACGCGCGACGTGGCCGCCGAGCATCCGCGGGAGGTCCGCCGGCTCCAGTCGGCGCTCTCGTCCTGGATCCGCGAGGTCGAGGGGATGGCGGACACCGACGAGGCGCTGTCGAAGGCCCGGGCGGCCCACGAGCGCCTCCGCAACCTCGGCTACGTCGAGTGATTCAGCGCTCGCCGGCCGCGGGCGACCCGGCGTTCGACAGCACTCGCACGCGCCCGAGGTCCCACAGCCAGTAGTCCTCCGCCTGGACGAACGGCTCGCCGCAGACGTCGAGGAGACCGGCGGCGAGGGCGCGGGTCGGCGAGGACGGGTCGCGCCGCACGAACGGCGGCAGCGGCTTGCCCTCCGCCCAGGCGTCGGTCGAGCGCTCGAGGTGCACCCGGTTCCGGTGCAGCAGGACGAAGCGCGAAGCGCTGCCGCAGACACCCGCCGGGCGCAGCGACGTGATCGTCCGCAGGCCGACCCGCGGGTCGTCGAGCCAGGGCATGTCGATGGCGAGGATCACGGGACGGCGGTGGTGGCGCGCGAGCGCGACGGTGGCGTCGAGGTGTGCCGAGACGTGGGTGGCGACCGCTTCGATCAGCGGCCCCTCCCCCGGTGCGTCCGCGATCAGGCGGTAGACCGCCGGCACCAGCTCCGGAGGCAGCGCGGGCGCGGGCTCGTGGAAGGCGACCGCCGCGTTGGTGCCGGCGAACGGCCCGAGCCGCAACCATGGGTCGGCGGCGTACGGCCCGGCCGCGGCCAGCGCCACCACCGCGGCCGTCGGCACCAGGAAGCCGAGGCGCCGGCCGGCGGCGCCGGCCCTGGCGAGCGCGCTCCACGCCGCCTCGAGCGCAGAGGCCGCCCAGAGGAGCACGACCGGCAGCACCACGAGGACATAGCGGCCCAGAATGTGGGAGACCGCGACGCCGAACGGTTCGACCACGACGGCGATGGCGAGCCACTGGGCGGCGACCAGCGAGAGCCCGTAGAGCGCGAATCGGGGGCGCCGGCGCAGGAGGACGGCGAGCCCGGCGAGGGCGGTGAGCCAGAAGAGCACCGCCACCACCGCGTGGGCGGAGCCCGCCTGGAGCCGGAGCACGTCGGCGACGCATTCGAGGCTCGTCTCGGCCCCGCCCTGCTTGTTCAGGAACACCCGCCGGAACGACCGGAAGACCGGCAGGACGATCAGCAGCACGGCTCCCGCCATGGCGCAACCGGTGACAACCAGTGCGCCGAGCGAGCGCTCCGGCGGCCGGATCGCCCCCTCCCGAGTGCGCCGGTACCGGACGAGCCGGTCGAAGACCGCGAAGACGGGCGCCGCCCCGAGGAAGGGCGCGAACCCGAGGTGGAGCCAGAGGGCGAGGCCGCCCGCGACGACGTAGACGGCCGCCCACAGGTGCCGGCCGCCGCGGTACCAGTGCCAGAAGGCCGCCGCGGCGCCGGCGGCGAGGAGCACCGACAGCATGTACGGCCGCGCGATGCGGCTGTAGTAGACGAAGACCGGCGTGACCGCGAGGAGCCATCCGTAGAGGACACCGAGGCGGGCTCCACGCCAGCGGGCGGCGGCGAGCGGCAAGAGGACGAGCGTTCCGAGTCCGGCGACGACCGACGGCGAGCGCAGGAGCGTTTCGTCGAGCCGGAGACCGAGCGCCGCGAGCCCGCGGAAGAGCGCGGTGAACGGGATGCAGTGGTCGGCGCCGCGGAACTGGAAGATCTGATGGACCGGCAGATCGACCGCGGCCCGCAGGCCGTGGATCTCGTCGCCGATCAGAACCTGGCCGGGGAGACCGGCGAGGCGGAGAGACGCCCCGGCGAGGAGCGCCGGGACGAGCCAGAGAAGGACCGCGGCCGGCCGGCCTCCGGTCCGCGCGCGAGGTGAGCTCTCCCGCGGTGCACCGTCGTCCCGGTCCATACGGCGCCGAAAGCTAGCACGGCGGCACCGCAGCGGTCGCCCGGGGCGCCTCAGACCGCGGCGGCGAGCGCCTGCCAGCGCGGACCGAACGAGGACGCCGGCCCCTCCCCGTCGAACAGGCGGCCGTGGATCCGCCGTACCAGGTCCGCCGCCGAGCTCTCGTTCACCACCAGGGTGAGCGACAGGTCGTTGGCGGCCTGCGAGACCATGTAGACGCTCTCGTCCTCGAACAGCTCGAGCACGCCCGCCCACTCGTGGAGGATCGTGCGGATGCCGGTGCCGACCAGGCTGACGGCGGCCGCCGGCCGGATCAGCCGCGGCGTGCAGAGCTCCCGCAGGTCGGCGAGGAGCTGGGCGAGCGTCTCCTCGTCGAGGTGGTTGGCGCGCGGATCGAGCGCCGCCGTGATGTTCGTCTGC
>CAZLLV010000350.1:0-5290 GCA_964560325.1 uncultured Thermoanaerobaculia bacterium | reverse complement strand
CCGGTCCGAGGTCGATCACGCCGGACGCTCCCCGAGACCACTCCGCGCGGTGAGGAGGTGTGTGCGGGTCCGGGGGCGCCGCGCTGCGGAACTCGATGCCGGCCTTGCCCTGGGGGAGCGGTCCCCGGAACGCCTTGACCTTGGGCTGCGCCCCTGCATAGAAATTCCTTGCCGCCTTCCCACCGACGATGCCCGACCTCTCCATCCGCTCGTTGTCGACCGCGGACTGCAACCGGTGGAACGGACCGTAGGGAAAGTTCTCGTCCATGCGATCCGCCACCCTCTTCCCGTGAGCTCCGTTCCGAGGATCGGCTCGCCGTCCCGGCCGGGCTCTCGTGTCGAATGTTACTACGTAGCACCGAAGCGGCGGCTCCAGGCCCGTCTCGAGGGACCGCGCTCACGACACGATCACGCGGCCCCGCACCTTGCGGACCTGGCGGGGGGGCTGCTAGGCTTTGCGCCCTTCTCGCCTGCCTGAAGTGGGGCGAGGACGTACTTTTCCGAGGCTTCCGACACGCATGGTCTTCTTCAACTACAGCACGATGCAGATGGCGGCCAAGGTCGTCTACTACGGACCCGGCCTGTGTGGGAAGACGACCAACCTGCATCACATCTACAGTCAGACCTCCTCGGAATGCCGGGGCGAGATGGTCTCTCTCGAGACCGAGACCGACCGGACGCTCTTCTTCGACCTGTTGCCGATCGACGTCGGGCAGATCGCCGGCTTCAACACCCGCATCCAGCTCTACACGGTGCCGGGCCAGGTGTTCTACAACACCACCCGCAAGCTCGTGCTCAAGGGGGTCGACGGCGTGGTCTTCGTCGCCGACTCGCAGCGGCCGATGCTGCAGGCGAACGTCGAGTCGCTCGACAACCTGGCCGAGAACCTGGCGGAGATGGGGATCGAGATCGCCGACGTTCCGCTGGTCCTCCAGTTCAACAAGCGCGACCTCGACGACATCTGCACCGTCGAGGAGATGAACGAGGCCCTCAACCCACGGGGCTGGCCCTGGTTCGAGGCGTCGGCGCTCCACGGCGAAGGCGTGTTCGAGACGCTCAAGGGGATCTCGAAGGTCACGCTGGTGTCGCTCAAGCGCCGGCTGACCGGCGACGACGCTCCCGCGGTCGCGGAGCCCACCCCCGCGGCGGACCCGGTGGCCGACCCGGTCGCGAGCCCGGCGCCCGCCCGGGAGACCCCTCGGCAGCCGGCCGCCGCCGCCCCGGCGCCTCCGACTCCGCCGCCTGGCCCGACACCGGCCCCGTCGCCAACGTCCGCGCCCGCGCGGGCCGCGAGCCCTCCGGCCGCCAAGCCGGCGACGCCGCCGGTCAAGGTGCGCAAGACTTCGAGCCGCAACGTGCTCGACGAGCTCGAGCGGCTGCGCCGGGAGGCGATCGGCGGGCCGGGCCGGGCCGCGGCGAGCGCCAACGGCAGCTCCGAGCTGCGGCGCGACATCCAGCTCACCCTCACGCCGGAAGAGTTCCGGCGCGCTCGCCGCTTCTCCCTCACCGTCCAGATCGAGGACGAGGACGAGCAGGTGGTCGAGGCGGTGCGCAACCTGCGGGTCGACCTGGCCGACACCGGAACGGTCGACAAGCTCCTGCTGCGACTGAACATCGCTCTCGCCGCCAAGGGCTGAGAGCTCTTGCGCGACGCCAGGCCATGAGCCGGCTCTCCCGCATCCATTCGGATCTCGACCGCCTGTTCGACGAGGCGATGCGCCTCGCGTCGCGCGAGCCGCGGGCCGGTGAGCACGAGCCGCCGGTCGACGTCATGGAGACCGCCGAGGAGGTGATCGTCCTGATCGAGGTGCCGGGCCTGTCGCCGGACGAGATCGAGCTCTTCGTCGAGGGCCGAGCGGTGGTCGTCGTCGGCGTCAAGCGGCTGCAGCCCCCCGACGGTGCCCGGCGTTTCCACGGCGTCGAGCGCGAGCAGGGTCGCTTCGAGCGCACGATCGAGATGCTCTGTCCGGTGAACACCCACCGCGGCCGGGCGCGGCTGGCGGCGGGCCTCTTGACCGTGACCTTCCCGCGGGTGGAGGAGAAGCGCCTCGCCCGCCGGCCCGTGCCGATCGAGGTCGTGGGCGCGGCCGACGACGCGGGGGACGAGACGACGTGAGCCGATCGAAGAGCGAGCCGAAGGCGGAGCGCAACGCGGCGCAGGGATCCGAGCCGGGCTCGGGAGGCACCGCGCCCCCGAGTGGGCCGGTCTCCGAGGAGCAGATCAAGATCCCGGACGTCCTCCCCGTCCTCGCCCTGCGCGACACGGTCGTCTTCCCGTACATCATCCTGCCGCTCTCGGTGAGCCGCGGATCGAGCGTCGCCGCGGTCGACCGGGCGCTCGCGGAGAGCCGGGTGATCCTGCTCGCGGCGCAACGGGACGCGTCGGTCGAGGAGCCGGAGGCGGAGGACCTCTTCCCCATCGCCACCGCCGGCATCATCATGCGGATGCTCAAGCTCCCGGACGGGCGGATCCGCATCCTCGTCCAGGGTCTCGCGCGCGCCCGCATCCAGCACCTCTCGCAGAGCCGGCCCTACCTGCAGGCGAAGATCGAGCGCCTCGAAGGCCCCGGCGCCGTCGCCGCCGCCGGCTCGGGCGAAGGGGCCGCCGAAGACCGGATCGAGGCCGAAGGCGGGCTCGCGATCGAAGCCATGGTCCGGAGCGTCAAGGAGAGCCTCGACCGGGCGGCGACGCTGGGCAAATCGATCTCGCCCGAGATCATGGTGATCGCGAGCAACCTGGAGGATCCGGGCCGGCTCGCGGACCTGGCGGCGAGCAACCTGGAGCTGAAGCTCGAGGAGGCCCAGGACGTGCTCGAAACGCTCGACCCGGTCGAGCGGCTGAAAAAGGTCGCCGCCCTGCTCGCGCGCGAGGTCCAGGTGCTCACCATGCAGCAGGAGATCTCGTCCCAGGCGCGCGGCGAGATGGACCGCACGCAGCGGGAGTACTTCCTGCGCCAGCAGCTCAAGGCGATCCAGGACGAGCTCGGCGAGGGCGACGAGCTGGCGGAGGAGATCGCCGGCTACCGGAAGCGGGTCGAGGAGCGCGGCCTGCCGGAGGAGGCGGCCGAGGAGGTCGAGCGGCAGATCCGGCGGCTCGAGCGCAGCCACCCGGACAGCGCCGAGAGCTCGATCATCCGCACCTATCTCGAATGGCTCACCGGCCTGCCGTGGAGCGAGTGCTCCCAGGACGACCTCGACCTCGAGCACGCCCAGACGGTGCTCGACGAGGACCACTTCGACCTGGAGAAGGTCAAGGAACGCATCATCGAGTACCTGGCGGTGCGCAAGCTCAAGGCCGACACGCGCGGACCGATCCTCTGCTTCGTCGGACCGCCCGGCGTCGGCAAGACCTCCCTCGGCCGCTCGATCGCCCGCGCCGTCGGACGTAAGTTCGTGCGCCTGTCGCTCGGCGGCGTGCGCGACGAGGCGGAGATCCGCGGCCACCGGCGCACCTACGTCGGGGCGCTCCCCGGCCGGATCCTCCAGGGCATCCAGCAGGCCGGTACCTCGAACCCGGTCTTCATGCTCGACGAGATCGACAAGATCGGCGCCGACTACCGGGGCGATCCGTCCTCGGCGCTGCTCGAAGTCCTCGATCCGGAGCAGAACTCGACCTTCCGCGACCACTACCTGGGCGTCGAGTACGACCTCTCGCGGGTGCTGTTCATCGCCACCGCGAACCTGCTCGAGCCGATCCAGCCGGCCTTCCGGGACCGCATGGAGATCATCCGCCTGCCCGGCTACACCGAGCACGAGAAGCTGGTGATCGCCCGCCGGCACCTGATCCCGAAGCAGCTCGAGGCGAACGGCATCTCGGAGGCCCACGTCGAGCTGACCGACGACGCGCTGATCGAGATCATCTCCCGCTACACGAAGGAGGCCGGCCTGCGGAACCTGGAGCGGGAGCTGGCGGCGATCTTCCGCAAGGTAGCGGTACGGGTGGCGCGGGCGCTCGAGCAGCCGCCGGAGGAGGGGTCCGAGATCGAGGTCACGGTCGAGCCGCTGGTGGTCGACCGCGGGAGGGTCGAGGGGCTCCTCGGCCCGGCCCGCCACTTCCCGGAGGAGCTCCTCGATCGCGACCGGGTGGGGGTCGCGACCGGCCTCGCCTGGACCGCCGCCGGCGGCGATCTGATGTTCATCGAGGCGGTGGCGGTCGAAGGCGAGGGGGCGCTCCGGCTCACCGGTCAGCTCGGCGAGGTGATGAAGGAGTCGGGCCAGGCGGCGCTCTCGTTCGCCCGCGCCTGGGCGGAGACCTCTCCCAACGCCCCGCCCGACCGCCGCAAGTTCTTCTCCCGCCATGACATCCACCTCCACGTCCCCGCCGGCTCGGTGCCCAAGGACGGGCCGTCGGCCGGCATCACGATCGCGACCGCGCTGCTCTCGGTCCTCACCGGCCGGCCGATCCGCCGGCGGATGGCGATGACCGGCGAGATCACCCTGCGCGGCGACGTGCTGCCGATCGGCGGGGTGAAGGAGAAGGTGCTGGCCGCCCGCGGCGCGGGCGTGACCTCGATCGCGATGCCGCGCCTCAACGAGCGCGACCTGTCGGAGATCCCCGAGCACCTGAAGGAGGGCCTGACGTTCCACCTGGTCGACTCGGTCGACGACGTGCTCGAGCTGGCGCTCTCGACCGACGAGGAGGGTGCGGACGGCGCCGAAGAGCAGGACGAGGCGACCGAATCTCCGAACCTGGAAGCAGCGAGATGAGGGGCGAGGACCGGGTGCTCGACTGGCTGCGGGACCTCCCCGGCACCGGGCGGATCGGCGACGACGCCGCGCGCCTCCCCGCCCCCGGAACGAACGGCTGGTTGGCGACGACCGATCCGCAGATCGGCGGCGTCCACGTGCCGGAAGATCTCGACGAAATCCTCCTCGCCCGCCGCCTCCTCCACGTCAACCTCTCGGACCTGGCGGCGTGCGGCGCCGAGCCGGCCTACGCGCTGGTCGCGCTCGCGGTGCCCGAGCGGTTCCAGGTCAAGCGCTTCTTCCACGGCCTGCTGGAGGTCTGTGCCGAGGAGGGCGTGGAGCTCGCGGGGGGCGATCTGTCGCGGGCACCCGTGCCGATGGCGGTGATGACGCTGCTCGGCCGGCAGCCGGACGGCGCCTCGTCGCTCACCCGGAGCGCCGGACGCGCCGGCGACCGGCTCTGGGCCGGCGGTACGCTCGGCGAGTCGGGCGCGGGGCGCGAGCTCCTCGCCCGGGGCGCCCGGCTCGCGGCCCACAGCGAGCACGCCCACGTCTCCGTGCCCGGGGCCTTCCGGCAGACCGAAGAGATGGCAGAGGCCGCCCG
>CAZLLV010000349.1:0-2845 GCA_964560325.1 uncultured Thermoanaerobaculia bacterium | reverse complement strand
CGTGCGGAGCGCCTCGTGGCGCTCCACCACCGTCTCGAGGGCGCGGCGCAGGCGGACCGCGTCGAGGGCCCCCGAGAGGGTCATCGACAGCGGCACGTTGTAGGCCGACCCGGACGGATCGAGGCGCTGCAGGAACCAGAGCGGCCGCTGGGCCAGCGACAGCGGCAGGGCCTGGATCTCCATCGGTGCCTCCGCGGTCACGGCTCACCTCCTCCTCGGGACGGGCGGATCAGGGTGCGGCGGGTGGCCCGCCGGATCGACTGCGCGGGCGCCGGGCCCTCCGGGGCGCGGAGCGACTCGACCTCGGCGGCGAGGGCCTCCAGGGTGCGGAGCGCGAACAGCCGCGAGAGGGAGGTATCGACGCCCAGGCGCGCCCGCAGGCGGGAGACGACCCGGGCGGCCAGAAGCGAGTGGCCGCCGAGGCGGAAGAAGTCGTCGCCCACCGCCGGCTCCGGCACGCCCAGGACCTCGCTCCAGATCGCGGCGACGGCGCGTTCGGTATCGGTCCGGGGGGCGATCCGCTCGCCCGGGCCGGAGGCCACCTCGGCGGGATCGGGCAGGAGCTTCCGGGCGACCTTGCCGTTCGGGTCGAGCGGGAGCTCCCGGAGCACCAGGAGGGCGCCCGGGACCATGTAGGGCGGCAGGCGGCTCTCGAGCCAGGTGCGCAGCTCGGCCTCCGCCGGCTCCTCGTCGCCGTCCGGGACCACGTAGCCGACCAGCACCCGCTCGGCGGCGGCCACCGCCCGGCGCGCCACCACCACCGCCCGGTGGACCTGGGGGTGGGCGGTCAGGGCGGCCTCGATCTCTCCCAGCTCGATCCGGAAACCGCGCACCTTCACCTGGCCGTCGTTGCGCCCCAGAAACTCCAGGATGCCGCCGCCCTCCCTCCGACGGATCCAGCGGGCCAGGTCGCCGGTCCGGTAGAGGCGGGCTCCCGGCTCCCCGCTTCGAGAGCCCCAGGGATCGGGCACGAACCGCTCGGCGGTCAGCGCCGGCCGGTTCCAGTAGCACCAGGCCACGCCGTCGCCGCCGGTGACCAGCTCGCCCGGCACGCCGACCGGCTGCAGCCGGAAGCGGGCGTCGACCACCACCGCGCTGGTGTCGGCGATCGGCAGGCCGATCGGCACCGGCGTCCCGACCTCCTCCGGCCGGGTCATCCGGTGGCAGGCGGTGAAGGTGGTGTTCTCGGTCGGGCCGTAGCCGTTCACCAGCACCATTCCTGGATGGGCCCGCAGGACGTTCCGGCAGAGCTCCGGGTTGAGCACGTCGCCGCCGGCCATCAGGAGACGGAGCGGCGCCAGCGCCTCCGGCGCATCCTCGACCACATGGTGGAAGAGCCCGGCGGTCAGCCACAGGGTCGTCACCCGCTCCCGGGCCAGAACGTCGGCGAGCCCCTCGGGCGTCGGGCGCTCCGCCGGGTAGAGGGCCAGGCGGCCGCCGGTGAGGAGCGGTCCCCAGAGCTCCAGGGTGGTGAGATCGAAGGAGACCGGTGCGAGCAGCAGGAAGGTTTCGTCCGGCGCGTAGCGGGCGTAGTCGGCCCCCAGCACCAGCCGGGCGACCCCGCGATGGGGGACCACGGCGCCCTTCGGCTTGCCCGTCGAGCCCGAGGTGTAGCAGACGTAGGCGGCGTCCTCGGCGCCGGTGGGGATCTCCTCCGGGCCGGGGCCCCCCTCTTCGGCGACCTCGCCGGAGAGGTCGAGCCCGTCGAGGCGCAGCACGGCGAGGTCGTCCCGCTCGCTCAGGAAGGGCAGCCGGTCGAGCACCTTCCCCTCGCTCACCAGCACCCGCACTCCGGCGTCCGCCGCCAGGAAGACGAGCCGCTCCTCGGGGTAGTTGGCGTCGAGCGGCACATAGGCCCCGCCGGCCCGCACCGCCGCCAGGATGGTCACCACCTGGTCGACCGAGCGGTCGAGGGCGAGGCCGACGGTGGTGCCGCGAACGAAACCGGAGCCGAGCGCCGCGACGATGCGCCGGGCCAGCGCCCGGGCCCGACGGTCGAGCTCCCGGTAGGTGACCTGCTCGGCTCCCCGGGCACTCATGCAGGCGACCGCCACCGCGTCGGGACGTTCCGTCACCTGGCGCTCGAAGAGCTCCACCAGGCCGGCGTCCCGGGGGTAGTCGCTGGTCGCGAGGCGCCACTCGTCGAGAAGCACCCGGCGCTCGTCCTCCGGCACCACGTCGAGGGCGTCGAGAGGAGCGTCCGGCGCCGCCACCGCCCGACGCAGGACGTGGGCGACCTGGCGGCCGAGGCGCTCGATCGTCTCCCGGTCGAAGAGGTCGGCGGCGTACTCGAAGCGCAGGCCGAGGCCGCCCGCCCGCCGCTCGGTGAAGAGGGCCAGGTCGAGCCTGGCGGTCCGGTTGCCGCCGGTCTCCACGGTGAGCGAGAGGCCGGGAGCGAGCTCGCCGTCGATCCGGTCGAGGTCCTGGCCGGAGATCATCACCTGGATCACCGGGTGGTGGCTCGCGTCCGGCTCGGCCTTCAGCTCGGCCACCAGCCGGTCGAAGGGCAACGAGTGCGACAGGGCGCGCGCCGTCTCCTCCCGGCAGCGGCCGAGGAGCTGCCGGAAGCTCGGCCCGCCGGAGAGGTCGCAGCGCATCACCACGGTGTTCACGAAGTAGCCGAGCAGGCCCTCGACCTCCGGTCGCTGACGGCCGGCGACGGCGGAGCCGATCGGCACCTCGTCGCGGCCGGTCCAGCGGCCGAGAACCGTCGCCAGGGCGGCCAGCACCGCCATGAAGAGCGTCGCCCCCTCGCTCCGGGCCAGCTCGTCGACCGCCGCCGCCACGTCGTGGCCGACGGTCACCCGGGCCTCGCCGCCCCGCTCGCCCGCCTCCCGCGGCCGGG
>CAZLLV010000348.1:0-28773 GCA_964560325.1 uncultured Thermoanaerobaculia bacterium | reverse complement strand
GCACGCATCGCACCGATCGTCGAGCGGACCCTCGCCCCTTGCCGCCAGGCGCTCGAAGACGCCGGCCTCCAGCCCGCCGACATCGAGGAAGTCGTGATGGTCGGCGGCTCCACGCGCATTCCGCTTGTGCGTGAACGAGTCGAGCGCCTGTTCGGACGAACACCACACACCGAACTCGACCCCGACGAAGTCGTGGCGCTCGGCGCCGCCGTCCAGGCCGACATCCTCTCTGGGAGCCGCCGGGACACGCTCCTTCTCGACGTCACGCCGCTGTCACTCGGGATCGAGACCCACGGCGGGCTGTTCACCAAGCTGATCGACCGCAACTCGACGATCCCGACCAAGAGCAGCCAGATCTTCACCACCGTGGCCGACAACCAGGACACGGTCGAGGTGCACGCCCTCCAGGGCGAGCGCGAGTTCGCGCGCGAGAACCGCTCGCTCGGCCGCTTCGAGCTGGTCGGCATCCCGCCGGCGCCGCGCGGCGTGCCGCAGGTCGAGGTGACGTTCGCGATCGACTCGAACGGCATCGTCAACGTGTCGGCGCGCGACGTAGCCACCGACCGCTCGCAGTCGATCGAGATCACGCCGGCCGGCGGGCTGTCGGGCGACGAGATCGACCGCCTGGTGGCGGAGGCCGAGGAGCACCGGAGCCTCGACCACGAGCGCCGCGAGGTGCGCCGGCTCAAGAACCGCCTGGAGGGGATGATCTACACCAACGACCGGGTGTTCGGGCAGTTCCGCGACATGATGGCCGACGAGGATCGGGCCCGCGTGCAGGAGACCCTGATGCAGGCCCGGGTGGCGCTCAACCAGGAACAGAAGGCCGACATCGAGGCCGCCATGTACGATCTCAACAGCATCTCCGCGAAGCTTTCCGAGCTGATGCTCAACCGGTAGGCTCGACCCGGCCCCCGCTCATCTCCCCCAGGAGCCCATGTCCACAGTCAAGCGCGATTACTACGAAGTGCTCGGCGTCACCCGCACCGCGGACGGCACCGAGATCAAGTCCGCCTACCGCAAGCTGGCGGTGAAGTACCACCCCGACCGCAACCCCGGCGACACGGAGGCCGAGGACCGGTTCAAGGAGGCCGCCGAGGCATACGCCGTGCTCTCCGACCAGGAGAAGCGGGCGCGCTACGACCGCTTCGGGCACGAGGGGCTGCGCGGCGGCCCCGGCGGCGGTGCCGGATTCGGGGGCGCCGGGTTCGACCCGACGGTGTTCGGCGACTTCGCCGACATCCTGGGCGACCTGTTCGGGTTCGGCGTCGGCGGCGGCGGGCGGCGCCGCGGCCGGTCGCCGTCGCGCGGCGCGGACCTTCGCTACGACCTGGAGATCGGCTTCGAGCAGGCCGCCTTCGGGGTGGAGAAGACCCTCACCATCCCGCGGCTCGAACGGTGCGAGGCGTGCGAGGGAACCGGCGCCGAAGGCGACGAGCCGCCGGTCCGCTGCGAGACTTGCGGCGGCCGGGGCCAGGTGCGCTTCAACCAGGGTTTCCTGACCGTCGCCCGGGTCTGCCCCGACTGCCAGGGCGAGGGCACCCGGATCGAGAACCCCTGCTCCGAGTGCCGGGGCGAAGGGCTGGTGCAGCGGCAGCGGCAGGTCGAGGTGAAGATCCCGGCCGGCGTCGACACCGGCCAGCGCCTGCGGCTCCAGGGCGAGGGGGAGGACGGCCGCTTCGGCGGTCCCGCGGGCGACCTCTACGTCGTCCTCCAGGTGGCCCCGCACGAGCGCTTCCGGCGGGAAGGGCCGCACGTCCTCGCCGAGGTCGACATCAGCTACCCGCAGGCGGTGCTCGGCGCCGAGATCGAGGTCGAGACGTTGCACGGCACACAGACCGTCGAGGTGCCGCCGTCGACCGAGCCGGGGCGGCAGTTCCGGCTGCGCGGCGAAGGGATCCAGCGCCTCGACGGACGGGGCCGCGGCGACCACCTGGTGTTCGCCAAGATCACCGTCCCGCGCCCGGGCGACCTGCCGGAGGAGCACCTGGAGCTGCTCAAGCGCCTGGCCGAGCTCGAAGGCCGGCCGGTCCGCGAGGGCGTCCTGGAACGCATGAAAAAGAAGATGTTCCATTGACCCGTAGGGCGCGATCGCATCGCGCCGCCGCGCCATGTCGACGATCCGCGTGACCTACGTGGTCCCCGCCGAGCGGGAGGACGAGGTGGTGGCGGCGTTGTGGGCGCGGGGGACGGCGGGCGTGCAGGTCGTGGACGGCGGAGAGGCGGAGACCGTGCGCCTGGAGGCGTGGTTCGAGGGAGAGCCGCCGGACGGGCCGGTGGCGGGATGCGAGGCGGTCACCGTCGAGGAGGTGCCGGAGACCGACTGGATGGCACCGTACCGGGCGCTCGCGAAGCCCTTCGAGGTCGGCGAACGGCTGCTCCTCGACCCGCGCGACCCCGACCTGCCGGGCGAAGGCGACGCCGGCGCCGCAGCCCCCGACGGCCGCACCCGCCTCCGCATCCCCGCCCGCGCCGCCTTCGGCACCGGCAGCCACGAGTCGACCCGCCTGGTGCTGGAGCTGCTCGAAGAGTGCGACCTCGCCGGCGCCCGCGTCCTCGACGTGGGAACCGGCACCGGCGTGCTCGCCTTCGCCGCCCTCCTCTTCGGCGCCCGCTCGGCGGTCGCTTTAGACGTCGACCCCGCCGCGCCCTGCCACGCCTGGGCCAACGCCCGTCTCAACCGCGAGCCGCTCGGCGGCCGGAGCCCCGCGCTCTTCGCCGGAACGGCGGCGGCCCTCGCGGAGCGCGCCGGACTCTTCGACCTCGCTCTCGTCAACGTGATCCCGGAGGAGATCGCGGACGACCTGCCGCACGTCCTCGGCCTCCTCGCGCCCGGCGGCGGGGCGATCTTCTCCGGAATCCTCGCCGAGCACGGTCCGCGCGTCCTCGCCGGCCTGACCGGACGGGGCCTCGATCCGGTGGCGGAGCGTGCAGCCGGCGAGTGGGTGGCGTTCCGCACCCGGAAGCGGGGCGGCCCGTGACGAACGTCCTCCTCCCGCCGGGGGATCTGGCCGGCGACGTGGCGCGGGTCGAGGGGGACGCCTACCGCCACCTCTTCCGCGCCCGCCGGCTCGCGGTCGGCGACCGGGTGCGGGCGGTCGACGGCGCCGGCCGGGCGCGCTGGGCCGAGGTCGAGTCGGTCGACCGGCGCAGCGGCGTGCTGCGGCTCGGCGGCGAGGCGCCGGCGAACGAGCCGGCCTACCGGCTGGAGCTGCTGGTCGCGACGCCGAAGAAGGAGCGCGCCTCCTGGCTGGTCGAGAAGGCGACCGAGGTCGGCGTCTCCGCGGTCCGCTTCGTCGGCTCGGAGCGGAGCCCGCGCGACTGGGGCGCCGGCACCCGCGGGCGGCTGCTGCGGATGGCGGCGGCGGCGGTCGAGCAGTGCGGACGCTCACGGCTGCCGGAGGTGACCGGCGTGCACGAGTGGGCGGAGGTGCCGGGGCTGCTCGACGGCCTGTCGGACCGCTGGGTCCTCCACACGGTCGACGCGACCGGGGCGGGCCCGACCTTCCCGCCGCCCGAGTCCTCGGCCGGCGCCGTGCTGATCGGACCGGAGGGCGGCTGGACGGATGCCGAGGCCGGCGAGCTCCTCGCCCTCGGCTGCCGCCCGGTCCACCTCGGCGAGCGGGTGCTGCGGGTCGAGACGGCGGCGACCGTGGCATCGGCCCTCGTCCTGCTGAGGTGAACGCGCCGCAGGTGCTAACATCGAAACATCACCATGAACATCAACGACCTCCTCAAGATCGCCGTCGAGCGCAAGGCGTCCGACGTCCACCTCAAGGTCGGCGGCCACCCGATCATCCGGGTCGACGGCCAGCTCGAGCCGCTCACCGATCTCAAGCGGCTGATGCAGGAGGACACGGTGGCGATGGCGTTCTCGATCATGAACGCCCGTCAGAAGCAGCGCTTCAAGGAAGAGCTGGAGATCGACATCGCCTACTCGGTTCCCGGCCTCGGCCGCTTCCGTTGCGCCATCTTCCAGCAGCGCGGCAACGTCGGCCTGGTGCTCCGCGTCATCCCGGCGCGCATCTTCACCATCCGCGAGCTGATGCTGCCGACCGTGCTCGAGCGGATCTCGGAGGAGCGGCGCGGCCTGGTGCTCTGCACCGGCACCACCGGCTCCGGCAAGTCGACGACGCTCGCCGGGATGATCGACTACGTCAACTCGACCCGGAGCGAGCACGTGATCACGGTCGAGGACCCGATCGAGTTCCTGCACCGGGACAAGCGCTCGCTGGTCAACCAGCGCGAGATCGACGTCGACACGCGGAGCTTCGCCGGGGCGCTGCGCGCGGCCCTGCGGCAGGACCCCGACGTGGTGCTCGTGGGCGAGATGCGCGACTACGAGACGATCGAGACGGCGCTCCTCGCCGCCGAGACCGGCCACCTCGTGTTTTCGACCCTCCACACGCTCGACGCCACCGAGACGATCAACCGGATCATCTCGGTCTTCCCGCCGCACCACCAGAAGCAGATCCGCATCCAGCTCTCCCAGGTGCTCAAGGCGATCATCTCGCTCCGCCTGGTGCCGCGCGCCGACGGCATCGGGCGCGTGCCGGCCGCTGAGGTGCTGATCTCGACGCCGTACATCCGCGAGTGCATCGAGAACAAGGAGAAGACCAAGTTCATCCGCGAGCAGATCGCGCTCGGCACCAGCCAGTACGGCATGCAGACGTTCGACCAGAGCCTCTACCAGCTCTACAAGAACGGCCTGATCACGCTCGAGGAGGCGCTGCTGCGTGCCACCAATCCGGACGAGTTCAAGCTCAAGATCCAGGGCGTGCAGTTCACCGCCGACGCGTCGCGCGACCAGATGGAGGAGTCGCTCCACGCGGTCGGCGGCGAGGACGACCTGATGGGCGGCGACGCCTTCGAGCTCGAACAGGGTTGATGGCCTGCGAGCTGGTGTCGTGAGCGAACGGCTCTCCGCGTACGACCAGGCGGTGAAGCTCCTCTCCCGGCGCACCCACTTCCGGCGCGAGATCGAAGCCAAGCTCGCGCAGCGCTCGTACACGGGGGACGAGATCGCGGCAGCGATCGTGCGCCTCGAAGAGCGCCGCTACCTCGACGACGGCGAGGCGGCACGCCAGTACGTGGCCGGCCGCACCGGGCGGGGCGGCTACGGCCGGGCGCGGCTCGCGGCCGAGCTCGGAGCGCGCGGCGTCGATCGGACGGTCGCCGACGAGGTGCTCGACGAGCTGCTGCCCGACGACGACTTCGACGCCGCGCGGGAGGAGGCGATGCGGGCCGGCGCCCGACCGATCCCGGCCGACCCGGATGCGCGCGAGAAGCTCGCCGCCAAGATCGCCCGCCGCCTAGAGCGCCGCGGCTTCTCCCGCCGCTCGATCGCCCGGCTCCTCGACGAGCGCCCGTGGGAGCAGGCCACGTTGTAAAGTCTCCCCCCGCCCGCCGGGCGCCCACCGTCAGGACCACTCGGTATCCCTCATGAAGAGCCATCAGCCGTCATGAAGAGCCACGACATCCGCACCTCCTTCCTCGACTTCTTCGCCGAGCGCGGCCACCAGCGCCACCCGAGCGGGCCGCTGGTGCCGCACGGCGACCCGACGCTGCTCTTCGCCAACGCCGGCATGGTGCAGTTCAAGAACGCCTTCCTCGGCCTCGAAGCGCCGCCGGCGGCGCGCGTGGCGACCTCCCAGAAGTGCCTGCGCGTCTCCGGCAAGCACAACGACCTCGAGAACGTCGGGCCGTCGCCGCGCCACCACACCTTCTTCGAGATGCTCGGCAACTTCTCGTTCGGCGACTACTTCAAGGACGAGGCGATCCGCCTCGCCTGGGAGCTGGTCACCGAGGTCTGGGGCCTGCCGGCCGAGCACCTGTTCGCCACCGTCTTCCACGACGACGACGAGGCGTTCGAGCTGTGGAAGAAGATCTCGACGCTGCCCGAAGGGCGGATCCTTCGCTGCGGCGCCGAGGACAACTTCTGGTCGATGGGCGAGGTCGGCCCGTGCGGCCCGTGCAGCGAGGTCCACATCGATCTGGCCCCCGAGCGCCCGCCGGTCGCCTGGGAGGAGGGGAGCGCGTCCGGGCGCTACTTCGAGTTCTGGAACCTCGTCTTCATGCAGTTCGACCGCGACGAGTCGGGGCAGATGAAGCCGCTCCCGAACCCCTCGATCGACACCGGCGCCGGCCTCGTACGGGTGCCCGCGATCGTCCAGGGCGTCGGCTCGAACTACGACACCGACCTCTTCCGGCCGCTCCTCGAAGCCGCCGCCGAGATCGCCGGCGTCTCCTACGGCCGGGATGCCGAGCGCGACGTCTCGCTGCGGGTGGTGGCCGACCACGTCCGCGCGGTCTCCTTCCTGCTCGCCGACGGCGTGATCCCGGGCAACGAGGGGCGCGGCTACGTGCTCCGCCGGATCCTGCGCCGCGCGGTCCGACACGGCATGCGGGTCGGCCTCGAGGAGCCCTTCCTCCACCGCCTCGTGCCGGTGGTGGGCGAGACCATGGGAGGTCATCGCGGGGCCTACCCGGAGCTCGAAGCGACGTGCGAGGCATCGGTCGCCACCGTGCGCGCCGAGGAAGAGAAGTTCCTCGCCACACTCGCCGCCGGCTCCCGGCAGGTGCAGGACGAGATCGAGGCGGCGCGCGCCGAGGGGCGCGACCGGCTCCCGGGCGCACGGGCGTTCTGGCTCTACGAGACCCACGGCCTGCCGTTCGAGGCGATCCGCGAGATCGCCGAGGAGGAGCGGATGGGCGTCGACGAGGAGGGCTTCCGCGAGGCGATGAAGCGGCAGCAGGAGCGATCGCGCCAGGCATCCGGCGGCTCGCAGCAGCGCCTCGGCGCCCTCGCCCGCGCGCTCGCCTGGAAGAGCGACCCGGGCGCGCCGGCCTCCGCCGAGCGGTCCGTTCCCGAGCACTCCCGCTTCATCGGCTACGACGAGCTGAGCGCCGTCGAGACGAAGGTGCTCCGCCTCGCCGCCGAGGAGGGCGACGGGGCCGGGACGGTCGACGCGCTGCAGGCGGGCGAGACCGGCGCCGTGATCCTCGCCGCAACACCGTTCTACGCCGAGTCGGGCGGCCAGATCGGCGACACCGGAGTCGTCTCCTGGACCGATCCGGCGGGTCGGGTCGGCCGGGCGCTGGTCACCGACACCCGCAAGGGCGACGGCGGCGCCATCGTCCACCTCGTCGAGGTCGAGGCGGGCGAGCTCGTTCCGGGCGCGAGCGTCGACGCCCAGGTCGACATGCGCCGCCGGGCCGCGACCCAGCGCAACCACACCGCCACCCACCTGCTCCACGCCGCGCTCCGCGAAGAGCTGGGCGAGGGCGTGCGGCAGGCCGGCTCGCTGGTCGCGCCCGACCGGCTGCGCTTCGACTTCACCTCCTCCCGGCCGGTCACGGCCGAGGAGCTGCGGCGGATCGAAGACCGGGTGAACGAGTGGGTGCTGCGCGCGGTCTCGACGCGGGTGGAGGAGAAGAGCTACCCGGAAGCGGTCGCGGCCGGGGCGATGGCGCTCTTCGGCGAGAAGTACGGCGACCGCGTGCGCACCGTCGAGGTGCCCGGCTTCAGCCTGGAGCTGTGCGGCGGCTGCCACGTGACGAACACCGGCGAGATCGGCCTCTTCCTGGTCACCGCCGAGCGCGGCATCGCCTCCGGTGTGCGCCGGATCGAGGCGGTGACCGGCGAGGCGGCGCTCGCGCGGGTGCGCGAGCGGGAAGCTCTGCTGGAGGGTGTGGCGGAGGCGCTCGGCACCCCGGTGGAGCGGGCGGCGGAGGAGGTCGCGGCGCTCCGCGAGTCGCTCGCCGAGCGGGAGAAGGAGCTCGCCAAGCTGCGCATGGAGCTCGTCTCCGGCCAGGCGGCGGGCGGCGGCGGCGAGTCGATCGAGGTCGGCGGCGTCCGGGTGCTCGCGCGCGAGGTGCCGCCGGCGCCGGCCGGGGAGCTGCGCAACATGGCGGACGCGTTGCGCTCGAAGCTCGGCTCGGGCGTAGTGGTGATCGGCACGCGCGAGGGCGAGAAGGTGACGTTGATCGCGGCGGTGACCGCCGATCTGACCGACCGGGTGCAGGCGGGCGCTCTGGTGCGCGAGCTGGCGCCGATCGTCGGCGGCGGGGGCGGCGGCCGGCCCGACTTCGCCCAGGCCGGCGGCAAGGCGCCGGAGAAGCTGCCCGAGGCGCTCGCGGCGGTGCCGGACGCGGTCGGCAAGGCGTTGCTGGCCTGATCGCCCCCAATCCCCTCGTTCCCCTTCCCCCTCCGGGGGCAGGGGACGCCCCTCCCGAACCATCTTCTGCGTCTCCGCCCGTGGTCTTGCGCCCTCCGACCTGCTAGACTCCGAGGTCCGTTCCGTGCTGGACCGAACCGCGAGTCGATGAACACGCTCCGCGCCATTCCCATCGCCGCCGTGCTGGCGTGCGTGCCGGCGATCGCCGCCGCCCAGGTCGAGGTGTCGACCTCGACCGGAGGGCGGGCGCTCATCCACAACGAGAACGACGACCAGCGCGGCCGCCGGCTCTCGACCCGGCTGGTCGAGCCGCCGAGCGAGGATCTGCTGCCGCTCATCGAGCGCCACGCCCTCTCCCGGGGGCTCGACCCGCGTCTGGTGCGCGCGGTGGTGCAGGCGGAGAGCGGCTACAACCGGTTCGCCGTCTCCGTCAAAGGCGCACAGGGGCTGATGCAGCTCATGCCGGAGACCGCGCGCGAGCTCGCGGTCGCGAGCCCGTTCGACCCGGCCGAGAACCTGCGCGGCGGCACCCTGTACCTGCGGCAGATGATCGAGCGCTTCGACGGCCGGATCGAGTGGGCGCTCGCGGCCTACAACGCCGGGCCGGGCGCCGTCGAGCGCTTCGGCGGCGTGCCGCCTTACCGCGAGACCCGCGCCTACGTGGCGCGCGTGCTCGCCCTCTGGGGCGGCGGGTCGGCCCCGGCGGCCGCACCGGAGCGGGGCGACGTCCGCCTCGCCTCCTGGCCCCCACGGGCCGTGGCCCGCCCGGGAAGCTCCCCGGCTCGCACCGCTCTCCGTCCGGCCTCCGAGCGTCCGCCGGCGCCGGCCCGCCCGGTCGGCTGGCGGCGCGGCGGCGAACGTCCGCGCCTGACCAACGTCGATCCTCCCTGACCCGCGGACGCCTGCGCCACGGCGTCGCGCCGGTCGTTCCGGCGCTCCGGCGCGCTCCGCCTGACGTATGATCCCCGCTCCCGTCTTCGGCCCGACTCCATGCTGAACCTCCCGAACCTCCTGACGCTCTTCCGGATCGTGCTCGTGCCGGTCCTGGTGGCGGCGCTCCTGACCAAGTTCGACGGCAAGGAGTACGTGGCGCTCGGCATCTTCCTGCTCGCGGCCTTGACCGACGTGCTCGACGGCTACCTCGCCCGGCGCCAGCGCAAGATCACCAACCTCGGGAAGCTCCTCGACCCGGCGGCCGACAAGATCCTGATGTCGGCGGCGTTCATCTCGCTCGCCGAGCTCAACGTCGCGCCGGCCTGGATGGTGGTGGTGATCGTGGCGCGGGAGTTCGCGGTGTCGGCGCTGCGCAGCTTCGCGGCGTCGGAGAACATGGTCATCGCGGCCGATTTCTCGGGCAAGCTCAAGACCGCCGTCCATACCGTCGCGGTCTCCGTCGGCATCATCCACGAGCGCCTCCAGGGCCTCGGGGGCCACGATCCGACCTGGCTGCTGCCGACGGTGCTCTGGGCCGCGGTCGCGATCAGCGTGATCTCCGGCGTCGACTACTTCATCCGCTACGGCCGGCTGATCCTCGAGTCCGAGCGCCGGCCCACCGGCAAGACCTCCTGAAACCACACCGACCGGAATCCTCCACCGTGCGCCCGATTCTCCAGCGGATCGCCCTGGCCTCCGCTCGCCGATACCGGCGGGTCTTCGTCGTCTGCGCCCTCGTCGTGGCCCTCGCCGGCGGCCTCATCACCCGGCTCCACCTCGACCCGGACATCCTCAACCTGCTGCCCAAGAACGACCCGAAGATCGCCGACTTCCTGGAGGCGATGGAGCGCTTCGGGGGCGTCGACTACCTGCTGGTCGTCGTCCGCGTGCCGGAGGGGCAGGTGCCGGAGCCGTACGAGCTCCTGGTCGATCGGCTCGGCCGCCGGCTCGAGGAGCTGCCGGAGATCGAGCGCGCCGACTACCGGATCGGGGCACCGGAAGAGCTGATCGAGCGGATCTACCCGAAGGCGGTGCTCTTCCTCGACCAGGAGGGGCGCGAGGAGCTCTCGGAGCGCTTGACGACCGAGGGCATCGAGGCGCGCACGCGCGAGCTGCGGCGCTTCCTCACCACGCCGCAGAGCGTGGCGCTCAAGGATCTGGTGAAGCTCGACCCGTTCGGGCTCGCCGAGATTCTGCTCGCGCGCCTCGAATCGAGCCGCGGCGAGCTGTCGGTCGACTGGACGAGCGGCTACTACCTCTCCCAGGACCAGCGGCTGCTCCTGATCCTCGCGCGCCCGGTCAGGCCGCCGCAGGACACCGAGTTCGACATCCGGCTCGTGGCGGCGGTCGAGCGCGAGGTCCAGGCCGCGACCGCGGCCTGGGAGGAGATCGTCGGCCCGGGCGAGCAAGCGCCGGCGCCGGAGGTGGTGCTCGGAGGGGCGTACCTCACGGCCCTCGACGACTACCAGCTCATCCGTGGCGACATGGTGCGAAACGTCGTCACCTCGACCGTCTTCGTGCTCGCCCTCTTCCTCCTCGCCTTCCGGCGCCTCGGGCCGCTCCTCTACGCCATCCTGCCGCTCGCCTTCGGGCTGGTGCTGACCTTCGGCTTCTCGGCGGTGACCGTCGGCACGCTCTCGTCGGCCACCAGCGGCACCGCGGCGCTCCTGATCGGCCTGGGGATCGACTTCGTCATCGTCTCCTACGGCCGCTACGTCGAGGAGCGGGGCAAGGGGCAGGCGATGGAGCCGGCGCTCGCGACCATGGCGAGCACGTCCGGCCGCGCCGTCGTGGTGGGCGCCGTGACCACGGCGGCGACCTTCTTCGCCTTCCTGGTCACCGACTTCACCGGCCTGCGGCAGATGGGCTTCCTGACCGGCACCGGCATCCTCTTCTGCATGATCGGGGTGCTCACCCTGCTGCCCGCGCTCATCGCCTGGGGCGAGCACCGCCACAGCCGGCGCGACAGCGAGCCGAACCTCTACCTGCACAGCTTCGGTACCGGCCCGATCATGCGCTTCGCGACCGCGCACCCGCGGACCACGCTGGCGCTCGGAGCGGTGGTGACGGTCGCCGCGGCCTGGGGTGCGCTCGGCCTCGAGTTCGAAGAGGGGATGAAGACGATGCGCCCGGAGAAGGGCAACCGGGGCATCGAGGTGGGGGAGGAGGTCGCCCACCACTTCGACTCCGGCTTCGACGCCATGATGCTGATGATCAAGGGCGACACGCTGGAGGAGATCTACGAGCGCTCCGAGGCGGCGCTCGCCGGCGCCCGCGAGCTCGCCGAGGACGACGTGATCCTCGGCTACTCCGGCCTGACGACGCTCATGCCGAGCCCTGGCCGGCAGCGCCGGGCGCTCCAGTGGCTCGAGGAGGGGGAGGCGACGGGGCGGCTCGACATGGAACGGATCGAGTCCGACTTCCGCGCCGCCCTCACCGAGTCCGGCCTGCGGGCCGAGCCGTTCGAGCACGGGCTCGACCTCTTTCGAGAGGCGCTGGCGGTCGACGAGCCGATCGCGCCCGAAGCCCTCACCGAAGATCAAGAGACCGGGCAGCTCCTGGAGCGCTACCTCCAGCGGGACGAGGCCGGCGGCTACGTGAGCGTGGTCTACCTCTACCCGCCGCTCAACCAGTGGCGGCGCGCGCCCCCGCCGCAGGCGGTCGCGCTCGCCGAGGAGCTGGGGCCGGACGTCGTCCTGACCGGGCCGAACGTGATCAACCAACGGATGCGCGAGCGGGTGCGGCGCGACGCGGTGGTCGCCGCGGTGCTCGGCTTCCTGGTGGTGGCGATCCTCCTCTGGATCGACTTCCGCAGCCTCGCCGACGCCCTGCTGTCGCTCCTGCCACTCCTCGTCGGCCTGGTCTGGATGCTCGGCGGGATGGCGCTCTTCGGCATGCCGATGAACTTCATGAACGTCTTCGTGACCACCATGATCATCGGGATCGGCGTCGACTACGGCATCCACGCCGTGCACCGGTACCGGGAGATGGACGGCCACGCCCCGGGCGAGCTCGGCGTCGGCCTGGCCGAGACCGGCAAGGCGATCGTGGTGGCGGCGTTCTCCACCGTCGTCGGCTTCGGCTCGCTCGCCACCTCCCGCTACCCCGGCCTCCAGTCGACCGGCTTCGTCGCCGTCATGGGCGCGCTCGCGACCGCCTTCGTCGCGATCACCCTGTTGCCCGCCTTCCTCTCCTGGCGCGAGCGGCGGGCCGCCAAGTAGCCCCGGGGCACGCGCCCCGAGCAGGCGGCGCAAGCTCGAGTACCTACCATGATATTTGCGTTCATCTATATTTCTATGTAGACGAGCGTTAATTTCTCATTCCGGTGTCACGCTTCCGTCACAGTCGTGCACTGAGGGAACGAATGTGGACAGATGACGGCCAGGCCCCGGGTACCTGGGGGAAGGGTCCGTCGGAAAGGGCACCGAGAACCATGATTGGGAAACGCGGATTTTCGAGGGTGGGCGCGCTCGTCCTGGCTCTGACCCTGCTTGCAGCACCCTGCGCGTGGGCGGCCGGCGGAGCGGTGCACGACAGCGGAAGCCTCTGGACCTCCGTCGAAACCTGGTTCCAGAGCCTCCTCACCGACTGGCTCGGCGCCGGTTCCGGGAGCTCGACACCCGAAAACACGTATGATCGGGCAGACGATTCAGAGAAGACCGCACCGCCCTATGGGCCGATGAACGTCGGGCCGGGCGACGTGAACACCGCAGACTCCGGCCCAGATCCGGACCCGAACGGTGGTTGAGGCGTAAGAAGACCGCGAAGACCAACCTGATGCCTTATCATCTCTCCGACGCGACGATCGCAAAGCTCCTGGGGGGGCACCTTCCTATGAAGGCGCGAGATGCTGCTTGGCACCATCTCGACGAGTGTGGCGTGTGTCGAGAGATCGCCTTTGGGCGGTCACTTCGAAATCGTGACGGTGAGGGCTTCAGCGCGGAAGCCGATCCGCCGAGAAACTCAGGAAGAGTCGCAGCCACCGTCCCCGCTGCCAGGTACTCTTCGATCATCGATCGAGTTTTCGAGAACGTTGCGGACGAGAGCCACCAGCTCGAGGGGCAGCGGTCGACAGCATCGACGCTCTTGGCCGAGCTAAGGCCTCTGGCGCCGAGTCAACGAATGCTGGTAGTCAAGAATACGCAGCGCTACCAGAATTGGGGTCTCGTGGAGGAACTGCTCGCCACCTGCCGTTCCGAATGGTCGGAGGATCCCGATCGAGCGGAGGCGCTAGCCCGTCTCGCGATCGAACTCACGACCCACATGAACAGGGCGGCTCTCAGAGCGCGGCTCGTGGCCGACGTCCGAGGCGAAGCTTGGAGTTACATCGGGAACTGCCGAAGGATACAGTTCGACTTGGAGGGTGCTGAAAGCGCTTTCCAAGAATCCGAGCGATGCCTCGAATGCGGAACGGGCGATCCGATGGAGCGGGCTCGTTTCATGGATCTCAAGGCTTCCTACCTGATGACCGCAGGCCGCTATCAAGAGGCAGGGCATTGCCTGGTTGCGGCGATTCGCGGGTACCGAGCTACCGGTGGTCGTCACCTCGAAGGACGGGCTCAACTGAACTATGCGAAGCTGCTCTACGACACAGGCAACGTGGAGCAAAGCATCGGAGTTTTGGATCGAGCGGCGCGCTTGATCGACACGGTCCGTGAGCCGTACCTCGAGTTCCTGTTACAATGGAAGAAATTCCTGTACCTCGTCGAGCTGGGCAGAAACGAAGAAGCCTCGAACCTCTTATCCAAGGTTCGAGACCTGGCTCGGACTCACGCTCCCAGACTCGAACGGCTCCGTCTGCTCTGGGCAGAGGGTCTCCTGATGAAGAACCTGGGGAATCTCGAGCTCGCCGAAGCGGCTCTCATGCAGGTTCGCGAAGGATACTTGGCCGCTGGCATAGCATCCGATGTCGCGCTGGTTTCTCTCGATCTCGCGAGTCTCTATCTGGAGGTCGGGCGGAACGAGGAAGTTCGTCGCCTCGCGATCGAAACCGTGCCGCTCTTTGCGTCCCGCGGCGTTCACCGCGAGGTCTTGACAGCTTGGTCTTTGTTCCAGAAGGCGGCCGAGCAGGACGTGGCCACGCTGCAGTTGCTCAGCGAGGTGGCGACGCAGATTCGGCGTACGACCGAGTCGCAGACCGAGCCCACGAGCATCGCCAACTGAGCTTCTCGGATGGCTCGGGGCTCAGCCTCGCCGCTCCCCCTGACTTCCATGCAACCGGTGTAGCGCGTCAGGTTGTTCAGCGGCCTTTTCAGGGCCGTTCACCCATGAAAAGTACGACGTGACTCGTCGGATCGGGCATGGCCAATCGAAGTTCGTGGCCGCCTCTGCCGTCGGGTCTGCTTCACTCCCCCTTCAAGACGTGCGCGAGGTCGATGTCTCGGATTCGCAGGCAGGGGATCCAGATCGCGACACCCACGGCGACGATCAGGAGGAAGCTCGCGACGACCCTGGCCTCCGGATCGTAGATCTCGATCCCTTCGAGCTGCCCTTGGATGAGCCGCGCGAGCGGGTAGGACATCAGGAGCCCGGCGGTCAGCCCGATCAGGCTCGGGCCGAGCGCCTGCCGGAGCACGCGGTTCCTGACCCGCTCACGACTCGCGCCGAGCGCCATCCGCAGGGCCAGGTGCCGTCTCGAGCGGGCGAGGGTGTAGCTGATCGTGGCGTAGACACCGAAGAGCGCCAGCGCGACGGCGAGTGCCGTCAGCACACCGAACACGAGGCTGAGGAACCGGACGTTCGAGAACGAACGCTCCACCTGCCGCGTGAGCGGCTCGCTCACGACCACGGCATCGGGATCGATCTCGGCGACGATCCTTCGAAGGGCCGCCTCCGGCGGGATCTCCCCCGTCAAGAGGAAGGTGGTGGCCGAATCGTGCGAGGTCATCGGCCAGTACACCTTCTGGGTTCCGAAAGGATCCGGCGAGCCCGGATTCCGCGTATCCTCGACGACGCCGACGATGCGACCCACTTCGTCGTCGAAGCGGATGACTTTGCCGAGGGCTTCGCGGGGCTTGCTGCCGAGCTCCCGGGCCGTCGTCTCGGACACGACGATCGCCTCGGCTCCCGGCCGTAGATCCTCGGCACCGAACCCCCGGCCGGCCAGCACTTCCTGACCGAGCGTCCGGAAGTAGCCCGGAGTCACGGAGGCCGCTCCGATCCCGAACATCGATTCGCCGGTTCCGTCGTCGGAGAAACGGATCTCGCCCAGTTGCATTCCGAGGCCGAGCGGCGCAGGGCTCGAACCGACCACGGATTGCACTCCCGCCAAGCTAACGAGCCGATCCGCCACCTCGCGGAAGAAGACCTCGCTCCGGTGCGGCTCTGTGGAAACCACTTCGGGAAGGCTCACCTCGACGAGCTGCACTCCCTCGACGTCGAGCCCGAGGTCGACCTCGCCCAGAGCCTCGGCTTGCCGGATGACCAGGTACGACGCCACGAGCAGAGCGACCGCCACCGCGGTCATCGTCGCGGTGTGGACGTGCCGGACGGCGCCGGCGATCCCGGAGCTCCCCGAACCGGAGCGGGATGCGCCTCGGAGCTCGGCGGCCAGGCCGATCCTCGTCCTTCGGAGGGTGGGAAGAGCTCCGGCGAGGAAGACGATGACGAAGCTCGATCCGAGTGCGAAACCGAGAACCTCGAGATCGGGATCGAGGGTGCCCAGGAAGTCGAGATCGGGAGGTGCCAGGCGCCCGAGCGCAGACAGGCCGAGCGACGCGATCAATGTCCCGACGAGGCCGGCCGGAAGGGCGAGGCGCGCGGCGTCCGCGAGCTTCCACCGGGCCAGCGCGAGCCGGGTGGCGCCCAGCGTGCAGCGGGTCGCCACCTGACCGCGCTCGGCTTCGGCTCGGGCGGCCAGGAGATGGGCGACGTTGGACGATGTGACCAGGATCAGGAGGATGCCGGCGAGCAAGGCGACCTCCAGCATCCTTTGCGTCGCCGTACTCAGGATCTCGGCCGGTGGAACCAGCACCCAGCTCGTCTCCGGATCGCCTCCGGTCTCGTCTCGGCGAGCGCTCCACCAAGTCGTCACCTCGGCGGCGGCGGTCTCGTAAGGGAGGTGCTCCCGAATTCGTGCCGCGACATGCACATGCGCCTCGGGATCACGCGTGAGCGGCCGCCACAGATCGCCTCGCTGGCCCGGGTGCAGGAGGTGACCGTAGTCCGCCGCCGCCACTCCGATGACCTGCGATCGCCGACCGTCGACCGTGATCTCTCTCCCCAGCGCTTTCCGAGCACCCGCGAACATCGATCGCGCGAGACTCTCGGAGAGGATCACCACACGATCTCCGGCCTCCAGCTCTTCCCGGTCGAAGCTCCGGCCGGCCGCGAGGGGGCCGGAGAGCGGGAGATAGTCCTGCGAGATCTCGACCGCTTGCAGCTCAAGGGCCCCGAGATCCGTCCGGATCACCGAGCCCTGGAACCGGTACGCCACCAGACGATCGAAGCTCCGCAGGGTCCGACGAGAGGCTTCGTAGTCGGCGAGCCGTGGAACGGTCCTGACACCGCGCTCCCGGTTCTCCACCATGGGCCAGACCCACTGATCCCGGCTCAACAGGCTCCGGAAGGTCGGGGCCTCGCGAATCACCGCGTAGGCTCCGGTGACCCCTGCGATTCCCACCGCCAAGCTCACGATCACGGCCGCCGTCTGGCCGCGCCGCCCCTGCGAGTCGAGCCTCTGCACGGTTCCCTCCTTCGGAGTCCGTCGCGCCGGTCGATGAGATGCAGTTTAGTACGAAAGGCCATGCTCTTCGGTCGAGCGCGGCCGGGAATCCCCCCTCACTCCCCCCGCAGCCGGTGTACCCGCATCAGGTTGGTCAGCGGCCTCTCTCGGATCGGGTCGCCCATCAAGATCACGATGTCCTCGCCCGGCTGGGCGAGGCCGGTCCGGAGGAGGTGGCGCTCGACGACTTCGACCACTTCGTCGTGGTGTTCGACCTCGGTTTCCATCAGGGACGGGCGAACGCCCCAGACGAGCTGGATGCGGCGGGCGACGGCGGGGTCGGTGGTGAAGACGAGGATCGGCGCGTGGGGGCGGTTGCGGGCGACCATCTTGGCGGTGAAGCCGCCCTGGCTGAAGGCGACGATCCGGTCGACCGGCAGGCGCTCGGCAGCGTAGACGGCGGCGGCGGAGACCACCTCCGCGATCGCGGTCGGTGAGTCGTTCTGGGTCGGCGCCGGGTCGGAGGCGCCGTCCGGGAAGGGGAGGCCGAAGCCGGACGGGGCGGCGGTGCGCCGGCGGTAGCTCTCGGCCTCGAGGATGATCCGGTCCATCACCTCGATCGCCTCGACCGGAAAGCGACCCGCGGCGGTCTCTCCGGAGAGCATCAGCGTGTCGGCGCCGTCGAAGACCGCGTTCGCCACGTCGGAGGCCTCGGCGCGCGTCGGCCGCGGCTGCGTCATCATCGACTCGAGCATCTGGGTCGCGACGATCACCGGGATGCCGCGCCTCCGGCCGGAGGCGATGATCTCCTTCTGCAGCACCGGCACCCGGTGGAGCGGCACCTCGACGCCCAGGTCGCCGCGCGCCACCATCACCGCGTCGGCGGTCTCCACCAGCTCCTCCAGGCGGTCGATCGATCCCTGCCGCTCGAGCTTGGCGATCAGCGGCAGCCGTCCGCCGGCGTCGGCCACCACCTGGCTCAGCGCCTCCAGGTCGGCGGCCCGGTGGACGTAGCTCGCCGCGATGTAGTCGAGGTCCTCGGCCACCGCGAAGGCGATGTCGTCTCGATCCTTGCCCGAGATGTCGAACGGCAGGTTGGTGTCCGGCAGGTTCACGCCCTTGCGGCTGCTCACCTTGCCGCCCTGCACCACCCGCGCCCGCACGCCGTCGCCCTCGTGCTCCTCAGCCGTGAGCTCGAGCAGGCCGTTGTCGAGCAGCACGCGCTCGCCGGGCCGCAGGTGGCGGAGCAGCTCCGGGTCGCTCACCGGCAGCCCCTCCTCGGGTCCGCCCTCGGGAACGAGCAGCACGCTCTCTCCCTCGGCCAGGTCGCGGCCGCCACCCGGCATCCGGCCCAGGCGGTAGCGCGGCCCCATCAGGTCGAGGACGATCGGCACGAACCGCCGCCGGGCCTCCGCCTGCTCGCGCACGGCGCGGATCAGGCTCCGGTGGTCGTCGTGGGAGCCGTGGGAGAGGTTGAGGCGGACCACGTCGAGCCCGGCGTCGATCATCCGGCCGATGACCTCGCCGGAGGCGCTCGCCGGCCCCAGAGTACCCATGATCTTGGCGCGTCGTTCCATCGCGGCGGGAGTATCCCACGGCCGGGAAGGCCCCGTGTGGCGGTCGTGTTAGGGTTTGCGGCCCTTTGAGCGGCCCGTCAGGCGCTCGAAGAGACTGAGGGTGGGAGGGGGCGTCCCCTTCCCCCCTCCAAGGGTGGGAAGGGGATCGAGGGGATGAGGGGGTGATCTAGGTGTTCGACGGATTACAAGGCAAGCTCCAAGACGTCTTCCGCCAGATGAAGGGGGAGGGCAAGGTCACCGAAGAGTCGCTCGACGCGGCCCTGCGGCAGATCCGCCTCGCCCTCCTCGAAGCCGACGTCCACTTCCGGGTCGTCAAGCCGTTCGTCTCGCGCGTCCGCGAGCGAGCGCTCGGCCAGGAGGTCCTCAAGAGCCTCACCCCCGCCCAGCAGGTGGTCAAGATCGTCCGCGACGAGCTCGCCGGCCTGCTCGGCGAGGAGGGCGAGGAGCCGAAGCTCGAGCAGCGGCCGGCGGTCATCCTGCTCTGCGGCCTCCAGGGCTCGGGCAAGACGACGACCACCGGCAAGCTCGCCCTGCGGCTCTCCAAGAAGGGGCGCCACCCGCTCCTCGTCGCCGGCGACCTCCAGCGCGCCGCCGCCGTCGAGCAGCTCGTCCAGGTCGGCCGGCAGGTCGGCGTGCCGGTCGTCAGCCCGCGCGGCGAGGCCGCCGGGAGCTACACCGAGCCGGTCGCCGATGTGGTCCGCCGGGCGCTCCGCGAAGCGCGGGAGACCGGCCGCGACACCGTGATCGTCGACACCGCCGGCCGCCTCCACGTCGACCAGGCCCTGATGGACGAGCTGCGCGACCTCGCCGAGACCTTCACCCCCGACGAGATCTTCTTCGTCGCCGACTCGATGACCGGCCAGGACGCGGTCAAGAGCGCCGCCGACTTCGCCGGCTCGATCCCGCTCACCGGCGTCATCCTGACCAAGCTCGACGGCGACTCGCGGGGCGGCGCGGCGCTCTCGATCCGCACCGTCGCCGACGTGCCGATCCGCCTCGTGGGCGTCGGCGAGAAGGCAGAGGACCTGGAGCTCTTCCATCCGGAGCGGATGGCCTCGCGGATGATCGGCATGGGCGACGTGCTGTCGCTCATCGAGCAGGCCGAGCAGAACCTCGACCAGCAGGAGACCGAGCGGCTCGCCCGGCGCATGATGGCGGACGAGTTCACGCTCGAGGACCTGCGCGACCAGCTCCGCCAGGTGAAGCGGATGGGGCCGCTCTCCCAGGTCATGGAGATGCTGCCGAAGAGCGGACCGTTCGGCCAGCTCCAGGGGGCGTCGGTCGACGACGGCGAGATCAAGAAGACCGAGGCGATCCTGAACTCGATGACGGCGCTCGAGCGCCGCAAGCCGAAGGTGTTGAACGGCAGCCGCCGCAAGCGGATCGCCCAGGGCTCCGGAACCCGGGTGCAGGACGTCAACCGGATGCTCAAGCAGTACCAGCAGATGAAGAAGATGATGAAGGCGGTCAAGAAGGGCGGCTGGATGAAGCGCGCGCTCATGGGGGGGTAGGCCCCTGGACGCCGCCGAGCTTCCCTGGTACACTCGCGGTCTTTGTGCGGAGCCCCACCGGGCTCGGGCGGCTCTCGTGTGCGCACGCCGCCCAGACCGGCCGGGCGCCGGCCCAGCGCCGGCCCATCGCCGGACAGCTCGGCTCCCGAGCTCCCGCAGGACCGACACCACACCCAACGAGAGAGGTCCCCGCGTCTAGCGACGGGGACTTGGAGGTAGTCAGACGATGCTGAAGATTCGACTCCGCCGGATGGGCAAGCGGCACCGCCCCTTCTACCGGGTGGTGGTCTCCGACTCCCGCTCGGTGCCCGCGGCGCCCGCGGTGGACGAGATCGGCCACTACGACCCGATGACCACGCCGCCCCAGATCCGCCTCGATCTCGAGCGGATCGAGCACTGGTCCGGCCAGGGAGCGCAGCTCTCGCCGGCGGTGAGGAAGCTGGTCAAGGGCGTTCGTACCGGCAAGATCGAGCGTGCCGCCGAAGCCGCCGCCAAGGAAGCGCCGAAGAAGGCGGCCGTCGAGCCGCAGGCCGAGCCGGAGGCGCCAGCGGCCGAAGCCGCTGCCACCACCGAGGCCGAAGCGCCGGAAGCCGCCGCCGAGGAGCCGTCCGAGGCCGTCGCGGCCGAGGAGACCGCGGAAGCGGTAGCCGTGGACGAGGAGGCCGAGGTGAAGGCCCAGGGGGCCGAGGCGAAGGACGAGAAGACGGTCGAGACCGAAGCGGCCGAGGCAGCCGCCGAGCCGGAAACCGAAACGACCGACGAAGGCGAGGCGAAGGAACGTGCCGCAGATCAGTGAAGAGCTCGAAGACCTGGTCCGCACCATGGTCGATCACCCGGACGAGGTCGAAGTCTGGGAGGTGCCCCAGGGGCGGACGGTGCAGCTCGAGCTGGCCGTCGACCCGGAAGACCTGGGCAAGGTGATCGGCCGCCAGGGCCGCACCGCCCGCGCGCTCCGGTCCCTGCTCGACGTGCGAGGAGCAAGGGACGGCGCCCGCTATGAGCTCGAGATCCTCGAAGAAGACGACCTCTGATCAGACCGTAGAAGTCGGCCGGGTCCACGCCGCGCACGGGGTGCGGGGCGAGGTATCGGTCGAGCCGTACTCGGAGGTCGAGGGGCGCTTCGCCCCGGGTGCGCGGCTCCGGTCGGCGCGGCCCACGGGCCCGCGCGTCCTCACCGTCGAAACGGTCCGTCCCCACAAGAGCCGGCTGCTGGTCCGCTTCGAGGGCGTCGCCGACCGCGACGCGGCGGAGTCGCTGCGCGGGACGGTGCTCGAGGTGCCGCGCGACGAGGTGCCGGAGCCGCCCGAAGACACCTGGTACTACTTCCAGCTCCTCGGCTGCCGCTGCCACGACGCCCGCGAGGGCGACCTGGGCGAGGTGGTCGGGGTGACGGAGGACGGCGGGGGGGTGCTCCTCGAGGTCCGGGACGGCTCGCGGCGGCTGTTGATCCCGTTCGCCCGCGCGCTGGTCAAGAGCGTCGTGCCGGCCGGTCCCGAGGGAGGGGGGGAGGGCGGGCGGATCGAGCTGGAGCTGCCGGAAGGCTTGGTCGAAGCATGCGCATCGAAGTCCTGACCATCTTTCCGGAGCTGTTCACGCCGTTTCTGTCGACCAGCCTGGTCGGCAAGGCGATCGAGCGTGAGCTGCTGTCGGTGGCCGTGCACGACCTGCGCGAGCACACGGACGACCGCCACCGCAGCGTCGACGACGAGCCGTACGGCGGCGGCGGCGGGATGGTGATGACGGCGCCGCCCTGGATCCGCGCCGTCCGCGCGGTGTCGGGCGAGAGACGGCCGCACCGGGTGCTGCTGTCGCCCCAGGGGCGCCGGCTCGACGACGACCGGGTGCGCGAGCTCGCCGGCCGCGGCGACCTGGTGCTCCTGTGCGGGCGCTACGAAGGGATCGACGAGCGGGTGCGGCTCTCGGTGGTCGACGAGGAGCTGTCGATCGGCGATTACGTGCTCTCCGGCGGCGAGCTGCCGGCGATGGTCCTGATCGAGGCGCTGTCGCGCCAGGTGCCGGGGGTGGTCGGGCTCGCGAAGAGCGTGCAAGAGGACAGCTTCCGGAGCGGGCTGCTCGACTACCCGCACTACACGCGGCCGCCGGTGGTCGAGGGGATGGAGGTGCCCGAGGTGCTGTTGTCCGGCAACCACGCGGAGATCGACCGCTGGCGCGCGCTCGAGGCGTTGCGGGCGACGTTCGCGAAGCGCCCCGATCTGATCCGGGCGCTCGACGAAACGACGCTCGACGCCGACCAGCGCCGCGAGCTCGAGCGGCTCGACGAGATCCGAGAGCCCGGGGAGCGGGCTTGAACCCCGCATAAAGATTGGAAATAATCAGCCTTCGCCGGACGAGAAGCCGGCCGAGGCGAGCCGAGAGAGGATACGAGTCATGAACGAGCTCCAGCAAGTGGAGAAGCAGTACCTCCGCCAGGACACCGTGCCGGACTTCCGGCCGGGCGACACCCTGCGCGTCCACGTGCGCGTCGTCGAAGGCGACAAGCAGCGCATCCAGGTCTTCCAGGGCGTGGTGATCGGCCGCAAGGGCGGCGGCACCCGGGAGACCTTCACCGTGCGCAAGATCAGCGGCGGCATCGGGGTCGAGCGTGTCTTCCCGCTGCACTCGCCGAACGTCGACAAGATCGAGGTCGTGCGGCGCGGCAAGGTGCGCCGGGCGAAGCTCTACTACCTGCGGGGGCTGCGCGGCAAGGCGGCCCGGATCGAGGAGCGGCAGGACGCGAGGTGAGAGCACCGTCGTGAGCTGTTCCGCCGACCCCCCGAACGCCGGCCGGCTGCCGGCGGCGCGGCGTTCGCCGCCGAGCGGAGCCCTGCCCGGTGCCGCCGTCGCGTTCTCGGCCGGTCGGTTCGGAGGCCCTGCCTGATGGCGGTCTCGCGGGAGCGGGTGGTCCAGAGTGCGGAGAAGTACGTCTCCCGCGGCAAGATCGAGTCGGCGATCAAGGAGTACCGCAAGCTCCTCGCCGAGAACCCGAACGACATTTCGACGCTGAACCGGGTCGGGGACCTCTACGCCCGCATCAACCGGAACAGCGAGGCGATCGACCTCTTCACGCAGATCGCGGAGCAGTACGCCGAGGACGGCTTCTTCGTCAAGTCGATCGCGATCTACAAGAAGATCATCAAGATCGACCCCACCCTCCTCGAGGTCTACGAGCAGCTCGCCGACCTGTACCACCGCCAGGGGCTGGTCAACGAAGCCCGCACGCAGTACCAGGTCCTGGCGGACTACTACCTCAAGCACGACCGCATCGGGCAGGCGATTTCGATCTACCGCCGGATGGCGGAGCTCGAGCCGGAAGATCCCTCCCACCAGGTCAAGCTGGCCGAGCTCTACCAGCAGGAGGGTCGGACCGCCGAAGCGATGGGCGCCTACCGGGCGATCGCCGACCTGATGCTCGAGCACGGCCGGGGCGTCGAGGCGGCGCGGGTCTACGAGCGCGCCCTCGACGTGGATGCCGAGGATCTGGGCTTCGTCACCGACGCGGTCCTCAAGCTCAAGGAGCGTGGCCACGTGGCCGCGGCGGCGAGCTTCCTGTCGCTCGCCGCCGACCGCAACCCGAACGCGGAGCGGGTGGCGAAGATCGCCGGCCTCGAAAGCCGCCCGCCCGTGGCGCCGGAACCCCCGGCCGCCGATCCGGAGCCGCCCGCGGCCGATCCGGAGCCGCCCACGGTCGAGCTGCTCGACGATCCGGCGACCGTCGACGTGTCGGAGGCGATCGCGCAGGCGGAAGCCGCCGTCTCCGAGCCGCCGGCCGAGGAGGCGGTCCCCGCCCCGGCGCCGCCGGACGGTCTCGAGCTCGACGACCTGGAGCCGCTGGAGCCGCTGGAGCCGCTGGAGCCGCAGGCGTTCGAGTTCGACCTCGACCTCGACGACGACACCTCGTCGAGCCTGGTGACGCCGCCCGCCGACATGATGGAAGACCGGGGCCGCCGGGGCGCCGCGTGGAGCGAGGCGGAGGCGCCGGCCGCTCCCGGGGCCCCGCCGCCGGCCGAGGCCTCGGCCGGCACGGAGCCGCAGGTGGAGGAGGCGCGAGACGAGGCGGTCGGCGGCGAGCTGGTCGAGACCGGCACCGGGACCTTCGAGCTGGAGCTCGACCTCGCCGAGGAGGCCCCGCCGGAGATCGACCACGACCTCCTGGAGCGCACCGCCGCCGAGGTCCACGCCCACGGCGAGGACGAGGTGGAGGATCTCCTCACCGAGGCCGAGGTGCTGGCTCGCTACGGCATCGTGGAGAAGGCGCTCGAGCGGCTCGCCGAGCTCCTCCAGCGCGAGCCGCGCAACCTCGAAGGCTACTCGCTGATGGTCGGCCTCCATCTCGACGCCGGCCGGCACGAGCGGGTGGTGGCGGTCGCCGGACGGATGGCCGAGATCGCCGCCGAGCTGGGGGACGAGGAGATCTGGCCCGACTTGCGCGAGCGGCTGGTCGAAAGCGGCTACACCGTGCACGAGGACGGCGCGCCGCGGATCGAGGCGCCGGTCGGGCTGGACGCACAGGCCGCCGCCGAGCCCGCCGAAGAGCCGGGGGAGCCCGCGGCCGAGCTCGCCGAGCTTGCCGGGCCAGCGCCGATCACGGAGGAGGATCTCGACCTCGATCTGGACGACGACCTGCTGGTCGCGCCGGAGCCCGAAGCGCCCGCCGTGGCGGCGACCGCCGCGCGGGAGATCGAGCCGCCGCCGGAGGTCGAAGAAGAGCCGCCGGTGGAGGAGCCCGAGGTCGAGGAAGAGCCGCCGGTCGAAGTGCCCCCGGTCCCCGAGCAACGACCGCCGGTCGAAGAGCCGCCGCCCGCGGCACCGCCCCGGGCCCGCCGCGACGTCGACTCGATCCTGGCACAGCTCTCCGGCCAGTTCCTCCGCCGCAAGAAGAAGCCGTCGGATGCCGTGGCCGCCGAGCCGGCCGCGCCGCCGCCGGAGCCCCTGCCGGCGCCGCCCCTCGCCGCGCCCGCTCCGCCCCCCGCGGCCGGAGCCCGCGTCGACCCCCTCCGCGCTCTCGGCGACAGCCTGCGCGCCGAGATCGACGTCAGCACGGGCGCCCCCGCCGAGCTCCCTCCCGCGTCCGCCGCGTCCGCCACGTCCGCCGAATCCGTCGAGCCCATGGCGAGCCTCGAAGACACCGGCGTGAGCTGGCTCGACGAGGTCGCCGCGGCGCCGCCGGCCGACGACGACGCCTTCGCCGAGGATGCGGACTTCTTCGACCTCGGCGCCGAGCTGGAGCAGGAGCTCTCGGCCGAGGAGGGGATCGACGACGACCTGGTGGTGGTCGAGGCGGGGGAGCAGTCGCTCGAGGAGATCGTCGAGGGGTTCAAGCGCGGGGTCGCGGAGAACCTCTCTCCGGAGGACTTCGATACCCACTACAACCTCGGGATCGCCTATCGGGAGATGGGGCTGCTCGACGAGGCGATCGGCGAGTTCCAGCTCGCCGCCCGCGAGCCGGCCTACGTGGTCTCGTGCGCCTCGATGCTCGGTCTCTGCTTCACCGAGAAGGGGCTCCCGGAGCTGGCGGTGAAGTGGTACAAGCGCGGGCTCGACGCCCCCGACATCTCGGACGACGACCGCTCCGGCCTGCTCTACGACCTGGGCGAGGCGCTGGTGTCGGCCGGGGACCGGATGGCCGCCTACCACACCTTCGTCGACCTCTACGGGATCAACACCAACTACCGCGACGTGGTGGCTCGGCTCGCCGAGCTCGAGCCGGTCCGCTGATCCCGCCGTGTCGGCCGAGAAGAAGATCCTCTGGACGGTGGGCGCGGTCGTGTCCGTCGTGGTCCTGGCGTTCGCCCTCTGGCCGGCCGCGAAAGAGAGCCTGGCGCCCGAGCTGATCGGCTCCCACGTGGCGGTGATGCCGGCCGGGGCCGAGGTGGCCGTCGTCGGGCCGGTGGAGATCGAGGCGGGCGGCGAGTTCACTCTCCACGCGGTGCTCGAGGCGCGCGACCGCGGGGGCGAGCCGGTCTACTACACGCGGGCGCCGGCGCTCGAGATCGGCGGCGAGCGCGTGCCGGACGAGACGCTGCGCCCCTGGGACCGGCAGCGGGCGCTCAGGGTCTTCTGGTTCTCGGTCGAGGGCTTTTCGCCCTACGTCGAGATCGAAGAGGCGGCGCAGCTCGACCGCTTCCACTTCACCGAGTTCTTCCGCCCCGAGTGGCCCTCCGACTGGAGCGTCCAGGGGCGGCTCGACCCGAAGTTCAGCGACGCGCTGGCGCGCGAGGAGGTGGCGGCCGGCGAACGCGCCTTCGGGACCCAGCGCTTCCAGGTGCGGATCGAGCTGTTCGCCGACG
Source organism: uncultured Thermoanaerobaculia bacterium (assembly GCA_964560325.1). Lineage (GTDB taxonomy): Bacteria > Acidobacteriota > Thermoanaerobaculia > Multivoradales > DATKCC01 > CAZLLV01. Next base: position 2,625 of record CAZLLV010000348.1, on the reverse strand, counting down.
AGGACGCGCTCACCGCCGAGGAGCGCTTCGTCTCGATCGGCGCCGACGCTCTGCCGGAAGCGGTCGACCGGTTCCCCACCGTGTACGCGGCGCTGCCGGGCGCCGCGGGACCGGCCTCGCTCGCCTTCGGCCTCACCCAGCTCGAACCGCCGCCCTCTCCCGATCCGGCGCTGACCGCCCGCCTGAGCGCCCTCGCCCGGCAGCGCCTCGCCTTCTCGCGCGTACAGCTCGTCGGGCAGGTGATCCGGGCCGGCGGCGAGAGCCGCCGCAGCCTGGAGTGGACCTCGGTCGACCTGAACGATGGGCCGGAGTGGTCGGACGACGGCGGGAGCGCGGAAGCGGTCGGGATGGGCGACCTGGTGCGGGCGGGGCCACGGGTGGTGGTGCTCTACCGCGACCGCGGGACTCCCGGCCGCCTCGACCGCGGCGACCTCTGCTTCGACTACGAGCGGGGCGCCTCGGTGCGCGCTCTCTCGGAGGTCTTCTCCGGCGAGGGGCTGGTCGACCTGGCCAGGTTGTAACGCCCGCCCAGCCCATATACTCGCCCGGCCATGACGACGACGATCACACTCATCCCGGGCGACGGAATCGGTCCCGAGGTCACCGAGGCGACGCGCCGGGTCCTCGACGCCGCCGGCGCCGACTTCGAATACGACGTCCAGATCGCCGGCGCCGACGCGATCGAGAAACACGGCGACCCGCTGCCGCCGCAGGTCCTCGAGTCGATCCGCAGGAACGGCATCGCCCTCAAGGGCCCCGTCACGACCCCGGTCGGCAAGGGCTTCAAGTCGGTCAACGTGCGGCTGCGCCAGGAGCTGGTGCTCTACGCCAACGTGCGCCCGGTGCGCACGCTCCCCGGAATCCCCCACCGCTTCGAGAACGTCGACCTGGTGGTCGTGCGCGAGAACACCGAAGGGCTCTACAGCGGCCTCGAGCACACGGTCGTGCCGGGCGTCGTCGAGAGCCTGAAGATCATCACCGAGAAGGCGTCGACGCGCATCGCCAAGTACGCCTTCGAGTACGCGCGCGCCAACGGCAGGAAGCGCGTCACCGCCGTCCACAAGGCGAACATCATGAAGCTCTCCGACGGCCTCTTCCTGGAGTGCTTCCGGACGGTGTCGAAGGACTACCCGGACATCGAGGCGGACGACCGGATCATCGACGCGCTCTGCATGCAGCTCGTGCTGCGGCCGGAGGACTACGACATCCTGCTGCTCGAGAACCTGTACGGCGACATCGTCTCCGATCTCGCGGCCGGGCTCGTCGGCGGGCTGGGCGTGGTGGCGGGGGCGAACATCGGCGAGAAGGGCGCGGTCTTCGAGGCGGTTCACGGCAGCGCGCCCGACATCGCCGGGCAGAACGTCGCCAACCCGATGGCGCTCATGCGCTCGGCGATCCTGATGCTCCGGCACATGGGCAAGATGGAGGTCGCCGGCCGCGTGGGGCAGGCCCTGCGCCACGTCGTGGTCGAGCAGAAGATCTTGACGAAGGACCTGGGCGGCGAGGCGTCGACCTCCGGTTTCGCGGACGCGGTGGTGGCTTCGCTGGAACGCGGTTGAGCCTGTTCGACGATCAGCTTCCGCCGTCCGAGGCGGGCGAGGGCGGCGGGACGGCGCCCGCCGGGACGCCGTTGGCGGAGCGGATGCGGCCGGCGGGGCTTTCCGAGGTGGTGGGGCAGGAGGCGGTGGTGGGGGAGGGGAGCTTCCTGCGGCGGGCGATCGACGAGGGGCGAGTGCCCTCGCTCGTCTTCTGGGGGCCGCCCGGCACCGGCAAGACCACCCTGGCGCACATCATCGCGCACCGCACGGCGCTCCGCTTCGTCCAGTTCTCGGCGGTCACCTCCGGCATCAAAGAGGTCAAGGAGGTGATGGCCGGGGCCGCGCGCATCCGCAAGGCGACGGGGCAGCGCAGCCTCCTCTTCGTCGACGAGATCCACCGCTTCAACCGGGCGCAGCAGGACGCCTTCCTGCCCTACGTCGAGCGCGGCGACATCGTGCTGGTCGGCGCCACCACCGAGAACCCGTCGTTCGAGCTCAACGGGGCGTTGCTCTCGCGCTGCCGGGTGGTCGTGCTCGAGCCGCTCTCGACCGAAGCGCTGACCCGGCTGCTCGCCCGGGCGCTCGCCGAGCCGGAACGGGGGCTGGGGGAGCTGAAGGTCGAGGCGGAGCCGGAGGCGCTCGAAGCGATCGCCCAGCTCGCCTCGGGCGATGCCCGCCGAGCGCTCAACCTGCTGGAGCTCGCGGCGACGGACGCGGTCGAGCGCTCTCGGGAGGCCGCCGGGGAGGGCGGAGCGCCGCGGCTCGACGCCGAGGCCGTCCGCCGGGTCGAGCGCCGCAAGACGCTGCTTTACGACAAGGCAGGCGAGGAGCACTTCAACCTGATCTCGGCGCTGCACAAGTCGCTCCGGGAGAGCGATCCCGACGGCGCTCTATACTGGCTCGCTCGGATGCTCGCGGCGGGGGAGGACCCGCTCTACCTAGCCCGGCGGATGGTCCGCTTCGCGAGCGAGGACGTGGGGTTGGCCGACCCGGCGGCCCTGCCCCAGGCGCTCGCCGGCTGGGACGCCTACCACCGCCTGGGGAGCCCCGAGGGCGAGCTCGCCCTCGCCCAGGTCTGCCTCTACCT
>CAZLLV010000347.1:0-16624 GCA_964560325.1 uncultured Thermoanaerobaculia bacterium | reverse complement strand
CCAGGCGGCTCTGGCCGCCCTGCCGCAGCAGGAGGGCGGGGAGCCGGGCGCACGGGTCTACCTCGCCGGGATCGAGGACGCCCGGCTCCTGGCCGAGATCCAGGCCGGCGACCGCCTGGCGGCGAGCGCCGAGCTCCTGAGCCGATTCGGGCCGGCGATCAAGGTGCGGTGCCGGCTCGAGAAAGACGGAGCGCCGGTCGCCGAGGCGACCCTGCTCCTGGCCCAGGAACCGGATCGGCCCTAGGAGTGACGAAGGCCGCTCGGGACTATCGAAGGAGTGGTGCGAAAGGGGGGACTCGAACCCCCACCCCGTTGCCGGGACAAGATCCTGAATCTTGCGCGTCTACCAATTCCGCCACTTTCGCGGGCGGACGGATTGTACGAGAGGGAGGTACGAGTGTCAACGCAACAGCCGGGCACGGAAGGGCTTCTGCGCGAGGCCGTTTTCCGGGTCCTCCAAGGGGCCGGCAGGAAGGGACGGGAGGCCGACGCGGTCTTCGAATCGCTCGAGCTGCCGGAAGGGGTCGACGCCGGCCCCGAGCGGGTGCGCGCGGCGTTCTCCGAGCTCGAGGCGGACGGCCGCGCGGTCGAGTGGTCGGGGCGCTGGTACACCCTGCGCAACACCGACATGGTCACCGGCCGGGTCAAGCGCCTGGCCGGCGGCGACGCGCTGCTTCTGACCGGGGATCGGGGCGAGGCGGGATATTTCGTACCCCGCAAGCTGGTCAAAGGATCCATGGACGGCGATCTCGTGCTCGCGAAGCCGCACGGCCGGCAGCCCAAGGGTCGGCGCAAGGGGGGCGATCGGCTGCCCGAGGCGTCGGTCGTCAAGCTCTTGACCCGCCGTCACCAGACGATGGTCGGGACGGTGGAGCGGGATTCACGAGACGGGGGGGACGAGCGCCGCTGGCTGGTGCCGTTCGACTCCAAGGCCGACTTCGACCTCGAGATCACCGCGGGCGAGGACGTTTCGGAAGAGGAGTTCGTGGTCGTGGCGGTCGATCCGCCGCGCTCGAACACCGGCCATCCGCGCGGCCGGATCGTCGAGGTGCTGGGGGACCCGAAGGTGCCGGGCGTCGACGTGAAGGTGGTGCTGCGCCACTTCGGCATTCCGGAGGAGTTCCCGCCGGAGGTGCTGGCCGAGGCGGGGGAGCGCCCCGAGGATCCGACGCCCGACGACTGGGCCGGGCGCGAGGATCTGCGCGACGTGCTGACGATCACGATCGACGGCGCGAGCGCCCGCGACTTCGACGACGCGGTGTCGGTCGAGCGCAAGAAGTCGGGCTTCCGGCTGCGCGTCGACATCGCCGACGTCTCCCACTACGTGCCGGAGGGCTCGCCGCTCGACCTCGAGGCCTACCGCCGGGGCACCAGCGTCTACTACCCGGACCGCGCGGTGCCGATGCTGCCCGAGCACATCTCGAACGGCCTCTGCTCGCTCCGTCCCGACGTGCCCCGCCTCGCCAAGTCCGCCTTCCTCGACGTCGACCGCGAAGGCAACGTGACCAAGCGTAGATTCGCCGAGACGGTGATCCGGAGCGACCGCCGGATGACCTACGACGAGGTCCGCCGGCTCCTCGAGGAGCCGGCGGACGGTGACGAGGCCGAGTACGGGCCGGTGCTCCCGATGCTGCGGGTCATGAAGGAGCTGATGGAGATCCTCCTCGCCGAGCGCACCCGGCGCGGCTCGATCGACTTCGACCTGCCCGAAGGGGACGTGATCCTCGACACCGACGGCCATACGGTCGGCATCAAGCCGGGAGAGCGCCACGTCGCCCACCGGATCGTCGAGGAGTTCATGATCGCCGCCAACGAGGCGGTGGCCTCCGAGCTCGTCGGGCACGAGGTGCCCGCCCTCTACCGGGTGCACGACCCGCCGGGGCGCGAGGAGCTGATCGGCCTGAAGGAGACCCTCCAGGCGGTCGGCGTGACCCTGCGCGGCGACCTCGAGAACCTGCACCCGAGCGCCCTCCAGGACGTGCTCCGGCAGGTCGAGGGGACGCCCGAGGAGCCGTTCGTCTCGACCGTGGTCCTGCGCACCATGCAGCGGGCGCTCTACGCCCCGGAGTGCCGCGGGCACTACGCGCTCGCTTCGCGCTACTACACCCACTTCACCTCGCCGATCCGGCGCTACCCCGACCTGGTGGTCCACCGGGGGCTCGAGGCGCTCCTCTACGGACGCGAGCGGGGCGGGAGGGAGGAGGAGCTCCTCACCGAGCGCCTGCCCGGCATCGCCGAGCACACGAGCTTCACCGAGCGCCGGGCCGAGCACTCGGAGCGCGAGCTCCTCCAGTGGAAGAAGGTGCGTTTCCTCGCCGAGCGGGTGGGGGAGACCTTCTCCGGGCGGATCACCGGCGTGCAGCCGTTCGGACTGTTCGTCCAGCTCGACGGCCTCTACGTCGACGGGCTGGTGCCGATCCGCCTCCTGGGCGACGACTACTACGTCTACGAGGAGCAGGCCCACCGGCTGGTGGGTGCCGACCACGGCCGCGTGTTCCAGCTCGCGGACCCGATCGAGGTCCGGCTGGAGGGGGTCTCGATGCGCCACCGCGGCCTCGACCTGGTGCCGGCGACTGAGCCGGAGCCCGCCGCGGGCCGGCCCGGCCGGCCGACCCGGCCGGGCTCGGCGGGCGGCGAGCAGAGCAGCGGCAGCCGGCGCGACCGCCAGCGCCAGCAGCGCAGGAGAGGATGACGCCATGAACGATCCGTCCGCACGACGCATCCCGACCGCCTTCGCCCGCCGGATCGCCCTCGCGGCCCTCCTGGCGGTCGGAGCGACCGGGGTCCTCGCCGTCGCCTGCGGCCCGCCGAGCGCCGAGGAGGCCGCGGCCGACCGGGAGGAGGTGCACGCCTTCCTCCTCGAGTACCTGCCGAAGATGTCCGAGGCGTACCGGACCGGGGACATGGCGCCGCTCGTGCCCTACACGACGCTCAAGGAGCGCGAAACGATCAAGAAGCGGGTCCGCGACCTGGCCAAGCAGGGGAGCGTGCTGTCGCCCGAGCTCGAGAGCCTGGAGGTCGAGGACGTGGTGACCTGGAGCGCGGTCAACGCGTTCGTGACCACGGTCGAGGTGTGGGACCTCCGGGTGCTCGCCGCCGGCAGCGACTCCGTGGTCCGCGAGACCGAGGACCAGGCGAACCGGGTCAAGTACCAGCTCAAGCGCGAAGACGGCCGCTGGCGGGTCTTCGGCCGTCAGCTCCAAGAGACCTTCGAGTAGGGACGGAGCGAGCATGGCGGTCACTCCCACGGTCGCGATCGTCGGCCGCCCGAACGTCGGCAAGTCGACCCTGTTCAACCGGCTGGTCGGCCGGCGGCAGGCGATCGTCCACGACCGGCCCGGCGTCACGCGGGACCGCATCACCGGTCTCGCCGAGATCGGTGACGGCCCCCTGGGCGGCGCGGTCCAGGTGATCGACACCGGCGGCCTGGTGCCGGGCGACGACCCCCTCGGGCTCGGCGAGCAGGTCGACGCCGCGGTCGCCGAAAGCGACCTGCTGCTCCTGGTCCTCGACGGCAAGGCCGGCCTGACGTCCGCGGACGAAGTGGTCTGGCGCCACCTGCGGGCGACCGGCAAGCCGGCGATCGCGGTCGTCAACAAGGGGGACACGAACGAAGGCCGGGACCGCTTCACGGAGTTCTACCGGCTCGGTATCGACCCCCAGATCCTGGTCTCGGCCGAGCACGGCGGCGGCGTGCCCGACCTGCGCGAAGCGATCCGCCACGCCCTCCCCGAGCTGCCGGAGATGGCCGCTTCCGACGCGCCGGCGGTCGCGATCGTCGGCCGCCCGAACGTCGGCAAGTCGTCGCTCCTCAACCGGATCGCGGGCGAGAACCGGGCGCTCGTCTCGCCGATCGCCGGCACCACGCGCGATCCGGTCGACACGCTGATCCGGCGCGGCGAGCGGGAGTACCTGCTGGTCGACACCGCGGGCATCCGGCGCCGGAGCAAGGTCTCGGAGGCGACCGAGGAGCTGGCGGTGATGATGGCCCGCCGGCAGATCGAGCGCTCGCGGGTGGTGGTCCTGGTGATCGACGCCACCGAGGGCGTCACGAGCGGCGACCTGGCGATCGCCGGCAGCGCCTGGGAGCTCGGGCGCGCGGCGGTGGTGGCGATCAACAAGTGGGACCTGCTCGACGAGGAGGGGAGAGAGCGCCTCGACGACACCTACCCGCGCCTCGACGAGCTCCTCTCGAACCCGCCGCGCGTCAACGTCTCGGCCCTCTCCGGCCGGGCGATCGACAAGCTCTTCCCGGCGATCGACCGGGCGCTCGAGGCGCACGCGACGGAGCTCTCGACCAGCGACGCGAACAAGCTGCTCGACGAGGCGATCCGGCGCCGCAAGCCGCCGGCGATCGACGGCCGGCCGTGGAAGATCTACTACGTGACCCAGGTGAGCACCGGCCCGCCGACCTTCATGGTGTTCGCGAACAAGACCCTTCCGCGTGGCCACAACTATCGCCGCTATCTGGAGAACCAGGTGCGCGAGGTTCTCTCGCTCCCCGGCGTGCCGGTGCGCCTGGTGATCCGAGGCCGCAAGAAGCCGCCGCCGTGAACGAATCGAGCTGTCCACGAAATGCTTCGGGCCCTGTCGTCATCCTTGTGTGATGCGGACTTCGTAGCCTATACTTCACACACTTCTTTCAGTTCAGCGGGGAGGAGCGGCCTCAACCGTTCGCGGAGCGATACGTGTCGACGAAAGAGATGCCGGAGCGAAAGGGCCTGACCAAGGCCGACCTGATCGACGTGGTCTACCGCCGCCACGGCGGGCTGACCAAGAGCGAAGCGACGGAGGTCGTGGAAGCGATCTTCGGCACCGTCAAGACCACCCTCGGGGACGGACGGCCGGTCAAGATCAAGAACTTCGGGACCTTCCAGGTCCAGGACCGGCCCGGCCGCATGGGGGTGAACCCGACGAGCGGCGAGAAGCTGTTCATCCCGGCGCACAAGGGGCTGTCGTTCCGGCCGGCGCGCCGCCTGGTGCGGCCGGTGCGCAAGGACGCACGCCCGAAAGACTCGTAGGCGCGAGCGAAGGCTCTAGATGCCCGCCAAGAAGCAACAGAAGCAGCTCTATTACAAGATCGGGGAGGCCTGCAAGCTCCTCGACATCCAGCCGTACGTGCTGCGCTATTGGGAGACCGAGTTTCCCGAGCTCTCCCCGAACAAGTCGCGCTCCGGCCAGCGGGTCTACAGCGAGGACGAGCTGGCGCTGATCCGCCGAATCAAGGAGCTCCTCTACGACGAGGGCTTCACGATCGCCGGCGCCAAGAAGCGGCTCGAGACCGAGCTCGCGGCCGGCGGTCCGGGCGCCGGGGCGGACGGAGACGGCGCGGGCGGCGACGGAGCGGACGGCCTTGACACCCGCGCCGCCGAGCGGATAGAACTCATGCGCGGGGAGATCCGAGGCGTCCTGGACGACGCCAAGGAGATCCTGGCCCTCCTCGATCGAGAGCCCCCAACCGCCTAGCGCGCGTGGATCGAAGGAGTCGAAGGCGTATCCATCGGTCGGGACGTGGCGCAGCCTGGTAGCGTATCTGACTGGGGGTCAGAGGGTCCCGGGTTCAAATCCCGGCGTCCCGACCACTTTGATCCACTGACATCAGCCAGTGGATCTCCCTTCGCCAGACTCTGTATGAACAACACGCGCACAAACGACGGTGGCCGAGGAGGTGCCGGGCGCAATTTCTGTTTCTCGATGAGGCCGTCTCCGAGGAGACGGCTCGAGCTCACCCGGACCCGGAGCCTCCAGGGAGCAGCTCTTCGAGCGCCAGGCGGGTCTTCGGGGGCAGCCGGTCCTCGTCGAAGTACCGGGTGACGACGGCCAGCGCCTCGTCCACGGTCGAGAGATCGAGGTACCGCAGGAGAAAGCGCACGTCGTCCAGGTCGTGGAACTCCTCTCCCAGCCTCATGGCGGCGCACTTCATCGCCAGCAAGTAGGCGGGGTGCGCGACGAAGACCTGGAGGTGCGGGAGCTCCAGATAGCGATCGAACGAGCCGCGGGGGCTCAGGTACCCCTTGACCGCATCGTTGAGCCAGCTCTCCGGCACCCCCGCCTTCGCCGCCACCCGGCGCGCCGCCTCCCGGACGAGCCGACTCGGTCGAAAGACCCCGTCGACATCCCTCGTGGCGTCTCGGGCCTCGAGCGCGAGGCACATGACGGCGCCCCCGACGAGATACAGCTCGCCTTCGGCGCCCTCCCGGGCCAGCTCCTCGTCGAGCCGTTCGAAGAGACGCAGGATCTGCTCCCGGGAGAGACCGAACTCCCCCGGCGGGCTCAAACCCGGTCCCCGAGACTGGCGTCCACGAAGAGGTTGCGCCGCTTGAAGGCGACCGGCGACGAGCGCAGCAGATGGAGCCTGAGCCCGGGCAGGTCCGTGGCGAAGGCAGGCTCCTCCAGAGGGAGGACGTCGCGGGTCCAGGCGGGCGGTGCCACACCCGCGCGCTGCGACGCCAGCTCCACCATGGCCGCCACGTAGTTTTCCAGGTAGGGCGAGAGCTCGCCGAGACGCGCCGTGGCGACCGCCTCCCGAAGCTCGGCGGGAGCCAGACCGGTCAGGAGGTCGTTGAGCTCGGCGAGGGCGAAGCGGCGGTTCTCCGGTTCGGCAAGCGCTTCCGTGAGCTCCTCGAACCGCACCCGGGCCGAAGGCAGAGCCCTGGACAGCACGTACGCCGACACACCCTGACCGGCCCGGCGGGCCAGGTCTTCGAGGCTCGCCTTCTCTTCCGGCGAGACCCGGATCTGAATCTGGCTCGACTTCGTCGTCATCCCACGGAAGATGACAGCTGATCACCCGATTGTCAATACAACGTCATGACCTACTCTGCAGAGACACTCATGACGAAGAGCTCCTGGTCGTAGCAACGGGAGCTGCGCCCAGGAACAAGGGCCGGAACCAGCGAGACGCCGGCCCGGCCCAGGATCACTACGAACGCCGGTGCCTCACACCGCTCGCAGCACCAGCTTGCCCTGCGGGAGGCGCAGCGGCTCGTGTTCACTGGGTCGTCCTGACAGCGGGACTCATCGCAGGCGGCAGCGATGGCCTACACCAGGTGATCGAGCTGTTCGTGACGCAGGTTCGCAACGCAAAGCAACGGGCGAAGGAAGCGTGACTGAGCGGCGCCTGGCAAGGGCCGACCTGCGAGCCCCGCCAACCGCTCGACATGATCTGTGATTGACCAACGCGACAACGAGGGGCGGCGGCTGCCGATGCTGGTCGTCGAACCGCTGAGCCGGGAACAGAGGCCCGCGCACAAGCAGGACGAGCGGGCTAGGAGCTCAACGTCTGGCGCAGTCGCCCCCAAAGCGGCATCGTCACCTCCCAGGCACCAGCCCCCGAATCCTTCCGAGCCGCCGGAGCAGTTCCCCCCGGCGTCTCGGGCTCACGAAGCCCATCCCGAAGCCCGACGAGCTCGACCCGCACCTCCGCCAAGTCCGACTCGTAACCCAACAGCACCTCGAGCCACCTCGCGCCCCGCTCCGCGTCCGCATACCTCTCGTTCTCGACCCAAAGCCCGACGAGGTCCAGGCCCACCCGCACCGCCTCGCCCACCGCCCCCAACTCCAGAAGCTCCTTCCGCACCCGGCGATACAGCCCCTCGGCCCTCGAGACATCGCCGATCTCCTCGTGAATCCGCCCCTCGACCCACCGCGAGCTCGCCCGCACGTGTGGATCCACCTCCTCGTCCCAAAGCATCCGCGACCGCTCCAGCTCCGCCCGTGCCTCGAACGGCCGCCCCGCATCGCACAGGTAGATCGCCAGGTTGTGCCGGGCGTACCGCTCCGACCCCCGGTCGCCCGCCTGCTCGAAGCAGCCTCCAGCCCGACGCGTCGACTCCACCGCCAGGTCGACCTGCCCGTGCTCCCGGTACACCTCCGCGAGCTGGAGGAGCGCCCGCCCCAGCCGCGCCTCGTCCCCGAGCCGCTCGTAGAAACCCCGAGCCGTCATCAACCGACCGGCGGCCTCCTCGATCTCCCCGCACCGCCGAGCGACGAGCGCCCCGAGCAGGTGGAGGTCCCCCCGCAAACGCGCACCGAGCCGCTCGTCCGCCTCGGCGAGCAGCTCCCGCGCCTCGCCTGACGCCCCGCTGAAGTCGCCGAGGTGGAGGAGCGCCTCCACCCGGGCAGCCCGAGCCTCGCACCGGACCGCGGTGACGGCCTCGGCTCCCCAATCCACAGGATCGACCCGCCCCGCAACGCGAACCGCCAGCTCCGCCGATCGCAGGGCCTCGAGGGCATCCACCGACCCGGCGGCGCAAGCCCGGCGGATCAACAGCCGGGCGGGAAGAGGGCTCTCGAACCGGCGGTCATGCCGAAGAAGCTCCTCCGGCCGCTCGGCTGCCAGGAGATTCTGAACCGCGGCCTCGGCCAGTGGGAGGGGAGCGGTGATACGCGGCTCGTCCGCCCGTGAGCCCGGACCCAACGCCACCAACGCGCTTCGCCAGTCCGTTCAGATCACGCTCCACCATCGTGATCTCGTCCTCGGGCAGCGCACGCTCCAAGCAACGGACCAGTGTCGGGAGGAGGTCCCGGAGCTCGTCGGCTACCGGATCGGGAAGAGGTGAGAGGTGGTGCAAGGCGCGGATCTGGTGGAGACCTGGACCAATGGAGGAGCCGTCCGTCTCCGCTCGGGAGGGGACTGTGGCAGGCTGGGCAGCCGACGCCTACCGGATCCGCCGGCTGCTCATGGCTAGTGACTGCCCGAGTTTACAGAATCGATGAATCCGTGCGTCTACCGCCAGAGCGGAGCACGGAGTGAAGAGGTGGTTTGACCGGCAGAAGCGAAGAGCTGAGTCGACCTCCGCCCCTTTGCACCCGGGCACTTGGAGTCGAGCTCCTGGGCTGGGACTGAGATGCCGACGGGAAAGGGTGCGCAGGCTGCGGAGAGGTCACACTTCGAGGTTACAATGGGGCGCACGGATCGCAAGGCAAGCGTTCTGAGGGTTTACGAGAAGGATCGCCTCGAGCCGTTTGCCTGGTGTCTTTAACAGACCTCGGGTGACCCTTCCTAGTCCGCTTCCGAGGCGACTGGGAGTCAGAGGGTCCCGGGTTCAAATCCCGGCCGGCTCGACACCTGCTTCTTACATGACGCGACGATCTGACAGCTCCGCTTCCACCGTCGGTCTGGCCGTGATCTCCGGCGCGGGGTCGGGGATCGGGCGGGCGGTGGCGGTGGCGTTGGGTGGGCGGGGGTGGCGGGTGGCGTTGCTGGGGCGGACGCGGGAGTCGTTGGAGGAGTCGCTGGCGCTGGTGCGCGGGGCGGGTGGGAAGGGGGAGGTGGCGGTGTGCGACGTACGGGACGCGGCGGCGGTCGATCGGGTGGCGGAGGGGCTTCTCGCCGCGCACGGCGCTCCGGCGGTGGTGGTGCCGGCGGCGGGCGTGCTGGCGGTCGCGCCGCTCGACGAGCTCTCGCCGGAGGCGTTCCGGGAGACGGTGGAGACCAACCTGATGGGGACCTTCCACCTGTTGCGGTCGTTCCTGCCGGCGATGCGGGAGGCAGGCGCGGGCCGGCTGGTGCCGATCCTGTCGGTCGCCGCGACGCGCGGCTTTCCCACCTGGGGCGCCTACTGCGCGAGCAAGTGGGGGGTGCGCGGGCTGGTGGCGTCGCTACGCGAAGAGCTCGCCGGCAGCGGCGTCCTCGTCACCGCCGTCTACCCGGGAGCGACCGACACCACGCTCTGGAACGGCGTACCGGGCGAGTGGGACCGCTCCCGGATGGTCCCGGCCGAAGAGGTCGCCCGCTCGATCCTCCACGCCCTCGACACCCCCGAGCCCGCCCTGGTCGAAGAGATCCACCTCGGCCCGGCGGGCGGCGCGCTCTGAGGCGCTCGCCGTCGGACGCGATTCACTCGAGCAGGCGGGCGTCGCCAGGCCTCTCGGCGGCGGTTGACACCTCTCCGGGGGCCTCCCTATACTGACCCGCCCTCGAGGGCTTTTCCGATGAGTGACGTACGGCAGATCGAAGGACGGCTCGCCGGCACCGGCAAGCGGGTGGCGATGGTGGCCTCGCGCTTCAACGGCGCGGTGGTCGAGCGGTTGGTGAGCGGCGCCGTCGACTGCTTGACCCGCCACGGTGTCGAGGCCGGGGCGATCCGGATCGTCCGGGTGCCGGGGGCCTGGGAACTGCCGGTCGCCGCGCAGGCGCTCGCCGCCGCCGGAGAGATCGACGCCCTGGTCGCGCTGGGCGTCGTGGTCCGGGGCGAGACGCCGCACTTCGACTTCATCTGCGCGCAGGCGAGCGCCGGCCTCGCCCGTGTGAGCCTCGACCACAACCTGCCCGTCGGCTTCGGCCTCTTGACCTGCGACACGCCGTCTCAGGCGCAGGAGCGCGCCGGCGGCAAGGGCGGGAACAAGGGCTGGGAAGCCGCCCTCGCCGCCCTCGAGACGGCGGACCTCCTCGCCCGGCTGCGCGAGTGAGCGCCGGAGCGGGCCGGAACCCCGACGCCATGGAGTGTGCTGTCCCCAGGCCGTCCGGCCTTCGATCCCGATCTCCGCGATCCCACGGCCGGAGTGCGTCGTGAAGGTGGTGGGGAAGCGCCGGATGGCGCGCGAGATGGCGCTCCAGATGCTCTACCAGCACGACCTGGGCGAGGCGCCGCCGCCGCAGCTGTTCCAGGTCTTCGACCGCCTGCCGTACCTGACCGAGACCGGCGAGTGGGCCTGGGACGAGGAGGACGGCGTGAAGGCCGATCGTTCGAAGCCGGGGGTGGGCAAGCAGCTCCCGAAACGGTCGAGCGAAGAGGGCGATCGCCGGCGCAGGGAGGTGGAGGAGGCGTTCGAGTACGCGCGGGCGCTGGTCGAGGGGGCGGTCGATCACGCGGGAGAGATCGATGACCTGATCCGTCAGCAGGCGGACAACTGGCGCCTGGAACGGATGCCCGCGGTCGACCGCAACATCCTCCGCCTGGCGGTCTTCGAGCTGCTGTACGAGGAGGACATCCCGAAGCTCGTCGTGGTCGACGAGGCGATCGAGCTGGCGAAGAAGTTCTCGACCGACCAGTCGGGCCGCTTCGTCAACGGCCTGCTCGACGGCCTGTTGAAGAAGCACACCTTCCCCGGCACGATGAAGTGACGACGGAGTCGAAGACGCATGGCTAGCAGCTACGACCATCGATCGATCGAAGCCAAGTGGCAGGAGCGGTGGGAGGCGTCGCGGGTCGCCGAGATCGACCTCGACCGTCCGGTCGACCAGTACTACATGCTGATGATGTTCCCGTATCCGTCCGGGGACCGTCTGCACGTGGGACACGGCCGCAACTACATCCTGGGCGACGCGCTCTACCGCTACCTCCGCATGCGCGGCCGCCGGGCGCTCAATCCGATGGGATGGGACGCCTTCGGCCTGCCGGCGGAGAACGCCGCCATCCAGCGCGGCGTGCACCCCCACGACTGGACCCTGAACAACATCGCCGTGATGAAGGTCCAGTTCCGGCGCTGGGGCATCCTGTACGACTGGTCGAAGGAGGTCACCTCCTGCCTGCCGGGCTACTACCGGTGGAACCAGTGGCTCTTCCTGCGCATGCTGGAGAAGGGCCTCGCGTACCGCAAGGAGGCGCCGGTCAACTGGTGCCCGAGCTGCCAGACCGTGCTCGCCAACGAGCAGGTGGTGGACGACGCCTGCGAGCGCTGCGGCACGCCGGTGGCGCAGAAGGAGCTGGAGCAGTGGTTCTACCGGATCACCGACTACGCCGAGCCGCTGCTGCGCGACCTCGACGGCCTGGATGGCTGGCCGGAGAAGGTCAAGACCATGCAGCGCAACTGGATCGGCCGCTCCGAGGGGGCGGAGATCGACTTCCAGGTGCGGGTGGGAGACGGCGAGGCGGAGACGCTCACCGTCTTCACCACCCGGCCGGACACGATCCACGGCGCGACCTTCATGGTGCTCGCGCCCGAGCACCCGCTCGCCGCGCGGCTGATCGCCGACCACCCGGAGCGCGAGGAGGTCGCGGCCTGGATCGAGAAGGTCAAGAAGACGCCACGCATCCAGCGCGAGGGCGAGAGCTCGGCCAAGGAGGGGCGCGACACCGGCAAGACCGCGCGCAACCCCGCGACCGGCGAGGAGATTCCGATCTGGCTCGCGGACTACGTGCTGCCCCAGTACGGAACCGGTGCGATCATGGCGGTGCCGGCCCACGACACCCGGGATCTCCAGATCGCGCGCCAGGAGGGCTTGCCGGTTCGCCTCGTCTATCGCACGGACGACACGCCAGAAGATCCTGACGAGCTCGACGAGGCGGTCCTCCACGAGGGGGAGATCCGCGGCGTCGACCCGCGCTTCGACGGCCTGGCGGACGGGCCGGAGACGATCCGCGCCTTCATCGACTGGATGGAGGAGGAGGGCTTCGGCCGCGCCCGCGTCACCTACCGCCTGCGCGACTGGCTGATCTCCCGCCAGCGCTACTGGGGCACGCCGATCCCGGTCGTCTACTGCGAGCGCTGCGGAGTGGTGCCGGTGCCGGAGGAGGAGCTGCCGATCGAGCTGCCGTACGACGTCGAGATCACCGGGCGCGAGGGCAATCCGCTGGCCCGATCGAAGGCGTTCGTGGAGACGAGCTGCCCGGAGTGCGGCGGCGACGCCCGGCGAGAGACCGACACGATGGACACCTTCGTCGACAGCTCCTGGTACTACCTGCGCTACCTCTCGCCGCGCGACGACGAGCGCATGTTCGACCCCGAGCGCGCCGCTCGCTGGGCGCCGGTCGACCAGTACATCGGCGGCATCGAGCACGCCATCCTCCACCTCCTCTACGCCCGCTTCGTCTGCAAGGTGCTGCGGGACTTCGGGCTCGTGCCGTTCGGCGAGCCCTTCACCAACCTGTTCAACCAGGGCATGATCACCCGCTTCGCCGAGGAGACGGGGCGCATCGAGAAGATGTCGAAGTCCCGGGGCAACACCGTCTCTCCCGACGATCTGATCGAGGCGATGGGGGCGGACACCGAGCGCGTCTACACCCTCTTCCTGGGGCCGCCCGAGGAGGAGGTGGAGTGGAACGACGAGGCGGTGACCGGCGCCCACCGGTTCCTCAACCGCCTGTGGCGCTGCCGGCCGGCGGTGGAGGGCGCCCCTGCCACGGCGCCCTCGGACGCGGACCTGGAGCGCCTGCGCCACGCGACCATCAAGCGGGTCACCGAGGACATGGAGCGCTTCAAGTTCAACACCGTGGTGGCGGCCTTGATGGAGCTCCTGAACGGCCTCACCCGGGCGCTGGACGAGCGCACGGCCTCGAAGCGCCAGTGCGAGGCGACGCTGGACACCCTGATCCAGCTCCTGCACCCGATCGCCCCCCACCTGACCGAAGAGATGTGGGAGGAGCGAGGCCACCGGGGGAGCCTGCTGGAGAGCACCTGGCCCGACTGGGACGAGGAGAAGCTCGTGCGCGACCGGATCACCGTCGTGGTGCAGGTCGACGGCAAGCTGCGGGAGCGTCTGGAGGTGGACGCGGACGCCGGAGAGGAAGCGGTCCGCGAGGAGGCCCTGGCCAGCGAGGCGGTCCAGCGCCACGTCGAAGGTGCGGAGATCGCCCGGACGATCTACGTGCCGGGCAAGCTGCTCAACATCGTCACCCGGAGGTGACCCCGATGACCGAGAAGGCTCCTTCCCCCCTGCTTCCCGTGCGCCTGCCCACGGCGCTCGTCCTGCTCGCCACGACCGCGGCCCTTGCCGCAAGCCTCGCCGGCTGCGGCTACTCCCTCGTCGGGCGTGGCACCAACGTGCCGGAGGACGTGCGCGAGGTCTACCTCTCGCCGTTCGAGAACCGGACGCAGCGCCAGCAGCTCGATCAGTACGTGACCGAGGCGATCGCCGAGGAGCTGACGACCCGGCGGCGTTTCGACGTGGTGAGCGACCGTCCGACGGCGGACGCCGACATCTCGGGCGTGGTCACCGCCTTCGGCCTGACGCCGATCACCTTCGACGACCAGGGCCGGGCCACCGAGTTCGAGATCTCGGTCACCGCCCAGGTGCTCTTCCGCCGGGTGCCGGGCGACGAGATCATCTGGCGCGCCGACAACTACGTCTTCCGGGAGACCTACGAGGTCGACCTCGGCGAAGGTGGCTTCCTCGACCTCGAGGAAGAGGCCATCCGCGACGCCGTCGAGCGCTTCGCCGAGACGATGGTCAGCGATCTGTTGGAAGGGTTCTAGTGACGGACCACTAGCCGGCGAGGCCGTGAACGGCCTTGGTGAGGCGGGACTTGTAGCGGCCGGCGGTGTTGTCGTGGATCACACCCTTCTGGGCGGTCTCGTCGATCACGCGCAGGGTGCCGGGCAGGAGTTCCTTCGCCTGGTCCGCGTCGCCGCTTTCGATGGCGCCGCGCAGGCGCTTGATGGAGGTCCGCATGCGCGACCGGAAGCCCCGGTTGAGCTCGCGCTGCTTCTCGTTCTGGAGGATGCGCTTCTTGGCAGACTTGATGTTGGCCATGTCGGGTCGACTTCCTGCTGATTGCGATCGTCGTTGGTTTCTATAGACGCAAAAAACGCCGCACCGCGGTGCGACGCGGCGAGATTTATACCGGCCTCACCGGTCGATGTCAACCCCGAGTGCCCGCAGGCGGTCGCGGGCGATGTTCGCCTCGTCGCTCGACGGGTGCTCGCGGATGACGTACTGGAGCTGGACCACGCCCTGGGCGCGCTCGCCGAGCTCCAGGTAGGCGTAGCCCTTCTTGAGGAGCGCGCCGGCGACCTTCTCGCTCCGCTGGTAGCGCTGCAGCACGCGCTCGAACTGATCGATCGCCTGCCGGTACTTGCCTTCGCGGTAGTACGACTCGCCGATCCAGTAGGTCGCGTTGTCGGCCAGCTCGGTGTTCGGGAAGTTGTCGAGATACTCCTCGAACGAGGCGACCGCGAGGTCGTAGTTGCCGCGCAGGTAATCGTCGTAGGCCGACTGGTAGAGGGCCTCCGGGTCGGTCGGCCCCGGCGCCCGCGGACGCGGCGCCTCGCCCTCCGCGTCGTCCTCGGCCCGGGCGCTCGCCAGCTCCGCCTGGGTGCGGAACGCCCGCAGCTCCTGGTTGGTCGAAGCGATCTGCTGAGAGAGCTGCGCGAGGCGGTAGTTCGTGTCCTCGAGCTTGGCCTGGAGCTGCTCGATCTGCGCCGAGAGCTCGCCCAGCCGCACCTGCATGTCGGCCTCGGACTGGAGCACCTGCGCCATCCGACCCTCGACCGACTGCTCCAGCGAGGCTACCTCCTCCTTGCTGGAGCCCTGCATCTGGATCTGCAGCACCGCGCGCTGGACGTCGTTGAGCTGGCCGGAGAGCGTTTCGATGTCGCTCGACGAGACGCAGCCGCCGGCGGCCAGGCCCGCGAGCGCGAGCGTGACCGCCGGCGCGGTGGCGCGGAGACGGCGTGCCACGGTCACCGGGGGCGGACCACGAAGTGGGCGCGGCGGTTGCGCTGCCAGCAGCTCTCGGTCGGCTCGGTGCACACGGGGCGTTCCTCACCGTAGCTGATGGTCGAGAGGCGGCCGTCGGAGACTCCGAGGGAGACCAGGTAGCTCTTCGCCGCGTTGGACCGCCGCTCGCCGAGCGCCAGGTTGTACTCGTTGGTGCCCCGGTCGTCGCAGTGCCCCTCGATCGTCGCCATGTACTCCGGGTTCTCGTTCAGCCAGGACGCGTTCCGGCTGAGCTGCTCGCGGGCCTCGGGCTCCAGGTCGGCCTGGTCGAAGGCGAAGTAGACGTCGCCGATCAGGCCGCGGTCGCGCAGGTACTCGTTGAGCTCCTCGACGTCCTGCGGCAGGCCCGGGGCGACCTCGTCGTCCTCGGTCATCGTCGGCTCGGGCGCGATCTCTTCCTCCGGCATCTCGACCATCTCGTCCGTGTCGACCTGAATCTCCTCCGGCTGCGTCGCGGGCTGCTTCTTGGGGCATCCGAGGAGCGTGATCGCCATCACCGGCACTACCACCATCCAGACCATCCACTTGCGGCTCTTCACTGGGTGTCTCCTGACGTTGCTCAACTGCTCGTTGTACGACGAGATCGACTTCTGTACGAGGGGATCGACTGCGCGTGTAACCTTAACAAAATCCGAGGGGTGCCGCAAGGAGCCGAAGGCCACGAAACTGCTGTTTCGCGGTGACGAGCGGGTCACTCCGGGTAGCCAGACCAGGCGGGGGAGAAGTTGTTGCCTTCGGCGGTGAGCTGCCTCGGGTTGCGGCCGTCGGCGTCGATCACCCAGACCTGGGTCCCGCTCCCGCCCCCGAGCGAATGGGTGTAGGCGATCTTCTTGCCGTCGGGCGAGAAGGTCGGCGACTCCTTGTTGCCCCCGCCCGAGGTGACGACCGTCGTCTCGAGCGTGACCCGGTCGGTGATCGCGATCTGGAACACGCCGCCGCGCCGCGTGGCGTAGGCGACCTTCGTACCGTCCGGGCTCCAGGCGGCGCCGTCGTTGTAGTCGCCGCCGGAGGAGAGGCGCTGGGTGTTGGTGCCCTCCGGGTCGATCACCCAGACCTCCGGCCGACCGCTACGGCTCGAGGTGAAGGCGATCTCGTGGCCGCTCGGGGACCAGGCGGGGTTGGTGTCGATGGCGTTGGTGAAGGTGAGGCGGCGCGGGTTCGAGCCGTCGGCCCCCGCCACGAAGATCTCGGTGTTGCCCTGGAGCGAGCTCGAGTACGCCATCCGGCGGCCGTCGGGCGAGA
>CAZLLV010000346.1:0-5903 GCA_964560325.1 uncultured Thermoanaerobaculia bacterium | reverse complement strand
TGTCAAGGGCAAAGACAATTTCCTTAGTGCCTACGCTTTTGGCGCTCGGCGAGAGGGGCGAATGCCCTGTTTTCGGGGATTTCCGGCTCTTGGACCCCCCAAAAACCCCTTGAAATCACCCTACGACTGTCGAACGCCAGGGTGCATGGCTGTTGCTGCCCTGCGCGTTCGGGCGGATTCGGCGCTGGACGATTCGGGGTCGTGGGAGCGGATAGGTCCTCCGGAGCCGTTGATACTGCGTCCAGTTCAGAAGGCGTTTGCCGCCCCGGCGGTTGAGCCACTTGTGCCAGACCTCTTCGGCGTGGCGATAGACGACTCGAAGCGCCCGAAGGTTCCCAATCAGGCCGAAGTACTGGAAATGGCCGCGGAGTTTCCACGACAAAATCCGGTGTTGATCGGCCAGCGGGAGGTGCCGGTAGGACCGGCACCAGCGAGCGATCGCGCTCTGTGTCGCTCGAAGTCGCCGGCTGGCGGTTCGCCGCTTGACGATCCAGCCTTTCCGGCGTGAGCGACCCCAGTGGTGCGTGAAGCCAAGGAACGTGAAAGTCCCCGTTGCACCGTTCGTCGGGCTCGTTCGACGCGCTTGGACGAAGCGCACCAGCCGCGTCTTGTCCGGATGCAGGGTCAGGCCGTACTTCGCCAGTCGCTTCGGTAGGACCCGCAGCACCCGTCGGGCGTCGTCCTCGCGCTGGCAGACGATGAGAAAGTCGTCTGCGTAGCGAATCAGAAACGACGGCCCCCGGAGCCGGGGTTGGACTACCTCCGCAAACCACACATCCAGGACCGCGTGGAGGTACACGTTCGCGAGCAATGGCGAGATCACCCCACCCTGCGGGGTCCCGGATTCGGAGCCTGACAGCTCTCCTGCCTCCAGCACTCCGGCTTTCAGCCACTTGCCGATCAGCCGGAGGATTCCGCCATCGTTGATCCGCCGCCGCAGAATCCTCTGCAGCTGCGCGTGATCGACCGCGTCGAAGAATCCTCGAATGTCCGCGTCGATGACCCAGCCGCCTCCCATCTTCATACACCCCTGCCACAGGGCATCGAGAGCATCGTGCGCTCCGCGACCCGAGCGGAAGCCGTACGAGAAGTCGTAGAAATCCTCCTCGTAGACCGCCGACAGGAGCAGGACGACCGCCCGCTGGACGATCTTGTCCTCGAAGCTGGGAATCCCGATCGGCCGTTCGCCGCCGCTCGCCTTCGGAATCCGTACGCGGCGTACAGGCTGAGCCCGATACCGCAGGTTCCGAAGGCGGTCGTGGAGGTCCCGAAGGTTGGCGTCCAGATCCTGCGCATACTGCGCGCCGGTCTGTCCGTCTGCCCCCGGCGCCCCGCCCTTGCGGACGAGTCGGTGGGCCTCCCGAAGCAGCTCTTCGTCGATCTGGTGGGCCAGGGTCGTAAAGACCCGGGACTTCTCCCGTGCTTGCGCTGCAATCTTCTGGAGTTTCAGTGACAGGGTTCGTGAGCTCAAGGTCTCTCCCCTGGGTCCCTCCATCCGACACCATGCCCGGCTTCCCCTTCCCTCCAGTGGCTCCCTTGGGCATCGGTTCGCCACCTTCCTCGGTACTATGGTCCGCTACGACTCCCAGTTCCCCCGTCCCGGCTCGCTCCGGTTGCCCTCGCTCACCGGTACCTCTCAGCCATCCTTCTGTTCGCTCCCGGTGGAAGCGGATGGCCTCTGCCCACCGAGCCGGGAGATTCTTTAACCCGGGTCCCCCACCCGGCACCTTTCGAGGAGAGGACTGGGCCTCTCAAGTTCCTGAGCTCCCCCTGGAAGGGCATGCCCTGGTCATCGACCCCGGTGGGCTCCCGGCCGACACCGCCGCTGGTCGGACGGGATGCTGCTTTCCACCCATAGGAAGGCTTCGGCGCACCACGACCTGGCGCGTTTTCGGGGCTCTATCCCACGGCTCACCCTCTCGCTCCTCCCGGCTTCACACCCTCGGATTGCTCCAAACGCATGCGGGACTCGCTACCGTCCTGCCGGCGGGCTTTGGACGGGTGGGACTTTCCACGCTCCGCGTGGAGCACCCACTGGGAAACAATGGCGGGTTTCTCCGGCACGCCCGGTCCCCCCGCCTCAGGCTTTCTTGACGCAAGCCATGCGACGCCGTAGGAAGGATTGTAACCCCTCCCCTGCCGGACTTCCCGGCACCACCCCCAACGCCTTCACCGACGAGCTCCTCGACGCGCTCGACGAGCGCGAGCCGGAGCCCTTCGCGCCGGACGGGGAGCTGCCCGGCCCCTGGCGGGTCACCCGCCTCTGGGGCGACGGGCCGCCGCTCTGCCTACCTCGCCGCCTCCGCGCTGGCTCTGGCCGAGCGGCCAGCGCGGTTCCGGTTCCAGGAGGACGCCGAAGGGCGGCTGCACCTGATGCACGACGGCGTGGGCGTCGGCACCGTCCGCTCGCCGGTGCTGGAGAACACCTCCCTCGCCGCCGACCTCACCCGGCTCGCCGACCTCCGAGCCCGTCCCCTCGCCCTCGCCCAGTTCCTCGCGGCCGTCCCGGCCGGGGTGCTGGAGCGCGCCGGAGCGATCCTGATGGACGAGCTGCGGAAGGCTCGGGGGCGGAAGGCTCGGGGGTAGGCCGGTGCACCCGCCGGACCGGTCGGTGTACCGGTCCGGGCGCCATAGCACCACCACTCGGGTACCCTTGGTCCTATGAGTGACATCGAAGATAGCCCCGAGGAGAGGCGAAGACGCGATCCGGACTCCTCCGAGGCTCCGGATGGCGACCTTGCGGCGGCCAAGGAACGCGACACCGAGCGCTTTGTGGTAGATGCGCGGTCCATGGGCCTCAGGGCTGGCTACGAATACGATCGGATCAAAGAGATCGCGGCTGAGCTCGAACTCGAAGAGATTCTTCGAAAAATGGGGCGTTGAAGGCAACGGCCAGGGCGTCTCGGACGACGCTTCCGGCGGGATACGATCCCGCCCTACGAGTCGAGCGGTTCAGCGAACGCTAGCGACAATCACCACCGAACCCGAGGGTCCGTCCGGGGGCACCCGCGCTGGAGCGCGGTTGAGCAAGCCGAGCCAGCAAGCCAGGCCGGAGTGCACGCGCGATCCCCGGCGCAGCGAACCCAGGCGAGGCCCCACGAGCATTCAGAAGCGCCTGGAGAACGCGGGGCCGGGGGGCGGCGCCCTCTCCGCCCCGTGAGGGGAGGAGAGGGATGGGGTGAGAAGGGGCGATCCGTAGATTGCCGTGCCGGAGGCGCGGGTGCCCCCGGACCGACCCGCCGCCGCAGGCACTCGCGCCCGATCGGTCCCCGCCCTTACCTGCCCCGGCCTCGCAACACGTCGCCCAACATCTCGCTGAGTGGATCACCACAGCGATGTCAGGATGTCGCCGAGAACCTCGAGGATGACCTCTGGAGCTTTCTCGACGCCATAGCGTTGCCGGCGGAGGCTGCCGGTCGCCCTCTCGCTCTTCCGCCCCGCCCCGTCACCCTCCAGGTGCCGCTCGATCTCACCCGCGTCGAACCAGAACGCGCCGCAGCTCGGGCAGACGTCGATGGCGAGGCCGTGGCGGACGACCCGGTTCATGAGCGGCTGGCCCGCGCACGAGCAGAGTGCGGTGCCCTCCCAGATCTCCAGTTCCTCGTCCGGCCGCTTCCCGGCGGTGGGAGACGGGACCGCCCCGGAACGGCTCCAGGTCTCGAGGGCCGAGCGCTCGACGCGCAGGCCGTGGCAGCTCGGGCAGGAGGCGTACTCGGAGGACTGCCACCGCTGGACCTTCAAGCGGCTCCCGTCCCGCGGGCAGAGGAGGGTCTCGGACACTCCATTCATGATCTCTCCCGTTCACCGTCCGATGCCGCTTTCCCCGCCGCCGCCATCCGGCGCAGGTCCTCGGCGTCCAGCACCCGCCCCTCGCAGCCCGCATCCACGGACGCCGCGACGAGGGCGCGGGCGAGGGTTTCTGCATCCATCGATGCGTAGCGGTCGCGGAATCTCTTCGCCCCCAGCAGCCTGGCGAGACCGAGAGCCGCGTCCGCGACGATCGCGCCCATTCGCTCCATGGGCCGGCTCTCGTCGCGGTCGGAGCCGGTGACGAAAGAGGGGCGGGCGACGGTCCAGGGGAGGCCGCTGTCGCGAAGCTTCGCCTCCACCTTCACCCGGGCCTGGAGGTAGGCGTTCTTCGTCCCCGGCTCGGCGCCGAGGGAGGAGAGGTAGACGAAGCGGGGCCGCGCTTCGAGCCGCGAGGCGGCGTCGATCAGCAGCGCGGTCAAGCCGTAGTCGACCCGCTCGTACGCCTCCTCCGCCTCCATCCCCTCGCCCTTCGCCCGCTTGGCGGTCGTGCCGAGGAGGGAGAAGACGACGGTCGGCCGGATGCGGGCGAGGGTCGCGGCCATCGCGTCCGGCTCCCACGGCGTCGTGTCGACCTGGGCGCCCAGCGCCTCGAAGCGCGGCCCGAGGGACCCGAGGCTCGACGAGCCGGGGCGAACGTGGGCCACGGTTTCGATCCCGCGCCGGCGCAGCTCCTCCACCACCGCGCGGCCGGTGTAGCCGGTCGATCCCGCGACGAAGGCGACTCCGTTCGTGGTCGATCTGCTGGTCACGTCCACCCCCGCTCTTCGAGAGAGAGCGCCGAGCGCTCGACCCACGGGGCGCGAGCGATCAATCGCCGTCCCCGCCCGACGAGAAGTCGCCGTACGGATTCGCGGGGCGATCCTCGGGGCACTCTCTCCACGACACTCCCCAGCCCGGCCAATCCCAGAAGAGCAGGCCGACGATCGCCCCCAGGCCCGCCTCGAGCAGCACCGCATGAACCGACCGCGCCGCGCCCAGGCTCTCCCGGGCAGCGTCCACCCTCTCGGCCAGGTAGCAGTTAAGCTCCCCGGCGTCGAACCAGTGCGCGCCGCACTCGGGGCAGACGTCGAGAGTCAGACGGTCTTCGTGCCGGACCACCCGGTTCATCAGCGGCTGCCCGGGGCAGGCGCAGAGCGCGGTCCCCTCCACCCGCTCGACCTCCGCCTCGGGATAGCGGAGCGGCGGCCTCTCGTCGCTCGCGACCAGCGCCTTCAGCGCCGTCGGCTCGACCCGGACGCCGTGGCACTCCGGGCAAGCCCAGAGCTCCGCGGTCGCCGACCGGCTGAGCTCGAGCTCGCTCCCGTCCCGGGGACAGAGCGGCGCTGTCGTCTCGGTGCTCATGATCGTTTCATTCTCTCGTACGCACGGCGCACCGGCGAATTCGTGCTCACCGCGAAATCACGCCCGCAGCTCGCCGGTCCAGACGGTCACGGCCCGGCCGCCGAGGCGGACGCGGTCGCCGTCGAGGACGGTCCGTACGGTGCCGCCGCGGCGGCTCGCCTGGTAGCCGGTGAGGTGATCGCGGCCCAGGCGCTCGCCCCAGAACGGCGCGAGGCAGCAGTGCGCCGAGCCGGTGACCGGGTCTTCGGGGATGCCGACGCCGGGGCAGAAGAAGCGGGAGACGAAGTCGTGCTCCCCGTCCCCGTTCGCCCGCGCGGTCGCGATCACGCCGCGGGTGCCGAGCCGGGCGAGAGCCGGCTGGTCCGGGTCGAGCGCCCGTACCTCGGCCTCGGACCCGAGCTCGGCGAGCAGGTCGAAGCGGCTGCGGCCGAGCCACCGGACGTCGGCGTCCAGCGCCGCGGCGATCGTCTCGTGGAGCCGCCGGTCGTCCGCTCCTTCCCCCAGCGCCTCGGGCGGCAGCGCCGGGAAGTCGAGCCAGATCGTGCCCTCGTCGTCCCGCTCGCACAGGAGCGGCCCGCTCGCGGAGCGGAAGCGGATCGGCTCGCCCTTCGGCACCTCGCCGTTCTCCCAGAGTGCGTGCGCGCTCGCGAGCGTCGCGTGCCCGCACAACGGCACCTCGGTCATCGGCGTGAACCAGCGGATGTCCCAGCTATCGCCGCAGTCGGGCCGGTCGCCGGCCGGCACGAAAAACG
>CAZLLV010000345.1:0-4385 GCA_964560325.1 uncultured Thermoanaerobaculia bacterium | reverse complement strand
CGGCGCTCTCCAGGCTGCGGAACGTCCTGGCCCACCTCTGCCTGGGCACCGAGCGCCTCCCCGGCTTCTACGCCGACCCCTTCGCCCGCACCGTCGCGCCGGGCGGCGTCACCACCCGCCCGGCCCTGGCGGCCTACGGCGCCCTCGACGACCTGGCCGCCGCCGGCCGCCTGACCGACTGCGACGTGCCGCTGGCGCTCCTCGACTGGCGCCTCGACGGCATCGCCTGGCTCGACCTCTGGGCGGTCCGCCGGCGCCCGGCGCCGCCCGTTCGCGAGGCCGACTGGCCGACCCTCTCGAGCGGCCGCCGCCGGAGCGAGGCCGAGGCGGCCCTCTTCCAGTTCCAGGACCACCTGGCCGAGCTGCTGCGCGACACGCCCAACTCCGCCGCGCTCCGCGCCCGCGACTGTTTCCGCTGGCTGCCGCCGGCGGGGCTGCTGCCGCTGGCGGGCGGATCGCCCGGGGCCTCGCCGGCGTTCTTCGATCCGCTGCCGCACCGCGACCCCATCGAGTACCTGAACGGCGAGCAGGTGAACGCGGTTCTCGAACGCTCCCTCACCTACGAGCCGATCGACCTGGAAGAGCCGGAGATGGTGTGGCTCTATCTGCCGTGGCAGCAGGAGGAGGCCCGGGCCGCCGGAGCCACCACGCGGTCCTACCTGCTCTTCGCCTCCGGCCACCTGCCCCCCGTCGCCGTGGCGCGCTTCGACGTCGCCCGGTGGGACTTCAGCAACCTCGCGGACCGCCGGGAAGGCGACGCGACCTGAGCACGACCGAGGAGCCGACCATGAGCAACGGAGAGTCCCACGTCCGGCCCGGCGAGGTGATCTCGTCGAGCCTCTTCAACCAGATCCTCGACCGCCTGGCGGCGCTGGAGGCCGGCCAGGGCTCGAGCGGCCCGGGGCCGGGACCCGGCGGTCCGGTGGTCATCGACCGCTTCGAGCCGCAGGGCGAGGTGGAGGTCGGGCGGCTGCTGGCGATCGTCGGCACCGGCTTGCCCTTCCCGCCGACCTCGACGTCGGTGACGATCGGGGGCACCGCCGTGCCGCTGTCGGCCTTCCTGCCGACCAGCACCAGCGGCCGCCTGGAGCTCGTCGTACCGCCGCTGGGAGGCATCCCTTCGGGGGGTGTCGACCTGTTCGTCCGGGTGCGCAACGGCGCCGCCTCGGCGCAGCAGCTCTACCGCTTCCTGCCCTCCGTCGACGAGACACCCGCTCCGACCATCACGAGCGTCCATCCGCCGGGCCAGGCGCCGCAGACGCCGATCCAGCTCGGCACTCCGATCGTGATCGAGGGCGCCAACTTCGAGTCCGATCCGGGCGACAACCTGATCGCGATCCAGCCGCTGACCTCGCCGAACGCCCAGACCTACCCGCTGTCCGGCCAGCCGTTGGAGATCGACGAGGAGCAGTCGGGAGCCACCCGGCTGGTCTTCGATCTTCCGAACATGGTGGAGATCACCTCCGGGGCCGGAGCGCGGCGGGTCCAGCTCCGGATCAACGTCTCGGGAAACCCGACGCCGGCGATCGCCGAGTTCTTCGCCTTCCGTGCCTGACCCGGGTCCCCTCGTGCAGCCTGCTCGAAAAGGAGAGAACGCCATGCGCATCTTCACCTCGTCCGCCGTCCCACGCGCCGCAGCCCTCGGGACCGCCGCGCTCCTTGCCCTGCTGGTCTGCGCTCCGCCGGCCGCGGCGGTCGGCGACTTCACCCTGGTCGTCCCGCGAAAGCCGCCGCCGCAGCTCCAGGTGACCCAGGTGAGCCTGACCTTCCAGGTCGACACGGAGTCGCCGATCGGTTTCACCATCACCCCGCCCGCCGGCGCCCCGCAGCAGACACCCAACCTGTCGCCGGGGCCGGCGCCGGCCAGCACCAACCTCTTCTTCGGCATCGACCTGGTCCAGGTCACGCCGCCCGACACCTCGGGCCTGGGCGCCAGCGACCCCCGCCGGCGCAACTACAGAATCGTCCTCTCGCTCACCTCGGACTTCGACGGTAATTGCGAGACGGTCATGGCGGCGGACGAGATCTGGACCGTCGCGGTCACCGGCGGCGCCGACCGCATCCAGGACGCCTGCTCGGTCTCTTTCGACGAGAACGTCGCGATGAACGAGTGCAACGGCGCGTTCCGGTTGGTGCCGAACGGCGAGCCGTTCGCCGAGATCGGCGGCATCGACACCCAGGAGCAGACCTGCCGCTTCGGGATCGACGCCATGCTGGTGCTCGACCGCTCCGGCAGCATGGGGGCGAAGGCGCGCCCGGCCGATCCGCCCGGCCCGGGCAACACCCGG
Source organism: uncultured Thermoanaerobaculia bacterium (assembly GCA_964560325.1). Taxonomy (GTDB): domain Bacteria; phylum Acidobacteriota; class Thermoanaerobaculia; order Multivoradales; family DATKCC01; genus CAZLLV01. The sequence goes on along the minus strand of CAZLLV010000345.1, from coordinate 2,097 downwards.
ATGAGCTCGCTCCAGAGCGCCGTCGAGGGCTTCGTCGACACCCTGACCGACGTCCGGGCGACCGAGGTCTCCAACTTCGGCGCCGCCCCCACCGACAACGTCGGCGTGGTGACCTTCAACCAGAACGCCGCCGACCTCGCCGGCCTGGGGGCTGGCCTCAACGTCTTCGACCCGGGCAACGCCACGACCCTCGAGACCGGGGTCGACGCCCTCACGCCGGGCGGCTCGACCTCGATCGGCGACGGCGTGTTCTCCGCCGACGCCCACCTCGGAGCGCCCGCGGCCAACCGGCGCCGGGTCATCCTCCTGATGAGCGACGGCCAGCAGAACAGCGACCGCCGGCTCGGCGCCGACGTCGGCGCCGGGACGGTCTTCACGCACCCGGGGGGAGTCGTCTGCCCCGGCCATCCGAGCTGCCAGAACCTCTCGCAGCTCGGCACCTTCCAGATCTACACGGTCACCGTCGGCCTCGGTGTCGGCCCGGCCGCGGAGCAGCTCAACCAGGACGTGGCCCTCGCCACCGGCGGCTTCTACCTCAACAGCGAGGACGACGCATCCGAGCTCTCCGAGTTCTTCGGCGGGCTGCTCCAGAACTTCCTCGAGACCGCGACCTGGCAGACGGTGCTCTCCGGCTTCGACGGCGCCGCCCCCGGGGCACCGTTCACCGTCGACTTCCCGGTCACCTCCACCACCCAGGCGCTGATCGCCACGCTCACTCCGAAGGAGCCGGGGCGCGGCTTCTGCCTGCGCTTCCGACCCCCCGGCGGGTCGCCCGGAGCCGAGACCTGCGGCTCCGGCGTCCTGACCCGGCGCATCACTCCGGGGACTCTCGAGCGCACCCTGAACGGCGAGTGGCAGGTGGAGGTCCAGGCGCGGGCAGCGGAGCAGGACTTCCATCTCATGGTGCTCGCCGACGACATGGGGGTGGGCGCCCGGATAGTCGCCGAGAGCGACGGCTACGCCCCGGGCGATCCGATCCGGGTGGAGGCGCGCATCACCGAGCTCGGTCAGCCGATCACCGGCCTCGACCCCACCGACCTGCGGGTGGCGGTGGCCTCCCCGGCCACCACCCTCGGCGAGATCCTCGCCGAGAGCGACGCGGGGACCTCCCCGACGACCCCGGGCGACGCCGCCATGGACGCGGCCAACGCCAAGCTCCAGAACCTGCTGGAGGACGACCCCGGCGCCCTGGAAGAGACGACCGCCGGCCTGTCTCTGCGGGACGACGGCACCGGCGGCGACCGGGTGGCCGACGACGGCGTGTACAGCACCGAGATCGTGCTCGAGGAGTACGGCAACGTCGACCTGGTGGTGACGCTCCGGGGATCGAGCGAGAGGGGCGGCGACTTCCTGCGCCAGAAGAACCAGACCGTGCACCTGCGGACGGTCCCCGACGGCGGCCGGACCGAAGTCACGACCCTGGTCGCGGGAGACCCGCCGGCCAGCTCGCTCCAGATCACCGCCGTCCCCAGGACCCGGTTCGGCCACCTGGTGGGGCCCGGCTGGTCGAACCGCTTCGTCGCCGAGACCTCGGACGGCCAGCGCGTCAAGCTGCACGACGAGCTCGACGGCCGCTACACCGGGGCGATCCCCTTCACCGGCGACGAGCCGCCCGAGATCGACATCCACGTGATCACCGATTCGGTGGTGATCACCGACGACGTGCCGGTCGAGGACCTGCCCCTGGATGACGACACCGTGCTGGTGCCGGACGCCGGCGGCACGGACGAGCTCGAATCGCGCTGGTCGCTCTCCCTCCACGCCGGCCAGAACGATCCGAAGGGGGACGTCCAGGTCGGCTGCGACGGCGACCTCTCCTGGGGCGTCGACCTGGAGTACCGGTTCGGCTCCATGTGGGCGGCCGAGCTCTTCTACGGCCAGGAGGACTTCGACTGCGGCGGCGGCAACGACGCCGAGGTCGAGCACCTCTCCTTGAACGGCAAGGCGTACTTCCTGTCCGGCACCTGGCGGCCGTTCGTCGGCATCGGGATCGGCAGCTACGACTTCTCGCCGGGACCGAGCGAGATCGGCGGCAACCTGTTCGCCGGGCTCCAGGCGAACCTGCTGCCGAGCTTCGCCGTCGAGGGCGCCGCCCGC
>CAZLLV010000344.1:0-3180 GCA_964560325.1 uncultured Thermoanaerobaculia bacterium | reverse complement strand
CACCACGTCGTTCTCCGGCGTCACCCGGACGTGGCCGGTGCCGTAGAGGACCTTGAAGTTGGCGAGCGGGTTCTCCGGCACGACCACCAGGTCGGCGAGCTTGCCCGGCTCGACCGACCCGATCTCGTCGGCCCGGCCGAGCGCCTCGGCGCCGGAAAGCGTGGCCGCGCGCACCACCTCGAGCGGGTGGAAGCCGGCCTCCTGGAGCAGCTCCAGCTCCTCGACGTAGCCGAAGCCGTAGAGCTTGTAGATGTAGCCGGAGTCGGAGCCGGTGGTCACGCGGCCGCCCCGGTTCTTGTACTCGTTGAGGAAGCGCATCCAGAGCCGGTAGTTCTCGCGCCAGGCGATCTCGTCGGCGGTCGACCAGTCGAACCAGTAGGAGCCGTGCGCGTGGCGGCTGGGGGCGAAGAAGTCCCAGAGCGAGGGGAGGGTGTACTCCTCGTGCCACTCGGCGCGGCGCGCGCGCATCAGGTCGCGGCTCGCCTCGTAGATGGTGAGCGTCGGGTCGAGGGTGAAGTCGAGCTCCAGCAGCTCCTCCATCACGGTGTTCCACCGCTCGCTCCCCGGCTCGGCCGCCTGCGCCCAGAGCCGGCCGGCCTGGCCGAACCGGTGCGACTCGTCCAAGTAGTTGTAGTCGGCGGGGTAGTCCTGCACCGCGCGATCGTCGAACAGCGCCTCGGGCAGGCCGTACCAGTGCTCCATCGAGTTCAGCCCCCAGCGGGCGGTGTCGAGCACATCGACCCGAGTGACCGCGAGCTGGGCGTGGTGGCAGGCGGTGCGCAGGCCGAGCTCGGTCGCCTCCTCGATCGCCGCCTGCATGACGTCGGGCCGGTAGCCGAAGAACTTCAGGCCGTCGGCGCCCCGGTCGGCGACGCCTCGCACCCACACGCGCGCCTCGCCGGGCGCGGTGAAGGGGTCGTCGTGACCCATGCCGAAGACCACGTAGGCGTCGATCCGGGGCGCCGTGATCTCGTTCGCGGCGCTCCGCGCCTTCTGCGCCAGGCACCAGTCGACGCCGTTGCCGCAGCCGGGGTCCCGCACGGTGGTTATGCCGTGGCCCATCCAGAGCTTGTAGACGTACTCGGCCGGCGTCCCCTGCGCGGCGCCGCCCTGGTGGCCGTGCATGTCGACGAAGCCGGGGAGGACGTACATCCCGGTGACGTCGATCTCGCGCGGGCTCGCGCCGCCGGCGGTGGACGCGTCGTCTGCCGACTCGGGCCGGAGCGCGGGCCGCCCGTCCGGGTCGATCGGCAGCCCCGGAGCTCCGACCGGCACGACGTTCACGATCCGGTCGCCCTCGATCACGATGTCGACCGGTCCGAGCGGCGGCGCGCCGGTGCCGTCGATCAGGGTGCCGCCGCGCAGGATCAGGCGTTCGTACGGCCCGTCCCCCTCGGCGCGCTCGGGCGCCGGGAGGACGCCGCTCTCCTGGGCGCGGGCACCGGGGGCGGAGAGGGCGGCGAGGAGGAGGACCGAGGCGGCGAGGAGCGCCGGAAGGGTCGAAACGGAGTGAGTACGGGGCATGAGGATCTCCTGGTGCTGGAAGCGGGTTTCCGTACGCGGCGGTTTACGCGGCGGTGCTACGCTGATTGCGTCATGGCCGAGAGAATCGAGATCAACCCGGAGCTGGCGATCCCGGACTCCGAGCTCGAGCTGGTCACCTCGCGCAGCGGCGGCCCCGGCGGCCAGAACGTCAACAAGCTCGAGACGCGGGTGACGGTGCGCTTCGACGTCGAGGCCTCCGGGTCGCTCTCCGACGAGCAGCGGTCTCGGATCCGCGAGAGTCTCGGCCACCGGATCAGCCGCGCCGGGGTGCTCCAGGTCTCCTCCCAGCGGCACCGGAGCCAGTCGGCGAACCGCGACGCGGCGGTGGCGCGCCTGGCCGGCCTCCTCGCCGAGGCGCTCGAGCCGGAGGCCGAGCGCCGTCCGACGAAGGTGCCGAAGCGCTCGAAGCGGCGGCGCCTGGAGACCAAGCGCCGGCGCGGGCAGATCAAGCGCGCGCGCTCGAGTCCTCCCGCGGCCGACGACTGAACCGGTGCGAGGCGCGTGGTCTAGATCCCGAAGCGCAGGCCCATGAAGACCTTGCTCTGGAGCGTCTCGTCCTGACCCTCGACGACGTCGAGGCGACCGGTGCCGAAGACGCTCACGTGCTCGCCGAGGTGCACGTCGAGGCCGACGTGGAAGTTGCCGCCGAAGGCCTCGTCGCTCGTGTCGAGATCGGGCTGGTTGCCGATGCCGTCGATCTGGGTGTCGAGGAAGTGGAAGCCGAGGCCGACGCCGAAGTAGTAGTCGACCACCTGGCCCGGGATCAGGCCCACCGCGTTGACGCCGACGGAGAGATCGCTCTCGCTGACCCCGTCGTCGTCGCGCTGCCAGTAGCCGATCTCGGGCTCGATGTGCGCCTGGATGTCGCCGCGGCCGCCGCTGTAGCGCCAGTCGTCTTCGTCGCGGTCGTCGCCCTCGTCTTCGCCGTCGAACAGGCGGATGCGCACGGCGCCGTGGTAGTAGATTTCGCCGGTGCCGTCCGGCTCGACGACGCCCGCGCCGAGGGCGAGGGCGGTGCGGCGCTCGTTGCGCTCGTCGTCGTCGCGGTCGTCGTCGCGTTCCTGGGCGTGACCGGCCGGCGCGAGAAGGACCGCGCAGAGGATGGCTGCCAACGTGGCGAGAAAAGTACGCTGCTTCATCGGACCCTCACTCCTCTCTGGGCCTGGCGGACCAGGCGGCATCGAACGGGGGCGTGCCCCGAGCGTTCTCGGATTCCACGAAGAGTACCATCATCGCGGGGGGCGGCATGCAAGCGAAGCCATGGCCGACGGGCTGAAACAGGAGGTTCGACGCTACTACCGAACGGTCTCCCGGTTCATCGACCGGGAGCGGCGCGAGGCGCCGGACGACCGCTTCTGGGAGCGCCTGGCGGCGGAGCACCGCGGCGGCTCGGGGCTCGACCTCGGTTGCGGCACCGGGCGGGTGACGGCGGTGCTCGCCGGCGCTCTCGCCTTCGGGGCCGGCGTCGACCTCTCCGCCGAGATGCTCGCCCGCGCGCTGCCGGCGGCTCGCGGGCACGGCGGCGGCCCCCGCTTCCACCTGGTGGCGGCCGACCTCCGGGACCTGCGCCTCTCCCGCCGCTTCGACCTGCTGGTGGCCGCCAACGACCCGCTCGCGCACGCCGGTGCGGGCGAG